>DATKCJ010000061.1:0-32485 GCA_035513275.1 Opitutaceae bacterium
GTCCGGGGGAGGCGGGCCATCCCCTGATGACCGGGCCGGACCGCGACGTCAAACCTCCATGATGCCATCTCCAAGGACCTAAATCCGAGACCCGAGCTCCCGGGCCCGAGATCCCAGATCCGAGATCCTAGATCCTAGATCCAAATTCCTAGACCCGAGTCGCCGCCATTCCCACTGGGATCGGGCCCGGGATCCCGCGGTGCACAGCTTCCTCGAGAATCGCTTCCGTAGCCGTCGCGCCGATGCGGGTGACACCAAGCGCGCGGACCCGCAGCATATCGTCGAGGGAGCGCACTCCGCCAGCCGCCTTGATCTGCACTCCGGGGCCGCAGTGTTCTCGCATGAGACGCAAGCGATCGTCGGTCGCTCCGCGATAGTTGTAGTCACCGTTCGCTTGCTTCACGAAGCCGTAGCCGGTCGAGGTCTTCACGAATGCGACACCGACTTCCGTGCACAATTCGCACAACCGGATGATGTGCTCATCTTGCAGGTAGTCGTTTTCGAAGATCACCTTGAGGATCGCGCCGCGCGACACGCAGGCGGCGTTCACGGCTCTCAACTCATCGGCAACCCAGGCCCACTCGCCGCCGAGCACCTTGCCCGTGTTGGCCACCATGTCGATTTCCGTGGCGCCCTCGGAGATGGCGCGGATCGCCTCGGCCGCGATCAGCTCGGGATGGCTGTTGCCATGCGGAAAGCCAACCACCGCGCAAACGCCGACGTCAGAGCCGGCCAGTGCCGCGGCCGACATCGGCACGGCATAGGGCTTCACGCACGCAGTGGCACAGGAACACCGGCGCGCGATCGCGAGACCGGCGCGGATCTGCGCATCGGTCATGGTCGGATGAAGAAGCGAGTGATCAATCATCCGGGCCAGTTCCATCACGGTGACGTTGTCCGCAGTCTGAAGCATCCCGGCGAATCAATCCCATAACGCGTGCAGGTTCAATCCCTCCGCAGTCTACCTCGTTCCCATTCTCGTCGTCTTGAGTCCGCCTCCGTTTGCCATTTGGGCTTCAAGAGAGAGACACGAATACTCGCAAAAACAGGCCGTAATCTCGAATCGCAAATCTCCGCTGGGTCAGCGCTAATTGGATCCGCTCGGAATCGTCCGAAATGCCCGATGTGCTCCGCGTCTGAATTTTGAGATCAAACCCGCGCCACCATGACTGAAGTCTCACGCGCACTCGCCGCCCGGAACAGCAAGTTCTATGATGCTCTGTGGTCAAAGACCTACCTGACCCGGCCTGAACGTTTCAACACATGGCCGTTGATCTCAAAGTTGTTGCCTGGCTCCCCGCAGCGTCTGGAGGTCGGCCCGGGACTGCGTCCTCGCCTGCCGGTCGCTGGCACGCACTTTCTCGATCTTAGCCCGTCCGCTGTCGAGCGGCTCAACGACGCCGGTGGCCTCGCCCGAATTGGCGAAATCACCGCGCTGCCGTTTGACGATGAAAGCTTCGATCTCGTGACTGCCTTTGACGTGATCGAGCATGTCGAGGATGACCTCCGGGTGTTTGGCGAGCTCACCCGCGTGCTGAAACCAGACGGACACCTGCTATTCTCCGTGCCGCTGCATCCAACGTTCTGGACCGCGTTCGATGAGCACGTGGGACACGCGCGTCGATACGAGCCGGCTGCACTTCAGGCATTGCTCGAGTCCCATGGGCTTGGGGTCGAGAGAAGCGCGGTCTTCGGCATGCAATCCAACAATCCGCGCCTGTTGCGATTTGCGGTCCTTGGGCTTACCCGGCATCCGGTCGCGGCGCTTCGCTGCTACAACTGGCTTTTTTTTCCACTCGGCCTTCTCCTCCAGAAACGTTTGAAATGGACGGACGGCTTGATGGAACTCCAGCACATCCACGAAGTCGTTTTGCTCTGCCGGCCAGCAGGCAGAGCTAAGAAATGAATCCGCTGTTCTCCGCTCATTGGCGCCATTTCGAATCGAATCTTCGGACAATCACAGCTCGGAGATCGCGTGCAACCTTCCGAACCAGATCCCAGATCCGAGACCCCAGACCCCAAACTCACCGATACGGTTGGTGCAGTTCAACCGGCTTGGTCTTACCGCGGATGCGCAGATTGAGCATCTCGACGCCAAAAGCGAATGCCATGGAGAAGTAGATGTAGCCTTTCGGAATGTGTCGGCCGAGCGATTCGCCGACCAGCATCACTCCGATGAGGATGAGGAAGCTCAGCGCGAGCATCTTCAGAGTTGGATGCCGGTTCACGAAATCGCTGATCGCGCCCGCAAAGGCGAGCATCACTCCGAGCGCGACAGTGACGGCGACGATCATGACCCAGATATGGTCGGCCATGCCCACTGCTGTGATGACCGAGTCGAGGGAGAACACGATGTCGAGTAGCAGTATCTGGATGATCGTGCTCCGGAAAGTGGCGCCTTTCGCGGCGGCCGTGGCGTGTCCGTCTGGCCCCTCGAGCTTCTCGTGAATCTCCATCACGCTCTTGCCGATCAAAAACAGGCCGCCGAAGAGGAGGATGAGACTCTTGCCCGTCACGTCCACGTGCACGAGGGGAAGGACGAAGAGCACCTTGGTCAGGCCCATAACCCAGGTGATGCTGAAGAGGAGAATGATCCGAGTGACGAGCGCTAGGCTCAGGCCGAGCTTGCGCGCCTTGTCCTGCTGCGCGTGCGGGAGTTTGCCGGCGAGGATCGAGATGAAGATGACGTTGTCGATGCCGAGCACGATCTCGAGCGCCGTCAGCGTGAGAAGGGAAACCCAGATTTGGGGATCAGAGAGCCAGTCCATGGTTGTGGTGGTGGCCGCGGAGTCAGCCCAAGTGAGTGAGCATCGTCAACGAGCCAGTCCGCGATTGGACACCGATCATTCTCCTTTGTCCTGCCGACACGGGATGAGGGGCTCGCAGCACATGCGACCACGGAAATCGGCTCTGGTTCTTGCCCCACTAACCTCGATATCCGGGGCCAAATGCAACTGGGATCCAGAAAAATTCACAGATGTGAATTCGGCGCTGGTACTTCAACGAAAGCTTCGCCTACTCCCAGTCGCACAGCGCGGCGATGCCTGCGGCGGATCCATCGCGTTGCCAGCCGTCGAGCTGGGCTTGGTCCTTGAGTTGCTGGCCGCGGGCGCGTGACACAAGGGCAAAGGCGTTTGAGCACTCGGCTAGGCCGGTCATGTCGCCCCAGAGTTTTTCGAATTGTGCGACTGGATAAACATCCTCCTGCCCTTCGCCCCAGCGCTTCTTCACTTCCTTGATCGTCACGTAGGTCGGCATGCGCGCTGCCACAGTGCGCACGGCGGCCGACGTCTTCTCAACGTCACCGAGATCTCCTCGGCCGAGTCCGAAGAGCGCGAGCAGACGGTCGATATCGATCCAGCAGGTGTTGGCGTTGTAGTAGGACAACTTGAACTCGTCCTCCTCCTGCGGCAGCGCCATGCCCTCGACGATCCGCACGCGCCCGTCAACGCTCGCGAGTCCGCCGCCGTGATCCTCGATGCGCTTGGCAATCATTTCCCACCCGAGCGTCGCGCCCGTGCTGCGGAACCAGCCAAGCATCGCGGCATCGGGCGTCGCTCCGAGCGTGTCGATATTATGCACAAGCAAAGTGCGGAGCTGCGGCTGCGCGGCGAGAAGCTTCGCGAGCACTCCGTTCTTCAACAGGTTCGGCACTTCGAACCAGTGGCCGACGGGATGGAGGCACTGCCCGGGCAGATTGTCTGTGTAGTCGGCACCCTCCCCCAGCCCACGAGCCCAGCCGGCGAGCGCGGCGCGCACGCTCTCGCGCATCTTCTCCTTCTGCTCGTCGAGGCGCTGCTGCGCCGTCTCCTGCCAAGCGAAGTGCAGGTCGCGCACGGTGGGCACGAGCCGCAACCCGATGGAACGGCCGGGCGAAACAAAAACTTCCCTGCCCCAACGATCACCCGCCACGCCGTGCAGAAACTTTTCGATCGGATCGTGCGTGAGGTAACTCGTGGTGAACACGTGCGGAATCGCCGCGCCTGCTGTGCGTGAGGCACGACGCGTTTTCGCGAGATGCACCTCGATAAAATTCCGATGCCGCCCCGCGAAACGCGCAAACGGATGCAGGCCCTTCACCACACCCGCACCCTGTGTCCAGCGACTGCCAACGCCGGCTGCGTAGGTGACGACAGCCACCTCGCCGCGGCGGAGTGCGGCCTCGCCTTCCGTTTGTAGTTCCGCCTTTAGGCGGTCCGGGGCGCCGATGCCGCCTGAAGGCGGAACTACGAGCTCCGACCTGGTTGCATCAAACAGATTTTTCGAAGCCACATCCTCGATGAGCGTGTTCGTCGGCAGCCTGTTGCTCGCGAGGCCGATCCGGCCCGCGCGCAAATCGGTGCGGATGTGCTCGTGTTGCGTGCGATCAAATCCGTTCTCCTCGAGCAACCGGTTGAGCGGACGGGCAGCGCCGGAGCCATCGGTCGCGGCCGGCAACAAGCGCTCGAGCAGCGCCGGCATCGCGGCCACAAACGTGGGACGCGATCGCGCGGCGCGGCTGAACTGCTGCAGGTCGCCGCGCTCGCGAGTGGAGAGTTCGCGCGCCTCGCGACGCAACAGGCCCGGAAGCGAGTGCTCGTAGTAGCTCACCGGCAGCAGCGCTGCGTCGCCCGTGAGCATCGTTGCTTTTGAGCCGGTTTCGTTCACCGCGAAATCATAGACCACCGGATCGATCGCGAACGGCAGAGCTGCCTGCAGGTCGCGCTTCGCCGAGAGCATGATTTCCTGCAACCGCGTTTGCGCAGCGGCGCGCCGCTCCGGTGCGAAGATGAAACCCATGCCGCCGCCCGACATGCCACCGAGCATCCAAAAACCCCAGAAGTCGTCGCCAAAGTCGCGCCGCGCGTCGGCGATGAGGCGCTCGGTGTAGAGGTTGGTGACCCATGGGATGATCGTCTGCAGCGGACCGGTGAAATTCTCCGTGAGCGCGCGACCAAGCGCGCGGATGTCGCCGCGGCTGAGCAGACCGAGGATGTCGTCGAGCGTGGCGATCGCGCGGCGCCGCGCCGCCCACTCTGCCTCGCCGCGGAGCAAATATTTCTCGGTCACCATCTCGAGGATCGGACCGACGTTCTGCGCCATCCCGCCATGCACGAGCACGAGCGACTCCTGCAACCTTGCGCGGGCTTCAGGGGGCACGCGATCGTGCCCAAGCAATGTGTGCCTCGGCAACAAGCAGCCGCGGCTGATGCCATACTCGGCGTCGCCGGTCTGAGCCGCGACCCCCTCGATGAGTTTTATGCCAGGCCACAAGCCGCCGGAATCCTGCCAGCCGCCGCCGGAGCCACCGAGCCACTCCCCGAGAATCGCACGCGCGGCCACCATGCGGCGCTCGGTCTCCTGCAATGGGCCCGTGATCGATGCGATCTGACCTGTCGCGCGCATACACACGGCGATGAGGGCACCCAGGAGATTTGTTGAGACAGCGAGCCGCGAACCTTTCGGAATCCGGTGGACGTTGCTCACCAGTTCGAAGCCGCGTCCGGGCCCGAAGATCCGGCCGAGAAGATCCGCGAGACTCGTCCCTGAGCGCTCGATGCCAGAAGGGACGATTCCCGCCGCGATCACCGCCGCCTTCAACAAGCCGAGATAGTCGCGGCCGAAGTCGAAGACCTCGTCGATCGAGTCGACACATGCGACTGCATCGAGGTCGACACTCGCGAGCCTGATGACCGGCTCGTCGATGACGCGGAAATACGCCTCGACCGGCGGCGACGGACTCGCATCGCGCCCGTGCACGCCGAGGTCGATCGAAACGTTGAGCACGCGCGCGCCCTCGGGAAAATCCATGCCGAGGAAAAAAATGTCGCTCCACCCGCAGTGCGTGAGGTCCATGCGCACCGGCGTCGTTTCCTGCAGCAACGGGAGCGGTGCGGTGGGCTCCGGTCGCGCGAGCAGCTCCGGTCGAACGCGCAACGGCTGGTCGAGCGGGTGGCCGAGGCGGAACATCCAGGCGTTCCCACGCGTGGAGCGCACGGTGCGACGGACCTGGTCGGAAAGCGTCTGGAATGCGAGCGCGTGATACGCAGCGGCGAGGGCACTCGAGAGCGTTTCGCTTTGGCCGGTCGCTGCGACGTCGTGTTGGAAAACAGAGATCGCCTCCTCGAACCGCCGCTCGAGCAGATGCGTGAAACCCGCGTAGGGAATGCGACCGGAGCGAGGCAGTTCAGGCCGCGCCGGCAGGTGGTAGCGATGAAGCGCACTCAGAAAAAACAGCGCGCGCACGCGGTGGTAGAGATTCGTCTCGAGCTTGCGGTAGGCATCGAGCTCGGCTGCGGCGGCGAGCAGCTCGGCGAGCGACTTGCCCTTGCACCAACTGTCCACCGCGAAATCGCGCTGTGCAGGGTCGGCTCCGTTGATGATGTCGGTGATGCGTCCGGTCATGGCTCAGCGCGGACGTTGCGCGAGAAGTTCAACGATCTGCGTGAGCACCACGTCGCGCTCGCTTCCAGCGAGCGCGAGTGCGAGCTGGGCAAATAGCAGGCCGTAGGGCGAACCGATGTCGTAGCGCTGCCCTGCCACGGAGAACGCGAGGTAGCGCTTCCGCTCCGCGAGCGCCTGAAGCGCAGGCGAGAGGCTGAGCCTCTGGTCAGGCGCGGCGGCGAGCTGCCGGTCCAACACGCTGAAGATCTCGGCATCGAGCACATGCATGCCGAAGAAGCACAGGAAGAATCCCGAGCGCAGGCCAGGCACGATCAACTCCTGCTCGGCTTGGGTCGGCGTCGGCTTTTCAAGAACCTTCTCGATCTGGTAGAGCGGGAGATCGCGACCGACGAGTTTGCCGCCGACCGCGCCAAATGATGTGAGCAGGTTTTCGCGTGTCGGCTGGACGGCCGAAACCGAGGCGTTCTCCGCCACGGCGATGTCGATCAACTGGCGGGCACAACTCACCTTGCCATCCGCAACCGACAGGTGATCGCCGACGAGGTGGAGGAAAGGTCCGGTCCCGCAGAAATCGCGGCCGCAGAGCACGGCATGCCCGTAGCCGCGCGGTTCCTGTTGCACGGCAAAATGCACGCGAGAGCGCAATGGACCGCATGCCTCGCCGTAGGCCGGTTCATCGCCGGGGCAGACCACGATGCAGAACTCCTCGACGCCCGCACCCGCGGCCTCCTCGAGAATGAGCCGCAGCGCAGACCTCGCCTCGCCCTCCGGGCCGACCAGCGTTTGAAGGGGAAGTTGACGCTGGCGGGGATTCGCAGCGGTGATCAATGCCTTGCGGATATTCATGGAGATCGTAGCCCCAGTCAGAACAACTCGCCGCGCGATTCAATTTGTTTCCTCCCGGAAACATGGGGTGGCTGACTCCGGGTTCTTGATTCCCAGGCGGACGCCGGCTGCTCGAGACAAGGCAATCAAAGGTCACTTCACCGTCAGAATCGCGGGTTCGCTGGTCACAGATGCTGACGAGTTGGTGACAACGACAATGTAGGCGCCGCTGGCGGCTGTCGTCACCTTCGGTAGTTGAAGCGTGGAGGAAGTGGCACTGGCAAGGGTCTCTCCGTCTTTGAACCATTGGTAAGTCACTGGCGACGGGCTCGAGACAAAGACGCTGAAAGTCACGTTTCGTCCCGCCTTCACAGTCACGCTGCGCGGTTGCTGCGTGATGACGGGCGCGGCGGCCACGACAACGGAAAGTGTCGCCGTGCTGCTCGTGATCGAACCATATGCGTTGGAAACGACGACATCGTAACCGCCTGCGTCACCCGTCTGAATGTTCGCGAGGATAAGCGTTGCTGAGGTCGCGCCGGAGATCGGTGTCCCATTCTTTCTCCATTGATAGCTCAACGGGCCTGAGCCCGCCGCGGCGACCGTGAAGGTCAAAGACTCGCCTGGGGATGCGGTCGCCGAGACGGGTTGCACCGTAATCGCCGGCGGGGCGGTAACCGTGAGCGCAGCGCCGGCGCTTGTTACGGTTCCCACCGCATTTGTCACGACCACGCTATACACGCCGGCATTGACTGCCTTCACTTTGTTGATGCGCAGAGTCGCCGCCGTGGCACCGCTGATCGTCACGCCGTCCTTAAGCCACTGGTAGTTGACCGAAGTCGGGCTCGATACTCCAACTGAGAAGGTCACGTTCTTGCCTGCGGTCACGGTTTGGTCTTGAGGCTGCTGGATGATCTTGGGCTGACCCGCAGGGAGAATCGTGAGTGTCGCAGAAGCAGTGCCGTAGTAGTTCGGCTCGTCGATGGTCGCGACAACTTCGTAGGAGCCCACCGCCGAAGGAGGCGCGGAGTTTCCGTCGTAGGTGACCAACGTCAAGAGGTCGCTCGGCGTCGTCGTCACCGTCACCGATTTCGGTGAACCGTCGAATTCGAAAGTTGTGTCCGCGATGTAGACGGCGGCGCTTGCCCGATTAACCCACAATTGCAGGTCGGCATAACCGGTATCGAACGCGTTCGAGGCGGCAAGCGTCACGGCGAATACGCCCGTCTGAAGTGGTGCTCCGGAAATGACGCCGGTCGTGTTGTCGACGGAAAGGCCTGTGGGAAGATTGAGCGCGTCAAATTCTGTCGGCGATCTCGTCGCGGTGATTGTGTAGCTGAATGCACGGCCATAGGACGCTCCTGCAATGAGCGGACTGTCGATCCAAGGAGCGAGATCCGGGATCGGGTCAATCGCGAACAAGGTGCCACAATCATTCGCACCCCCACTTGATGTCACGCCATAGAGGCGCCCCTCGCCGTCTTGCACCAATCCACCGATCGGGTGCCCGCTGTCACCTCCGGCACCAAATGCATGCAGCACTTTGAATCCAGTCCCATCGGGCTGAATCGCATATGCAGTGCCGCCGCCGTTGGCACCACCCGACGGCAAATTGCCGAACAATCTGCCGTCATGCCCGACAACCAGATCCCCCATGCCACGAGTCGGACCAAGGACAATGTCTCCGAATCCTCCATCCGTCGGCCGATTGAAATGGCGCAAGACCGTGACTCCGGTGCCATCCGTGCCGATAGCGTAGATCGTTCCCTTGGTGTAGGTGCCGGAACGGCAAGTCCCGTAAAGCCGGCCATCGTATCCCTGCACTACTCCCGAGTTCGGCCCGAGAAGGGAAACGAAATCGTAGATCACCGAGAAGTCCGTGCCATCCGTGTCGAGCGCGAACAACGTGCCGCGACCGTTCGGTCCTCCGTCGTAGGTCGTGCCGTAAAGTCGACCATCAACCCCTTGCATCAATCGCGTCATCGGATGAGCTCCGTCGGTCGATGAGTTCAAATGACGAAGGACTGTGTAGCCGGTCCCGTCCCCTCCGATTGCGAACACCGTGCCCGCTCCATGCAGGCCTCCTTCCTTTGTCGTGCCGTAGAACACGCCGTCCGCACCTCGTATCAATCCGGCCGCAGGGCTCACACCTTCGCCACCGAGAAACCGATGAAGCACGTTGATGTTCCATCCATCCGGGTCGATGGAAAAAACAGTGCCGCCAAATGGGTATGAGGTCCCGCCACCGTATGCCACGCCGTAAAGTCGACCGTCGGCTCCTTCCACAAGTTGACTAAACGGGACCTCTCCAGCCATCGGGTTCATCATTCCCAGCGTCCTGTATTCTGTTCCGTCTTTCGCAACCGAATAAGGCATTGGCGACATGGTGTAGGGATCGAACTCGGCAAAACCGTAGAATCGTCCGTTGCTGGCAAGAGCCACGCGTGACGAAACGGGGGTCTCACCTGCAATCGTCGGAAAGTCGAAGAGGACCTCGAATGGATCCGCGAACGCTACCGCAGGGTTCAGGACGGCGAACAAAGCCAACAATGCAGCACGCAGTGACTGGCTCGACTTCAATGTGAATTGACTGTGGAAGGCCGAACGCTGGGTCGACCGGTTGTTAAGTGCGCGCAGTTCCCTCACAATGTTCATAGGCCGATCCTTGGTTAGTCCTGAACGGTGTGAGGGTGCCGCTCCGGACGATGTTCGCTGTCACCAGCACGATGGCGTAATACCTTGCCTGCGTCGAGCGCATCCTTGAAGCCGCGTGCCATCGCGCCGGAGTCGCACACGCTGAACAGAAGGTCGATCCCGTCGGTCGATTTGGCCTCTGGATCAAAACTCACCCTCGATAGCCATTCCGCGAAGTGTGACGGCTCGAACTCACTTCATCGCGGCGCACTGCCTTTCGAAGAAGTGCCGAACTTGTCCTTTGACCGCTGCCACAGCTCGCGAACACGCCGCTTCCAGCGCCGGGCCCAGGCAAACTCCAATGCCAGGATGGAGAGGCCGATGGGAATCACGACGATCGCCGGACCCGGCAACACGAGGAGCGCGATGCCGATGAGCAGCACCATTCCGCCCGTGATCAGAATCACGACGCGCCTGAACTGCCGGTAAACCGGGCTCTTGAGAAACTCAGTTTGGTTCATTTCGATCGTCTCGGCCGTCGACCAGAATGCGGCTCAGCTCCAATTCGAAGACCCCGCGGGGCTGCTTCCGTTCCTCGGCACCCTGATCAGCAATCGTCGATGCAGACGCAATGCCGTCGGACGCCCTCCACAATGCCGGACTCATTGCCGCAACAATCCGCTGGCGCTCGCCGCGATACCGTGCTGTTTATCCCGCCCGTGCCTTCCTACTTTCGGCAGACGAAGATCATCGCGACACTCGGGCCGGCCACTGAGTCGAAGGAGATGCTGGCCAAGCTGATCGTCGCCGGCGTCGACATCCTGCGGCTCAACATGGCGCATGCGACCCACCAGTGGGTCGACGATGCGATGTGGTTTATCCGCGAGGTCTCGAGCGAGGTCGATCGCCACGTGGGCGTGATGATGGATGTGAAGGGCCCGGAGATCCGCACCGGGTCCGTCGAGACAGCCATCAAGCTGGCGACCGGCGATCGCTTCGAGTTCCACATCGAGTCGGCACAGCCTACCGGCGACATGCCCGCCGTCTCGGTCAACTACCCGGGACTGCCCGGCGACCTCGAGGTCGGCACCACGGTGCTCGTCGACAGCGGCCTGATTCGCATGCGCGTGATTGAAAAGGACGCCTTTCACGTCCGTTGCGAAGTGCTCACGCCCGGGTTCATCACCTCCAAGCGCCACATCAACCTGCCCGGCGTTTTTGTGAACCTCCCGTGCCTGACCACGAAGGATGAGGAAGACCTTCGCGCCGGCGTGAAGGCCGGAATCGATTTCGTCGCCCTTTCGTTTGTGCGCCAGGCGGAGGATGTGCGCGTGCTGCGGCGCTTCCTGGACGGGCTAGGGTCGACGGCCAAGATCATCGCAAAGATCGAGGACGCTGCCGGCGTGCGAAACATGGTCGAGATCATCCGCGATGCGGACGCCATCATGGTCGCGCGAGGCGACCTCGGCATCGAGATCGACTATCATCGGCTGCCACTCGTGCAGACGCAGCTCGTCGCGGCCTGCCGGGCCGCGGGCAAGCCGGTCATCATCGCCACGCATCTTCTTGAATCGATGATCAGCTCGCCGATGCCGACACGCGCAGAGATCTCCGATGTGTCGCACGCGATTCGCGAACAAGCGGACGCCGTGATGCTCTCGGGCGAGACGACAACCGGCATGTATCCGCTCGAGTCTGTGCAGGTGATGAAGAACATCATCGCGAGCATCGAGCCCTCGGTAGCCACGGACCTGAATCGTGAGATCCAGCTCACTGATCCGAAGTCGAAGATGCTGCGCTCGGCAGCCGTGCTTGCGCAAGAACTCGGCAATTCCGCAATCGTCGTCTTCACCCGCAGCGGCTACCTCGGCTACACGCTAGGTGCTCTCCGCGCGCACGGTGTGCCAATCTTCGCGTTCACTGACGTGCAGTCCATCTTCCGGCAGCTCCTTCTGCCATGGGGCGTGGAGCCCTTCATGATGCCGTTCTCCGACGATCCCGAGGAGACCATTCGCAATGCGCTGGCGCAGTTGAAAAGCAAGCAGTGGTGCGACCCCGGCACATGGACGGTCGTCATCACCAACGCCCTCGCCCGCGGCAAGATCGTCGACACGCTTCAGCTCCGCCAGGTGGAGTGATCTGCGGCCCTGAAACGGAGGTGGACCGCGCCTCGCGAGTGAATGCAAGGGCCCAGCTCATACCAAGCGCCCGAATGTTCTAGACTCTGTCGTCGCGAGGTGCGCGACGTGTCCGCCGAAGCCTTGGCGAAGGAGGAAGCGCGCCGCGGCGATCCAGCCCCTCGACAGGCTCGGGGCCTTGAGCTTGTCGAAACGGCTGGATTGCTTCGTCGCCCGCCGGGCGGGCTCCTGCTCTCGCAATGACAGTCTATTTGTTAAGGGACGCTGGTATCAACCGTCGCGGCCCTTGCCCTTGCCGTGGTCGTCGCGGCGATCCTTGCGATCATCTCGCCGGTCGTCGCGGCGGTCGCGGCGATCATCCCGCCTGTCATCGCGCCGGTCTACGCGATCATCCCTTCGGTCGTCGCGGCGATCGACCCGATTGTCGTGGCGGTCCTTGATCCGGACCCGTGAAAAATGAGCGCGCGGATAATACGTGACGACTTTCTCGTGGTAGATGTACGGCCGGTCGGACTGGAGTGTCAGTGACACGGAGCGCCCGAAGTCGATCCGAACGCTGTCCGGCAGACGCCTCCCCACGCGCCAGTTGCCGCCATCGAGGTAGAACCACGTCTTGTCCGAAGGTCGGAAATACACGTCGCCCTCCGGGTAGTAGTAATACGCGTAGTCGCGTCGATACCAGCGTCTCGCGGCCCACGGCGGCGGCCCCGACGGGCCGACCGGCTCCACGATGATGATCTCGGGTGGCGGTGGCGGCAGAGCCCTGCCAAGACGAATCTCAGCCGCGATGCTAACATCAATTTCGGCCTGCGACGGAACCGTGAAACACCCCGCGACGAACGCGATCACGAGAAGGAATCTGGATTTCATGCGATGACAGACCCCACAGATCCGCCCGCGGTTTCAATCGGCCCAGGGAAGTTCTGCAACTTCACTGAAACTTCACGGCAGGCGCCGGCGGGCAGGTTGAAGTCGAACGCGTTTAGCGCCTGCGCGAAGGACGCCGCATCGGCTCCATGACGGTGTGGCTGAATCGACCATCGGTGAGGAAATGGATCGTTTCGCGAATCGCCCTTGCGTTGCGCATCATGAATGGATGCGTGGTCGGAACGACGATGTGGTCGGTCATGCCATCGAGCATGGTGCGCTCGACGGAGACTTTACTGTCGTCGCTCCCCGGGATCAGCACGCTTTCGACCGGATTGAGCGACCGGTTGCCAGCGATTATGCCGACGGGGAAGGCTGGTTTCCCCAGCGTGTTTGGAACAGAGTCGTCGTCGGTGCCGAGTTCGAGAGCCGCTGGACCCATGATGCCGTCGAACAATGGAAACTCTTCGAACACATCGATCGCCTCACTGCCCTGGTTCGGTGGACCGAGCATCACGACGCGGCCGACGTTATCGGCGGAGTGTCGCGAGAAGTAGCTGCGCACCAGGATGCCGCCCAGCGAGTGCGTGACGAAATGCACCTTTGTTGCTCCGTCCTCGAGGCACTTTTCGAGAGCAGGCCCGATCGTCTCCTCGCTGAGTTCCTCGATCGTCGCCGTGCGCGACGGGTAGTCGAGATTGAGGACGACGAATCCCGCCTCCTCGAGCGCCTCCTGCATCGGCATCATCGATCGGCTCGAGCGCCACAACCCATGCACGAGTATCACGTGCTCGGCATCGGCTGCGACCGCTGCGGGCGCGAGGCCCGCAAGCAGTCCGATCAGCAGTGTGCCGCGGATCGCACGAGAGGGCCAGCCGTGCGCAGCGCGCCGGGGAGCCTGAGAATCTGGGTCGAATCTGCCTGCAGCCATGGTGTGTCGGGCTCGGGAAGCTAGTCCGCCGGATTGCATCCGGCAAGACGGCTATGCGACTCGTCTCCCACAATGCAGTTCCCTCTGCACCACCACGATCGTCCTGTTGCCTAAGTCCTCGGAGCGGAGCACTTCTCGGCGATCGCCCAGACGATGGAAATCGTTGGCAATCCCTATGCCTTAAGGGAATTAGCGATGCAGAGATGGGCAAGAGTCAGCTTTGCGATGCGGCGGTCCTTCCGGAATGAGCTACAAGGTCAATGTCTCCCACCATGACTGGAACTTCGCCAGCGCGCGTCCGCGGAAGGTGATGCGTTCCGGCGGATCGGCGCCGGGCACGATCAAGCGATGGGTTTGTCGGGCTTTTTGGCGGCTCGGGCGGCTTGCACCATCTGATCGTGCGTAGCTTCGCCGACGCCTTCCTCGACAAGTTGAGCTGCCACGCTCCGACCCTCGGCGTCCTCATCTTCACTCCCTGATTCCGGCGCTTGATGCCCCGTCGATCCGGGAACCGGATTCCAACGGGCGGCCTCGGGTGCGGACTGGAGCAGAGCGGTTTTCGGTCTGATGGTTGGCCCGCCGGTCAACTCGCGTTCGGCCTGGTCCAATTCGGACTGGGTGACTTCGCTTGCGGGATGGCCGTTGATCAGTCCGATTTCGGTGGCGCGATCGCGGATCATCTTGCGGCTGACTGCGCCGATACCAACGCCGCTTTCGGTCAAGACGCCATGGTTGAGGGGGTTTGTTTCCATGACGGTCAGCTCCGGGAAGAACTGATGGCAGCGGATCTGGCAGGGGATTTGCTTTTCATAATGGCGGGTTGGAGCAGCGGAAGTGCGCTCGATACAACCGATATCGTGGACTGATAAGCCGTGCCGCGCTATGGGGCGTTACCCTTGCGCTCGCGTCAGGCGCGGAGGCGTTGGCATCGAGGACTACGGCAATGGTGCTGCCTTCGTCGAACACGACCGCAATACGCCACTGCGCAGACAAAAACATCGGGCCTTAGCGAACGAAGCCCCGATCATTCGGACCTATCTGCGTCACTGGCCGGTCACAAGCTCGGTGCCTGCACCCGATGTGGCCTCGGCTTTGGCGGCGGCATCGACGAAGGCTTGGTAATCCTCGAGCAAGTTGTCGCGCTTCGAGGCGACCTGTTCGGACTTCACGCGCTGGATCTCCCGGATCGAGGAGGCAAGCTCTGCCTCGGCCTTTCTCACGTTGCCCACCAGATCGTTGATCCGCTCGCGTGCGGCGCCGCGGCTCTCGGCAGCCATCGTGCGCAGTTTGTCTAAGATGCCGGAGACTTCTTCGCGGGTCGCATTGACGCGCTTGATGACTGCATCGCGCGTCGTGGCGGTGATCTCGCGAATCGCGACCTGCGTCCCGGCGGTGCCCGCCGAGACGGCGATGCCCCTGCTCTGGCTCGCCCCAGCGCGGCCGTCAGCCGCTTCCGCGGATGCGTCGACTTCCTTGGCTGCCTTGGCGCGGGCTTCGACATCGCGCTGTGTCCGTGCGACCTCCGCAGCAGCAGCGGTCTCCACACCCTTGCCCGCATCTGCGGTGTCGTTCTGCGCAGTCGCACCGGAAGTCGCCGGCGCCACGGTGTCGACATTTCCGCCCGCCTTGGCGGAAACAAAGTTCGTCGCGCACGTCGCAACGATCGCAGCAATGGCAATTCGAGATCCGAATGTCTTTTTCATGGTCGTGATTTGGGTATTGGGTTGGGTGCCCCCGGCGCAGTGGCTGCGAATGGAGACCATTGGAGTAGACTGTCGGATCTCACTGGAGTTTCGCCGAATCGCGCCGCAAGTCTCCAACGTGTTGCCGTTCAGACAGGAAAATTTCTCAAGCAAGAGAATCACCTAGGAGAAATCCCCATCGCCTCGTGAGGCGAAGGCTAACACCTCTGCGTATGCTTGATTCAGGTTGATGCAGCCTTGCCTCGCAACAAAGCGGTCACGCGAGCGCGCACACGGGTGCGCATGAAGAATTTTCCCTCAAGGAGGTTGTGCACGCACGCGAACTGCGTAGCTTCGCGACTTCGCGTCATGCATGGCGCGTTTCAACCTCAACCCCAGAAGACCATGCCTCGCTACGTTGACGGATTCGTGATTCCCGTTCGCAAGACCAAGCTCGCGGCCTATCGAGTCATGGCCGCGAAAGCGGGCAAGATTTGGAAGGAACACGGCGCGCTCGAGTTCATCGAGTCCGTCGGCGATGACTTCAAGATTGAGGGGATTGTGATGACCTTCCCGAAGCTCGCCAAACTGAAGGCAGGCGAGACCGCGCTGTTTTCGTTCATCATCTACAACTCTCGCAAGCACCGCGACTCGGTGAACAAGAAGGTCATGGCCGATCCGCGCATCCACGCGATGATGGATCCAAAGGATTCGCCGTTCGACATGAAGCGCATGGCCTACGGTGGCTTCAAGGCGATCGTCGACCTCTAGGAGTTAGTCGGGTCTGGTGAATATCTTGAACGAGATTTTGGAGGCACTCTCCTTCGGGCGGCACCCGCTTGCGACAATCCCCTCGACCGCACTTTGTGCCCGAAATGAAGGATCGTCGATGAGCGCTTGTGTCCGGGCTGACTGCGGCGTGATTGACAGGTCGAGAGAGCAGATTGGCGAAACGGATTGCCATCCCGCGGCGTCTCCCAAGCTTGGACGGGCTCTACCCGTTTCCCAACAACACCAACCCCTGATCAACCAATGAAGAGACTGATAGCATCCATCCTCACCGCCGTAGTCGTTTCGCTCGGCGCCGTCACGACGTCAGCCGAAACCGCTCCGTCGTCCGTCATCCACGTCGTCACCGTCGGCTGGAAGGAAGGCACGACCCCCGAGCAAATCCAGGCCGCGCTCGACGGCGTGAAGGCGCTCCCCGCGGCATTTCCCGGAATCACCCGCGTCTGGGTGAAGTCCTTCAAAGTGCAGAACCCGTCCGGCACCGAGGTGAAGCGCACGCACGCGTTCGTGATGGAGTTCAAGGACGCGCAAGCGCTCAAGGACTACGCTGACAGCGACGCGCAGAAGAAGTGGTATGAAGTTTACGTTCCGATCCGCGGACAAAGCTCCAGCTACGATATCACCAACTGAGCAGCGCTTCCCGCCCTACTCTCGAGGCCGCCCACGGGCGGCCTTTTTTTTGCACGTTCCGGTCAGGAACGCGCGCCGGCCGCGAATCCACCGGGTCTCTCGCGCCAACGATATCGCCCTACCCACGGGTTGGGTTTTCGCTCCACGACGTCCGCAATGATTCCGCCAAGAATCGGCGTGAACTTCAATCCGTGCCCCGAGTCGCCGGCTGCGACGATGAGGCCGGAATGCTGCGGGTCGTGATCGATCCAGAACGCGTAGTCGAACGTATCGCAATAGAGGCAGACTCGCGTCGCGACGACCGGCGCGTCGGCGAGCGAGGGAAATGTCTCGCTCAGAAACGCGCGGTAGCGCGCCTCCTCGCCTTCGGGCATCGCGCGCGCATCGTTCGCACTCACACGGCGCCCGGGTCCGTGGTCCGCCACCTTTACGATTCCGTCGGCATTCGCGGGAAATCCATACCATCCGGAGCTTCCGATCTCGGCGAACCAGACGGGAAACTCCGGCGGCGTGAACGGCTGCGGTTCGCGCGGTTTGAAGTGGAACACCGATTGCGCAGTTGCCCACATCATGTCCCGCAGATGCGGGAGCAGCACCGGCGTCCACGCTCCCGCGGCGACGAGCACCTGGTCGGCGAGCCAGCGGACGCCGTCACCTGACTCGATGCCAACGCAGCGTGCTCCATCGAACAACGGCCGCGGAGCGGCGACGCTCTCGACGACTTTCACTCCTGCCGCGCGAGCCTCGATCGCGAGCCTTACGATCACACGCCCGCTCTCGACCCAGCCTGCCTTCGGATTGAGGTATCCATCATTGAAGCGGCGGGCATCCCATACGGGGTGCTTCTCGCGAAGCGTCTCCCGCGAGATGCGCTGGAGCGTGTGGCCGCGCGCGGAGAGCAGCGCGAAGCTGTCGCCCTCGAACGTTCCAGGTCGCAGCAGTGCGCGCGAGATGACGAGGAGCCCGTCCTCGTGGAAGAGCGTCTCGCCCCACTTCGAGTTCCGCTCCCTCCACACCGCGATCGCCGCTTCGCCCATTGCGGTGTGTTGCTCGTCGGCGCCATAATCCATCCGCACGACCTTGCTGATGTCGGTCGAAGCGGCGTCCGGATGCGGAATCCGTCCTTGGTCGACCAACGTGACCTCCCAGCCGCGCGCGCGCAGTTCAAGCGCCGCGGTGAGGCCGAAGCAACCACCTCCGAGGACGAGGATCGAGGAACGTGTCACACGGCCCTACATCTGCGCAATCGGCGTCGACTTCGAAAGGGCCTTCTCCTCATCGGTCATGTCCTCGACGATGCCCTCAAAGAGCGGCGACGAAAGGTAGCGCTCGCTCGTGTCGGGCAGCATGCAGAGGATCGTGGAACCAGGCGCTGCATTCTCAGCGACCTTCACGGCCACGCCGAACGTCGCGCCGCCGGAGATGCCGGTCATGATTCCTTCCTTCAGCGCGAGTTTCTTCGCCCACTGGATCGCATCGGGTCCCGAGATCGCCGTGAGTTCATCGAAATATTTCCCATCGATCGCCTCCTGAAGAACGTAGGGAATGATATCGGGCACCCAGCCTTGGATCGGGTGCGGCTGCCAGGAGCCGTGGCCGACTGTCGGCGTGTGGTCGGCCTCGCGCTGCTGCGAGATCCCGCTCGCGACAAGTGCGGCGCTTGCGGGCTCGGCCAGGATGATCTTCGTGTTTGGCATCTCCTTCCGGAAGATGCGGCCCACGCCGGAGATCGTGCCGCCCGTGCCGTAGCCGGTGACAAAGTAGTCGAGCTTGCGGCCCTTGAAGTCCGCAATGATTTCGCGGGCGGTGGTGTTCGCGTGGATCGTGGCGTTGTCCGCGGTCTCGAACTGGCTCGCGAGAAACCAGCCGTTTGCGGCGGCAAGTTCCTGGGCCTTCTTGATCATCCCGAATCCCTTCAACGCGCGCGGCGTGAGCACCACCTTCGCGCCGAGGAAGCGCATAAGCTTTCGGCGCTCGATCGAAAAACTGTCCGCCATCGTGATCACGAGCGGGTGGCCCATCGCGGCGCACACCATCGCGAGGCCGATGCCCGTGTTGCCACTGGTCGCCTCGACGACGGTCTGGCCGGGCTTCAGGTCGCCGCGATTCCGCGCTTCCTCGATGATACTGATCGCAAGCCGGTCCTTCACGGACGCGGCCGGATTGAAGAACTCTGCCTTGGCGTAGAGTTCCACGTGTGCGGGCGCGAGGTTGTTTATGCGGATGCAAGGCGTGTCGCCGATCGTCTCGACGACGCTGCTGTAGAGGCGGCCGCGGCCTGATGTGGTGCGTGATGAGCTCATCGTGTGGTCTCCATGGTGTCTAGGGTGTGAAGATCCGGCCGGTGGCAAATTCTCCGGCCAAAATAGGGACGCCAAGGTAAGGCGAACTTTCGATTCCCGTCACCCCTGATTTTTCCGGTCACAAATGGGCGAGTTCAACGAATTACATGGCGAACGGGTTGTCCGCCCACGAGGACGCCCACCCTGCAACCACCATCCTGTGACACCATGAAGACAAGATTCCGAATCGGATTGTTCGCACTCGCAGCACTCGCCTACGCGACGCCGTCGTTCGCGCTCCCGGGCAAGCCGGGATTCGCCGCCAGCCTTTGGGGCGACGGCAGGCTTTGGAGTTCCAAGGCCACCGCGATCCTCCCGGCGCCGACAGAAAAGAATCTCCACTCTTACGATATGCTGTTTGTCATCATCAACAGCAACGCCGACGGCGGCCAGTTCCCGGTTGCGGAGGCTGCCCCCGGAAATCCCGACTTCAACAGTGGCCGCTGGTTTGTGCACACTGCATGGTGGACCGAGCAGGGTCTCGCCTGGTATGGCACGGTGCCCGTTATCACTTCCTACGCGGAACTGCTCGAGGAGGTCATCATCGGAAACATGGCATTCGCGCCGGGCTCTCCCGCGGGCGGACCCCCGCCCTACTTCCAGTGCCCGATGCTGCCGGTGAAGAACTAGGTGGAAGCAGGGCCGTCACAGTCCACGAAGGAGCCGGCGAGTCACGGCTCCTTCATCTTACCGGCGCGAGGTGCATGAACCTTGCGCCGCGGCCGGCTTGGAATACCGTTGCGACCTCCCTCGCGCAGTGCTCGCGCGTCGGCGGACGCAAGGCGGACTCGACGGATTTCGATCGGCTCGGTCACCTCGCGCGGCAGGCGCAGGCTGGAGACATCCCGGCATGCGAGAGCCTCCTCGGGGAACTCTACGCCTACGTGCGACGCATTCTCGGCGCGCGCCTCGGACCGTTCGCGGATCTCGACGATCTTACGCAGGAATGCCTGCTCGGCATGCACAAATCCCTCGCCACCTACCATCCATCCCGAAACATCAGACCATGGGTGCACGCGATCATCCGCTACAAGGTGGCCGATCACTTTCGGGCGCTCGTGCGAAGAAACGAGACCGCGCTGCCCGATGAGTTGCCCGATCCCGCACCAACCGCGACATCCGCGTCGCACGGCAGCGGAGACGATTCCGGCACGAGCACCGACATCCACGAACTGCTGCGCGCCCTCCCCGCTCCACTCAACCGCGCGGTTGTCCTCACAAAGATCGACGGACTCTCATGTGAAGAGGCCGCGAAGCGCGAAGCAGTGAGTCCGGCCGCGCTTCGAAAACGCATCTCGCGCGCCTACGCCCAACTCGCGAGATTGATGGAGGCAAAACTCGAATCCGAAGACCATGCCCGCTAAAGACAGAAGCGAATTCATCAAGAGCGTCGTCGCGGGCCATCGCCCGGCGGCGCCGATGATGTTGCCCGGAAGGCGCGCGCTCATTTGGTTCGCGCTCGTGATTGTGGGCACGGCGATCGCGATGCGCGTCGACCAGGAATACCGTCCCGGATTCACGGAGCAGCTTCTGCAACATCCTGCGCTCCTGATCGAGGTCGCAGCGGCGTTCGCGCTCACGCTGCTCGGCGCCTACGCGGCATTCGTGCGCGCAGTTCCAGGCGAGCGTGTGCCTCGCTGGGCCGTGACTGCGCTTTGGATCTCAGGGATCCTTTTTTGCGCCGGGCTTGCCGCGGAGTTCACGCACCTCGCGCCCGAGTCATCGTCGCTCGGAGCGAGAGCACACTGTTGGACCGAGGTGCCCATCTACGGCGGGGCCGGGATGTTGGCGTTCGTTCTGATGGTGCGACGTGGCGTGGTGCGGTTCTCGTGGCTGCACGGATTGGGCTACGGTATCGCCGGGCTCGTGCCCGGCACGCTTATGCAACTGGCATGCATGTATGAGCCGGTGCACAACATGCTCTACCACTTCCTGCCCGCGCTGCCTGTGATCGCGATCGGTCTCGTGTTGATGAAGCGACTCGCTATCCGAGCCGCAAGAGAGTGACTCCTCGCCACCGCGCCGCGCATTTCTCCTTGCCAGCGTTTTGTCACGACCGTGACACAACGCTGGCTCGGCCTCCCTCAAGGGCGAAGGTGCGGATCACTCGTCGCGAAGGGCCTCGATCGGGTCGACGCGCGAAGCGCGACGTGAAGGCAGCAACGTCGCGAGGAGGACGATGACAATCAGGACTCCCGCGGTCGTGGCCACGATAGCGGGATCAAATGCCTCCACGTCGAAGAGCAAGCTCTTCATCGCGCGTCCTGTGGCCCAAGCGCCGAGCACGCCGAGTGCGACGCCAACGAGCAGTAGCTTCGTGCCGAGCGAAAGGAACTGCTGGAGAATCTGCGAAGGCAACGCGCCGAGCGCCATTCGCACGCCGATCTCCCGGCGGCGTTGATTGACCGCGTATGCGAGCACGCCGTAGGTGCCGATCCCAGCGAGCAGGAGTGCCACACCAGCAAAGATGCCCGCGAGCATCGCGGGTGAGCGGCGCGCCACGAGGCTGTCGTCGATGCGCGTGCGGAGCACCTTGATGTCGTCTGTCGGCAACTCCGGGTCGAGCGAGAGCACGAGCTTGCGGAGAGTCGCGCCCATCGTCTCTGGAGGCACGGACGTGCGCAGCAGGACGTGGAAAGACTGACCGGCGCGGAGCTTGAACGGCACATAGATCGAACCGAGCGGTGTCTTGTCCGTGAGGTCGCGCGTCTTCACCGTGCCGACGACGCCCACGATCGTCATCGCGTTTTCCTCGTCGATCTTCACATTGGACGCGATCCGGCGGCCGATCGCGCTGACCGTCGGCCCATTCGACGAGCCCAGGGCAGGCCAGTAGCGCGCGACGAATGCCTGGTCGACGACGCAGACCTTCTGTTCGCGCTGATTGTCTGCATCCTCGAGGAAGCGGCCTTCGATCAGCGGAATGCCCAGCGCTTGGAAATAGTCGCCCATCGCGAACGACGTGAAGTGCGTGCGGATCGATTCACCCGGCTTCGGCTCGACGCCCTCCACAGTCGTGGCGTTGTCGCTATGGCTTCCACCGAACGGCAGTCCGTCGCTCATCGCCACGAAGTTCACGCCCGGTTGCGCGCGCAGTTCGGTGAGCAGGCGCTCCATGAACGCCTGCCGCGGTGCCGTCTCCGGGTAAGTTTTCCACGGCAGCGACAGACTCGCGGTGAGCACTTGGTCGGACTCGAAACCCGGCGATGTGGACAGCACCTTCTTGAGGCTCATGCCGAGCAGCCCAGCGCCGGAAAGGAGGACGAACGCGAGCGCCACCTGCGCGATGATGAACGCATGGCGCACGCCCTGCGCGGCGCGCGAGACGGTGCCGCCGCGTGTTTCCGCAGAAAGCGCGGGCGCGAGGTTTCGGTGCAGGCTGAATCCAATCACAGGAAGCGCGAGTGCGATGCCGACGACAACCGAGCCGAGCAGCGCCACGACCGCGACCCGCGCGTCGAACACGATGTTCACTCCGAGCGGAAGCTGGTCCGTGCCGAGCGAAGAAAGCATTCGAATCCCCACAGCGCCGACTGCGAGTCCAAGCAAGCCGCCGATCAAGCTGAGCAGAACCGTCTCCATGATGATCTCACGTGCGAGGTGCCGGCGGCCCGCGCCGAGCGCCTGGCGCATCGCGAACTCCTTCGTGCGGCCATTTGCGCGGATAAGGATCAGGTTGGCGAGATTAACGCCGCCGATCACAAGAAGTCCAAGCACGCCGACTTGAAGGAGGACCAGCACATCCTTCACGCTGCGCACGGTATCGGCGCGAAGGGAACGCACGGGCGTGCTCCAGCCGGCATCGATGACGAGCTGCTTGTATGGATCTGTTTCAAGCTGCACCTGGTTGAACGCATCCATCTGCGCCTGCGCCCCTTCGACTGTTGCGCCGGGCACGAGCCGCGCGATCATCTGCATGTTGTTCGAATGTCGGTTTTGAGGGGTCCGCTCATCGAGGTTCGATGCAAGCGGGACAAAAAACTTCGCCTTGCTGTCGAGGAAACGGAACTTAGGGGGCAGCACGCCGGCGATCGTGGTGGTCAAGCCGTCGACTGTGAGTGTGCGGTTGAGGATGTCGGGATCGCCGTTGAAATGGTTCTGCCAGAACTCGTGCGTGATGATGAGCACTCCGGAGCTCGCGTAGAGCATCTCCTCCTCGGTGAAATTCCGACCCATCGCGAGCTTCACGCCGAGCGTGTCGAAAAACTCGGGCGACACCCGGTCGCGCTCAATGCGGTTCGGCGAGCCTGCCTCGCCCACGATTCCGCTGCCGCGCTGGACGATCGAGACCGAGTCGAGCACCGCAACTTTACCGCCGCGACGCTCGTAATAATTGTTCAGCGAGGCACCGCTGTCGGGCGCACCTGCGCCGGGATAGGAGTTGCGCACCGTGACAAGCCGTTCGGCGTGCGGATACGGCAGCGGTCGGATCAAGATCGCATCAACGACGGCGAAGATGGCGACGTTGGCGCCTATGCAGAGCGCGAGAGTGAGAAGAATCGTTGCGGTAAAGCCGCGCTCACGCACGAGGCGACGCACAATCTGCCGGAAACCGGCAAGGGAGATCAGTGAATTCACAATAGAAGAACCCGGAGAAGAGAGACAAGTTGCTGGGAAAATCAGAGAAGTGGCCGCGGTCTTGTGGGTCGGGCTTTGAGCCCGACGATTCATGGTTCCGGTCTGGGGGGATAAACGGCCCGACCCACAACCGATCACGGGC
Organism: Opitutaceae bacterium; assembly: GCA_035513275.1. GTDB lineage: Bacteria > Verrucomicrobiota > Verrucomicrobiia > Opitutales > Opitutaceae > DATKCJ01. The sequence goes on from DATKCJ010000061.1 coordinate 23,943, forward strand.
CGCTCCGCTCATATCTGCGAATACGCAGTCGGGACGAAAAATCGCGCCGTGATCTTCGAGACCGTGTCCGCGTATTGCGGGTCGACCTTGAGCGCCACCCACACAGGGTGGTTGCCGAAACCGGTCCAATGCTCCTTGTGCGCCTCGCGGTCCGGGCCGCACAGCATGTAGGTGAGCTGAGGCAGGCCGCTGCCTGCGAGCGCCTGTCCGAAAAAGACAGGCGAAAGCCCGACCTGCTGCATCACGTCGATCTCGCCGGCGTTGAACATGTCGACCTTTTTGAGGGCCTTTACCTCGTTGAAGCTCTCGTAGGTACGCAGCTCGAGGATGCGTGGCTTGCCGGCACGCGTGAGCTCCGGCACGACCATCCGCGGGAGCCCGGCAAACGCGAGAAAGAGCCAGCTGTCGATCCGGTCATACGCGGGATTGTCCGCGAGCGCCGGGTCGAAATACGCGCCCCCCGCGGCGACGACCGCAGGATCGGCGTTGAGCGAGGCGGTGATGTCGCTCCACGACTTGAGCGACGGGTGCGGGATCAGAACCCAGACAGCGGGACCATCCTTCGCCTCCGGTTCGGTGAAGATGCCGACGCTCGCAATGCCACGGGCGTTCAACGCAGGGATGAGCGCGTTCGCGAGGTAGCCATCGAGCAGATCGTGTGGCGCACCCGATTTCAACCGGTAGGCGCGCAGTTCGTAGTATTCGCGTCCGGCGGTAGAGGTCTCTGCCGAGGCACTGAGACCGGTGAGCGTGGCAGCAGAGGCAACGAGGGAAGCTTTCAAGAACTCGCGGCGTGGTTGGTCCATCGGCGAACTCTTGCGTTCCAGTCGCCGCAAGAGAAGCCAAGAACGCAAAGCGCGCAGTGTCGCGTCCAGGTGAACCGACACAGTTGAGACGCCTGAGATACTCAGGACATCGCCGCGCTTTGGCGGCGACATCCTGAGGCGATTTCCTACGGCGACTCGTAGAGCTCGATGAGCGCGATGCCGCCGCCGCCGTTGCCGGTCGCGTGGACGGTGTAGCCCCCGGGCGTGAACGGCACGCGGATCGCGGCGTCTTTGCTGTCGTCGGGCAGGTCGAAGGCGCCTGTCGGTACGAACCAGGCGCGGGTCGCGAGTTCCCAGTCGTCGTTGAGCGCGACCACGTCATCGCCGCGATAGACGCGGAGGTGTGGATCGGCCAACGCGTCCGCGGGATTCTGGAGGTATTGTGCGATGCCCGGTCCGACGCCGCGCGCGAGGATGGACACCTGGCTGCCGATAAGCGCGGTACCAAGGATGACCGTCTGATCTGCACTCATTCTCAAACGGCATGACACATTCGTCAGCCGCGTGCCGAAGTCGCGCGAGAGATCGTAGACCTCGATGAGCCCCTCGGCGAGCGGTCCAGCGTTGACGAGGTGCACGGTGTAGAGGCCGGGCTGGAGCGTGATCGTGAACGCCGCGTCCTTGCTGCCGGGGTCCAGCGCGAACGCGCCAATCTGCGTGAACGTCGGCGCGAGCGAGGCATCCCAATCTTCGACGCCGTCGATGAGCGTTTGATCGCGGTAGATCGCGATCAGAGGGTCGGCGACAACCTCTCCCTCGATGTAATTCCCCAGCGTCGGCCCCACACCGCGGATGAGGAGTGTCTTCTCGCCAGCGCCGGAAATGTAGAAGCCCATCACCAGCGTTTCATCGCCGGCGCCCGCAAAACCGCGACACGAGACGTTGATCAAGCGCGGCGTCGCGTCGATCGTGAGAGCTGCGGCGTTGCTAGTGACCGAGCCCACGGCGTTCGAAACGACAACCGAGTAGTTGCCATCCTGCCCCGCCTCCACGTTCGACAGCGTGAGCGTCGAATCCGTCGCCCCTGTTATCGCCACGCCGTTGCGCCGCCATTGGTAGGTGAAGGGTCCCGTGCCGGCAGCTGCGACGCTATAGGTGACTTCCCCGCCGAGAACGGCCACCTTCATCGTCGGTTGTGTATCGACCTGGGGAGCGACTCCGATTTCTCCAGTTGCAACAAAGAATCCAAAGTAGCGTCCCGCCCCGATCGACAGCACGCCACGAGCGAGAAGCGTCGGGCGATCGGTAAATCCCCTTTCAACGACTCCCAATTGCCCCCATAGGGAGCGGCCCAATCCCCAAAGCGTGCCGTCGGTCTTAAGGAAGATCGTGTGATCGGATCCCGCGCGCATATCCGAAACATCGGTCGCGATTTGTCTTGGTGAAAACACTTCCAGCGAGCTGATGTCCCCGATCTGTCCCCATTCGTTGTAGCCCATCGCCCAAAGTGTTCCATCCATCTTCAAGAAGAGACTGGTCGCATGGCCTACGGCGATCTTCTCAACACCGGTCGCGACCTGCTTGGGCAAATACCCAACGTTGCCGCCCATCCCCCACATCGTGTGATCCGCCTTGACGAAAAGCGTGTGCGAGCCGCTCGTCGCTACGGACACGACATCGGACGCCACCTGCAGCGGGCTCGGGCGAGAAAGATTGCTGCCGTCCCCCAGCGAACCGCCGAGGTTGGATCCCATGGCCCACAGCGTGCCATCCGACTTGACGAAGAAGCTGTTACACCCACCAGCAGCAATCGCGGTGGCATTCGTGGCAACCTGAACGGGAGTCAGCCGCGGATTTGTCGTTCCGTCGCCGAGCTGGCCCTCCGAGTTGTCTCCCATCGCCCAAACCGTCCCGTCGGATTTGAGATAGATGCTGTGCTGACGGCCGGCGGCCGCGGCGACAACGCCCGCCGCAATTTGCACCGGCACGGGCCGGGCGGTGGAGGTGCCATCCCCGAGTTGGCCGTAGACATTCTCCCCCATCCCCCATAATGTCCCGTCGGTTTTGACTATCAGACTGTGGTTCTCACCACCAGTTGCCGCATCGATCCCACTGCCGACCTGCACGGGAATGAAGCGCATGTAAGTGCTGCCATCGCCCAGTTGGCCGTAGAAGTTCGTTCCCATCGCCTGCAGCGTTCCATCGTCCGTCACGAACAAGACGTGTTCGGCTGGCTCGGGAAAGTACATGGCGTATCCGCCTCCAGCGGCAACCGTCACCACGTTCGTGGCGTTCTCCACGGCTGAGAAGTCGCCGAAAGCTGCTCCTCCATCCGTCCACTTCCAAAGGGCTCCGTCTGCTTTGATCAAGAATGTCGAATCGCCGCCAGAGAAGACCTCCAAAACACTGTCGGAAATCTGTTCGGCAACATGCCCCGGACTAACAATACCAACCCACCAGAGTGTACCGTTAGACCTTACGTAATAGCCTCCATCTCCGGGAGCGACGGATACGACGTCCGAAGCGATTTGAAACGGAGTTGGGAACGTATCGAGGTAGACGTGATTCACGCGTATTTCCTTATAAAAAGCACCCATTCCCCATAGCGTGCCATCCGTTTTCACAAACATGCTGCGTTGATGCCCTGCGACCATCTTTGCGACATCCGTGGCAACCTGTGTAGGAACTGCCAGGCGGGGAGCCTGACTCCCATCTCCCAATTGCCCCCAGGTGTTGCTTCCCATTCCCCAGAGCGATCCATCGGTCTTCAGAAACAAACTGTGATCGAGTCCGGCATCCACGGCCATGACGTCACTCGCGATAAACACCGGGGAGTTGCGATCTGTTGTCGTGCCGTCGCCCAGCTGTGCATCGGCATTCAGTCCAGTGCCCCAGAGTGAACCGTCTTCCGTGATAAACAGGGTGTGGTTGTAGCGTGCGGCAACCTGCACCACTCCCGTGGCCACGAGCACGGGTTGGCTTCGCATCACTGTCGTGCCATCGCCCAACTGCCCGAACTCATTGTTACCCACTGCCCAGAGTGTGCCGTCAGATTTCAGGAACACGCTGTGCAGCGAACCGGCGGCTGCCAAGGTGACATCCTTTGCAACGGCCACATGTCCCGTTCGCGGCACAATCGAGTTATCACCAAGGGGTCCACGTCCCGAAATCTCTTGTCTCTCATTTTCAATAAATCCTCGTCCCAAGACCCACATCTCGCGCAATCCGCTCCCTGCAGCGCGCTGCGTCACGGTGAGTGTCGCATCGCCAAACATGATCGAGCCTGAGCGATCCGCGCCCGTGGTATTAGGCTCTACCACGATTTCGACGGCTCGGTCTCCGTCGCCGAACTCAGTGGAAGCCGACAGCCATCCCACGCTATCGACCGTCGTCCAAGGGCCGGTTGCATTGACCATGACCGGTCGCAAGACTCTGCCATCGCCAACCTCGATCGATGCCGGGGTAACTGTCGCGGCTTCAACTACCGACGCCGCGAGCACCGAAAACAACACCCCCGCGATTAGTCGGATGGTGTTCCCGTCGACACCCGCGATCACCAGTCCCGCGCCGTGTGACCGGCACGGCCGCGGGTTAAGCACCAACGTGCGAGTTACTTCTCGTTTCGAATCTCTCGCCCACCAGCTAAATGAATTCATGACGATACAGAGTCTTGTGTCCAATCGGCCTGTGGGTTGGCCGACTATGCTGCATTGAATCGAGGTTGGCGCTACAGTGAAGACGCTGACAGTTCACAGATTGCCAGGTAAAGCAAAAGTCACGGCACGATGACTGAAGGTAATTTGCGGAGCGAACGCAGGAGTCGGAACGCGGCACAGATAATTTGAAGCGATCACGGCGACTCGTAGAGTTCGATGATCGCGATGCCGCCGCCGCCGCCCTTGCCGGTGGCGTGGATGGTGACACCGCCGGGCGTGAACGGCACGCGGACGGCCGCATCCTTGCTGCCGGCCGGGAGGGAGAACGCACCGGTCGGGCCGAACCAGGCACCCGTCGCAGTGTCCCAATCGTCGTTGACCGCGATCTCGGCGCCACCCGAGTAGACGCGCAAGTGCGGATCGGCCAGCACGCCCGTGCCCTCCGGCAGGTAGAGTGCCAGCCCCGGCCCGATGTTTCGCGCGAGGACGGAGACCGGACTGCCGATCAAAGCGGTTCCAAGGATGATTGTCTGATTCGGCTTCATGTTGAGCCGGCAGGAAACGTTGGTGAGCCGCGAGCCGAGGTCCCGCGAGAGGTCGTAGACTTCGATCAGACCCTCGGCCACGGATCCATTGTTCACCAGGTGAACGGTGTAGCCACCGGGCGCGAGTGTGAGCGTCATCGCCGCGTCCTTGCTCCCGGCATCGAGCGCGAATCCGCCCATCCGGGCGAACTCGGGAGCGAGTGTAGCGTCCCAGTCGTCGTTGCCGGCAAGCGGCGTGTTGCCGCGGTAGACGGTGATCCGCGGATCCGCGACGACCGAGGGCACGTTGTATTCGAGCAGCTTCGGTCCGACGCCGCGAATCAGGACGGTCTTGTCGGTATTGCCGGTGATGTAGAAGCCCATCACCAGCGTGTCGTCGCCCGCGCCTGCGAATCCGCGGCACGAGACGTTGATCAGCCGCGGTGTCGTGTCGATCGTCAGTGCCGCAGCGTTGCTTGTGACGCTTCCGGCCGAGTTTGTAACCACCACTGAATAATTTCCGCCCTGCCCTGCCTGCACGTTCGACAGGGTGAGTGTAGCGCCAGTGGCGCCCGCGATGTTCACGCCATTGCGCCGCCACTGATACGCGAACGGCCCGATGCCTGAAACGGTGACTGCGTATGTCACGTTGCCGCCCAGCACGGCGGTGTGGCTCGAGGGATGTGCGACAATTCCTGGCTCCTGAACCGCTGCGATGAAGGCCGCCTGGCTTGTCACGCTTCCTGCCGGATTGGAGACGACGCAATCGTAACTGCCGTAGTCGGCAGCCGTGATTGGACCGAGGTAAATGTCGTAACCCGTGCGCCCGACGAGTGGCACGCCGTCCTTGCGCCACTGAAACCTGAGGTTCAACCCGTTGACACCGACACTCAGCCATACATGCGTGCCCAAGGCGGCCGTCGCTGACTGGGGATGCGATAGAAACTCGGGCGGAGGTGGCGTCGAAAGCGCCGCGCTGTCGCTCGTGACGAAGCCACCCGGATTCGACACGACGACATCGTAGTCGCCGTAGTCGGACGCCTTGATGGTCGTGATGTTGAACCAGCTGTTTGTCGCCCCGTCGATCGGCACCCCCTCCTTCCGCCATTGATACGACAACGCGGCTCCCGACGCAGAAACTTCGAACCACACCCACCCGCCGGGAAATGCCGCCTGTGCCAGGGGCTGGACTTCAATCACCGGTGGCGGAGGCAGCGGTTCGACGGTGAGCGTCGCCGCAGCGCTGGTGATAAGGCCGATGGCGTTGCTTACGGTGACCGAGTAGCTGCCGGAATCGCTTACCTGAAGACCGGAGAGGACCAACTCCGACGTCGTGGCGCCGTTGATCGCATGACCTCCCCTCCTCCATTGATAGTTGAGATCAGATCCGGTGGCGGTGACCGTCAACGTGACTGAGCTGCCCACGTAGACCGTCTCACTGGCTGGGCCGGTGGTGATGACCGGCGATGATTGCACCGATCCGGTGTCGGGATCGACGATCGACATGACCAAGCCGCCAGAATTCGGCACGTTGTCCCAAGGATAAGGGCTGATGCTTCCCCCTGTGGTCGTCAGCGCGAGCAGCTTTCCATCGGGCAGATTGAACACGCGAAAGGCGTAGCCGGGCACCGTCATGCCCTTGTCGAGAAGAAGATTCTGGGTCCAGGTCTGGATCTGGGAGTCTACGGTCGCGTTGCGAATCGTCATCCACCGGTTGTTTCTCGAAACGGCGTCGGTGACGTTGTTGGCCAGCGATCCGGCATAGGTTAGCGTGGATGCGGTGAACACGAGACCCGACCCAATCAACACCCCCGTCTGGTCCGTCGAAAGCCGGATCGGGTGCACGAAACTATATTCTCCATGGTAGGGAGAATCGACCGGCGGGCCCAACTGGCCGTCCGCATCGATCGGCTCATAGAGAAGATCGTTCGGGGAGGAATCGTCGCGGAAGAAATACATGCGTTGGTTGACGGAACTCCAAACGTATTCCTTGGAGATGTAACTCCAGTCACGTGAGGACTTCAGTGTCCCGCCAATGTCAAATGTGTAGTGCGTGTTCCACCAGTTGGACTCATCCACCGCCAGAATGTAGTTTCCCGCCGCGGCCAAACCTCGAGCGGAGGTCGGAAGATTCGCGAACGGCACTTCGGCAGTCTCGTCCGCATCGAGCTTGATCTGGTTGATCTTCCCGGAGGAATAGGCCGTGTAGAGCCGGTCGAACTGGGGCGAGTAGGCAACGTGGAGCGCCGATCCCAGCAAAGGGTAACTCGCGGTGTAGCTACGGGTTGTTCCCGACCACCTGAAGATGCTTTGGTGGGTCCTGCTAAAGATGAAGAATGTGCCGTCGCCCGCGGCGATCACATCATCGGGCACGAAGTTCAGCGCGGCGGGGTCGAGGGCCGCGCCGGGTTGGGCTGAGGTGAAACTGCCGATGGCCACCTTCTCCACAACGACTCCACTGGCCTGATTCGCATCGGCAGAGAACGCGAAAACGTCGCCAGATCTCAGTGCCAGTGCCTGCGCCTCGACCGACAACGTCTTCGAGCCAGACTCGAGAAACGCGTTGCTGTAGGCGTAAAGGCTGTCGCCTCTCAAGAGGATCGGCACATCGTTGCCGTAATAGACCATGTCGTCGAAGCTCCCTGCGAGACTGGCACGATAGGTCAGACTATCGGCATCGAAGACGTAACCGGCCCCGAGGATCAGGGTGCCCTCGTCCGGCGACACATACGTCCTCGGCTCATGAGCCGACGTGTAGTAGTAGGATCCGGCGGACCGATAACCGGGATAGCCTGTAGGAAACGTGCCGTCCGGATTGAAAGTCAGCTCATCAAGTGAGGCGCCGGAAGTCATCGTGTCGATTCCGTAGATCCGGCGCGCTGCGGGAGCGATCGCGAAGCCGCTTCCGAACGCATACGTTCCGCTCCACGTTGCCACGAACTGCCGATCGGATCGACGGACCGATGTGATGGAGGGGTTCGCATACGACGGCGACACCACGAAGATGAAGTCCGGCGAAAGCAGGAGGCCCGCCACGTCGTTTGGCTGGTTGATCAATCCCGCCTCGCCGGTTCCATCCAACGCGCGGGTGACCACCGCCCGATTATACGCGATCGCAATTGCGTTCTCATCCACCGCGAGCGCAGTCGGCGAGTTCGTAAGCGCAATCGAAGGAAGCCACTGCTCGCCCGCCATGTCGTAGCGCTCGATGCGGGCGGGCGTGGCAAACGCAAAATACGCAATGTCTCCAGCGACAACCTTGTGCGTCCACGGAGGGGCCGTGTCACCCGATGCGCCCATGCATGCCCATCCGGCTGCGAACAGTGCAACCAGTTTCTTGATCATTCTGGCGGGCGATTGCCTGCCTGTCTCAAACAGAACGGTGAGTTTCATGGATTACCCTTCGCGAAGATTGAACTCTGCCTCGTCATTTGTTTCGACCGGCGCCTTACGGGGACTCGTAAAGCTCGATGATCGCGACGCCGCTCGTGCCGGCGACGCCGGTCGCGTGGACGGTGTAGCCGCCGGGAGCGAATGGGACGCGGATCGCGGCGTCTTTGCTGTCGTTGGGCAAGTCGAAGGCACCTGTCGGAAGG
>DATKCJ010000062.1:0-2916 GCA_035513275.1 Opitutaceae bacterium
GAGCGTCGAAATCGCCGGCAACGCCGGTGTGGGTTCGTAGTGCGTGTCGTTTAGTTCTGAAACAATCCGCAATCCAAAATCCGCGATCCGCAATTCCGAAGTCCCGTGGTCAGTGGTCCCGTGGTCAGTGGTCTCTGGGTCTTTTAGTCTCTTAGTCCCTTAGCCCTCACTTCTTTGCCGGTTCCGGCGGCGGGACGGAATTGCGGCCGCGCGTGAGTTTGGCGGGAGTGATCGTGACGTTGTTGAAACTGATCGAGCCGGCGTGCTGAATGACCTCGGTCTCGGTGACTCCGCTGAATGTTGAATTTGAAATCCGAATGCCGTCGATCACCGCGCCCTCGAATCCGCGGATGTAGAGCACGCGCGGACTGGCGGAACTTGTGACGTTGTCGAGCTGCACGTTGCGCACGACCGGCATGTGGTTGCCGCTCGCACCCTCCTCGTAGAGCAGGTCGATCGTGACGACGGCCTCCCCCACTCTGCCGATCCGCACGTTGCGCATGAAAACGTTCTCGAGGATTCCGCCGCGCACGGCGTTGTTCTTGAAACGAAGCGCGCGGTCGAGTTCGGGGCTGTCCATCTCGCAGTCCTCCACGAAAACGTTGCGGATGTGGCCGGAGCACTCGCTGCCGAGCACGACGCCGCCATGGCCGTCCTTCATGACGCAGTTGCGGACGATGATGTTTTCGGAAGGCACGTTGACGCGGCGGCCGTCGCCGTTGCGGCCGGACTTGATTGCGATGCAGTCGTCACCGGTGTCGAAGAGGCAGTCCTCGATCAGCACATCGCGCGACGACTCGGGATTACAGCCGTCGTTGTTGGTGCCGTGGGAGACGACCTTCACGCCGCGGACGGTGACGTTCTGGCAGAGGACGGGATTCATCACCCACATGGGCGAACGGTGGATGGTGATGCCCTCGATGAGGATATTCCGGCAGCGGTAGGGCTGGATGAAGTTCGGGCGAAGGTAGCTGCCCTCGCCGAAGACCCGCTGCCCGACCGGCACCCCCGTCTCCCCCATCTCGATGAGCTTGTTGCGGGCGACGATCTGCATCGTCCGCTGGGCCTTGGCCTTGTTGTTCCAGGCCCACCAGGTGTTTTCCCAGTCGGCCTGACCGTCGAGCACGCCCTCGCCGGTGACGGCGATGTTTTCCTGTTCGAAAGCGTAGATGAGGGGCGAATAGTTCATGCATTCGACGCCCTCCCAGCGGGTGAACACGATCGGGTGGCGGGCGGGCTCGAAGAGGAAACGCAGGGTGGCGCCCTTGGCGACGTGGAGGTTGACGTTGCTCTTGAGCGTGATGGGCATCGTGAACCACTCTCCCGCGGGCACGACCACGCGGCCGCCGCCCGCGGCGTGGCAAGCCTCGATGGCAGCGTGGATCGCCGCGGTCACCTCGGCGCCGGGCTTGGCGCCAAAGTCCGCGATTGGAAAGTCGCGATCGGGAAATGTCGGCGCCTTGATCCGCGCAAGCACGCGCTCGTAGTCGGCCCAGCCGCGCACGACGAGTGGCGACTCCTTTGTCTTGAGCAACTGCTCCAGCTCGATTCCCGCGAGGATGAACGGCCCGGTGCCCTTCAGGTCGTTGTCGATGATCGGCTCGCTGATGTAATACTCGAACGTGCCGTCGCGCACCCGGCCCGCGGAGTTGGTGTAGCCGAGACCGGCGACGGCGCAGCATTGCGTGAGGCTGATCCGGCCCGTGTCGCCCTCGGGCCGGATGAGATCGCGGATGATGCCTTCGTAACCTTTCAGCAGCGCTGGCATGTAGGTCTCGCGCGGGAGGTAGCCGCGATTGATTCCCTTCGCGAGGATGTAGACGAACATTGAGGAGGCGGTGCCCTCCAGATAGTTGCCCTCGCGCGCGCCTTGGTCGGTGACCTGCCACCAGAGGCCCGTGGCGGGATCCTGCCAGCGCACGATGCCATCGGCCACGCGGCGGAGGATTTCGTTGATGTGCTCCACCTCGGGGTGCGTGGGCGAGAAAAAGTCCAGCGAGTCGACAAGCCCCATGCCGTACCAGCCGATCGCGCGGCTCCAGAAGTTGGGCGACCGGCCGGTCTCCTTGTTAGCCCAGGGCTGCTCGCGCTTCTCATCCCAAGCGTGGTAGTGGAGACCGGTCCGCGGGTCGTAGGCGTGCTTGTCCATGAGGCTGACCTGCTTTGCGACCTCGTCGAACATCGCCGGCTCCTCGAAGACCTTGCCGTAGTGGGCGAGGAACGGCGACGCCATGAACAGACCGTCGAGCCACATCTGGTGCGGGTAGCGGAGCTTGTGCCAGAAGCCGCCATCGGAGGTGCGCGGGTGCTTCTGCATCTGCTCGCGCATAGTCTCGATGGCGGTGCGCAGCCGCGGTTCGCGCACGCCTTGCTCCCAGCGGGCGAGCATCACCTTGCCCGGAGGGATCATGTCGATGTTGAACTCCTCCATCTTGTAGGTGCGGATGGAGCCGTCGTCGGCCACGAAGCTCTCGACGGTCTTCGCGCCCCACTCCGCATAGGCGCGGTCTCCCGTGGCGTCGGCGAGCTTGAGCATCGAGAGGCCGAGCAGCGATGTTGTGTAGTCCCAGCGGGCTCGCGGATTCGCGCCGCCGTGGAAAAGCCGGTCGTCGTAGCGGGCCATCTCGGAATCGGCGAGCTTGCGCGACCATTCGAGCGGCGTGGCGCCGTTGAATTGCCGAACCTCGTCGGCGCTGAGGCTGAATGCGGCCGTGAGGAAAATTGCGATGGACAGTGGTGTCTTCATATAGGAGGGCGCTTGCGCGCGATGGTTTGCGCAGTCGGCGGGGACGCGCCGATGCATCGCCCGCATCCGCCTTCGACTGGCAGCTGCCGGACGACGGCGAGACAAGAGCGGGCTCCTACAACCGGCGAGTCAATCGGACTGAAGGATCGAGAACAGGTGATCATGGCGTC
>DATKCJ010000063.1:0-5472 GCA_035513275.1 Opitutaceae bacterium
GACATGTCAGACTGGGAGCATCGTCAGCATGCGGGTGGTTGGGGCAAGCAGGCAGGGAAGGTTACATGGGGACGATGAGAGAGCTGCCGGGGTGCCAGGAGAGAAGCCCGGCAGCAGTCAGAGCGTCCATAGGAGCGTTGAATCCGGGTAACTCCGGAGGAGCGAAGGGACGCAGAAAGATGAAGTCGGCAAGGTCACGGCCCGGACAACACCATCTCGCATATTGCCCTCTGGCTACCACGCGAGACGCGATCTGCGCGGTCCGGTCATGGCCAAACCGACTGGAGGACATCTCGGCGACGGGATGCTTGGAGGCAACTCCGAGGTGAACTGCAGACCCAATCTTCTCTCTGGCCTTGGGTCGGCAAGTAACGTCCTCCCATCTCCGGATGCACTCATCGATTGGAGAGCCGGATGCGGGAGATCCGCCCGTCCGGTTCGGAGGGAGGGGCAGGGCATCATCGCCCTGTCCCTACCCCTATCCTCGCTGCGGGGCGTCACTCAAGGGCTGGAGTCAGCGCGTCCTTCCGGGAAGTTGACGTTGCCAATCCAGACCGTCTCCGCTCCGAATCAGGCCATGTCCCTGGTCGCATGGATCGTCGTGGCCTTGATGGTCGCGAAGCTCGGATCCGAATTCCTCCTGTCCCACCTCAACCGCCTTGAAATCCGCCGGCACGCCGGTGCGATGCCGCCTGCCTTCACCGGGGTGATGGACGACGCGACTTACGCGAAATCCGTCGAATACAGCCTCGCGAAAAACGCCTTCGGCCAGATCGAGCTCGTCTGGAGCGCGGTCGTGCTCGCGGCGGTGGTGTTCTCAGGGGTGCTGCCGGTCGCGTGGGAGGCGTGGACCGGATTCGCCGGCACGGCCGCGTGGTCAGGTGCGTTGTTTCTCGTGCTCACGGGCATCGTGCTTTCGATTCCCGAGCTGCCGTTCGACTGGTGGGGCACGTTCCGGCTCGAAGCGCGCTTCGGCTTCAACAAGTCCACGCCCGGACTTTGGGTAACCGACAAGGTGAAGGGCGCGGCGCTCGGCCTCGCGATCGGTTTCCCGCTCGTGTGGCTGCTGCTCGCTCTCGTCGGACTCGCGGGCGGCACGTGGTGGATCTGGGGATGGGCCGCGATGATCGTCTTCCAACTCCTGATGATGGTGCTCTACCCGAAGTTCATCCTGCCGCTCTTCAACAAGCTCGCGCCGCTTCCCGAGGGCGGGCTGCGCGACAGCCTCATGTCGCTCGCCGATCGCACCGAGTTCAGCGCGAAGACGATCGAGGTGATGGATGGGAGCAAACGTTCCGGTCACTCGAACGCTTTCTTCACTGGCTTCGGCAAGTTTCGCCGGATCGTCCTTTTCGATACGCTCATCGCGCAGCTCGAGCGCGACGAACTCGAGGCCGTCCTCGCGCACGAGATCGGTCACTACAAGCGCGGCCACATTCCGCGCTCGATCGCGCTCGGCGCAGTCGTGCTGCTGGGCGGCTTCGCGGCGCTCGCGTGGCTCGCGAACAGCGCCGCGTTTCTCGGCGCGTTCGGATTCGAGCCCGGTTCGATCGCGCCGGCGTTTCTTTTGTTCGCTCTACTTGGAGGACTGGCTTCCCACTGGCTGACCCCCATTGCCAACCTGCTCTCGCGAAAGCACGAATACGAGGCCGATGCGTTTGCCATGAACGCGGTCGGCGGCGCAGACCCGATGATCCGGGCTCTGCGAAAGCTTTCGCAGAGGAACCTGTCCAACCTGACGCCGCACCCGTGGTTCAGTTTTTTTCACTACTCGCATCCGACTTTGTTCGAGAGAGAACAGGCACTCCGCGCGGCCTGATCGTTGCGCTGCTGATCACGGCCGCGCTCTCTGTCGAGTGCGCCGCAGGCTCGCTCACGGTCGCTACATGGAACGTCGAGAACTACCTGCCGGCCGCGCGCCGGGTCGACGGCGTGTTCCGGCCGGGCTATCCGAAGCCAGAGGCTGAAAAGTCCGCGCTGCGCGACGTGATTCGTGCAACCGCTGCCGACGTAATCGCGTTTCAGGAAATGGGCGACGAGTCGCAGCTCGTCGAACTCCAGCGCGACCTCGCGCGCGACGGCATCGACTACCTGCACTCGGCGTGGCTCGCCGCGGCCGACACCGAGCGTCACGTGGCGGTGCTCTCGAAGGTTCCGTTCGTGCGAATCGAACGGCACGGTCACTTGCCCGTGCGTTTCCTCGGCGCGGATGATTTCGTCAAACGCGGTGTCCTGGAGGTGGTCGTGATGTCCGGGGAGGACGAGATCACGCTCTTCGTCATCCACCTCAAGAGCCGCTTCACCGAGCGGCGCGACGATCCGGGCTCGGCGATTCAACGGGCCGCCGAGGCGGTGGCGATCCGCGATCTCGTGCTCGATCGGTTTCCGGATCCGGCAGTCGCGCGTTTCATGATTGCAGGTGACTTCAACGACACGCGCGACACGCGGCCGTTGCGTGCGATGATGAAGCGCGGCGACACCACAATCGCGCGCATCCTGCCGGCGGCCGACGACCGCGGCGACGCATGGACGCATCGCTATCGTCGCAAGGAGAGCTACTCGCGCGTCGACTTCATCCTCGTGTCGCCCGGCCTCGAGGCCTGGGCTAAGGCGCTCGCGATTCGCGTGGTCGACACCCCGCGCGTGCGCAACGCAAGCGACCACCGGCCCGTCGTGCTCACTCTCGAGTGGGAGTAGGAGAGTGAAAGTGAAAGTGAGAGTGAAAGCGTTAGAGAAAGTGGATCCGCAAGGTAGGGGCGGCTGTCCCCAGCGGCACTTGAAGCGTGTCAGTTTTCGGACGCGACCGTGGCGGACTCCTGCCGCCAGATCGTCACGTGGCGCACAGCCCCGATCTCCTTCCAATCGCCGAGTAGACGCTTCTCAACTACGTCCTTCACCTCGTGGGGAAAAAGTATCGCAAAGAGCGGCCGGTTGTTTGCCTCGAGATTTGCGGTCACGGCGGCGGCGTTTTCGGGCGTGAGCTGATCCCACCTCAGAATCACAAAGTCCGTGTAGTAGATCACGGTGCCGCTGGTTTGCATCGAGACGACGACGGCGTCCTCCGGGAGATTCTCGCGTGCCCACTCGGCTGCCTCGCGATAGACCCCTTCGTCGCGACCCATGTTGAGGGCGTAGAAATGGTCGCCCCATGCGATCGACCAGCATAAGACTGCAGCCGCAGTCACGCCCCCTGCAATCTGTCGGGTCAAGCGACGGGTGATTTTGGAGAAGATGCGTTGGAGCACGAGCAGAGAGGCGACAGCCAGTGCAGGGAATGCAGGGAGTAGAAATCGCAGGCTCCACCACGTCTCTCGAGTGACTGTGTAGAACGCGTAGAAGGCCGCGAATCCCGCGATCCACGTGATGAGAATTGCAGTCCAACGCGATGCGCTTCGCGCGATCCATGGCAATCCAAGCACGAGGACGACGAGCGGTGTGAGCAGGACCGGAAACCACTGCCCGTAATGGACCAACGTCTCACCGACGACGTCGGCCTTCATCAGGTAGGACACATTGCCGTAACCCGAGGCGAGTGCGTCGCCGTATGCGGCGCGATTATAGATCGCGAGGAAGATGGCAAATGGCAACCCCCCGAATCCGAACGGAATCCAGCGCCGCCAGTCGAGGCCGAGCGCGATCGCGATTGGCGCGATTGCGATTATGTTCGTTGGGCGCACCAGCACGGCCATCGCAAAGACGGCGCCCGCCGCGAGAGGCGTGAGCAGACCTGGCCGCGTGCGGCTGTGCCACGCGAGCACCACGGCTCCCGTCACCCAAACTAACGCCGGCACGTCGCTCATCGCCTGCAGGCCGAAGAACAGGTAGAGGGGACTGATCCCGACAATGAGCGCACCGAGTGCTGCGAACTCTCGGGATAAACCGCACTGGCGCCCAAGCCCGAAGACAAGCAGCACGCCAAGCACGGTGTGAATCCCAATAATCCAATGCGGCCCGGCATCCCAGCCCGCGATCACGGACGCGGCTGCGAACAAAATCGGAAGACCAGTCGGATAGGTGGGCGCCATGCTCGATCCATCGACGGGCCGGAAACCGAGCGAAATATAGGAAAACGCGGACAACTTCTCCGGTGGCAAATCTGGAAGCGCACGTTGCGGGATCTTCACCACGCCTTGGCGCAGTAGTCTCGCGTTGTTGAAGTAGCCGGAGGAATCGGAACCGCCTGCATGCGCGCCGACCCGTATTGCGATCAGCGCGACGTAGGTGGCGAAAGCGAGGGCAACCAGTCCATACGCGAGCCGCCGCCATTTGAGTGCGGAGGCAGTTTTGTGTGTGTACTGCGAATCCATGCGTGCGAATAATTGGGCAGAGGCTCGCAACACTTGGCGGACGCCGCGAGGAGAAACCGGGGCGCTTTTGTGGAAGGGCGGGACCGCTTGCCGAGCCGCGACACATCCCGCCGGATCTGCAGAGCGGACGGCCTCACGGCAGGCCGGGATCCCTACTTGCTTTCTCTCGCGCCTTACCTGTTCGTCACCGTGATCGGCACCGCGAGTTCACCCCTGCCGGCGGCACCGACGAAGAGGCTGCCGACGCCGGGCTCGCCGCCCTGAACGTTCACGGTGATGGATGACTGGCCGGCCGGGATGATCACCTCGGGCATGATCACCGAGTGCGGGACATCGGTCGTGACATTGATGAGCAGGCCGCCCGTAGGCGCGGGGCTCGGCACAGTAAACATCAGGCTCGCACGCTCGCCGCGGCGAACCGTGAGCGCGGTGGGCGAGACCGTGAGGGTGACGCCATCGACGTGGAACGTGCCGATGTCCTGGTTGCCCGCGGGGCTGTTGAGCGTCACGCGATAGTTGCCAGTCGGAATCGCGGGCACCTGGAAGCTGACGGAGTTCAATCCCTCATAGACCGTCCGCGTCGGAGTGCTGTCGAGATACACGACATCCTGCGGCGTGAAACCGCGGCCGACGACACCGATGCGCGCACCGGTCGGGCCGCGGTTGGCCTCGATGGTGAACACGTAGCGGTTCGTGAGCTTGATGCGGCTGATCGGCGTGTATTTTTCGACGGGCATGGTGCCGGTGTCCGTCCGCACGTCGTATTGCATCAATACGTAATAGGCTGCCTCGGTCACGCCCGGCGGCATCTGGAAGTCGTATTCGTAGATGTCGTCTGCGAACGTGCTCTGGCGCATGTCGTGCGCCTGGCCGTTGATAATGATCTGGACGCGCAGGTTCGACTCGGACTTCCACTTTTGGAGCGGCTTGATGCGGGTCGTGATCGTGTAGATCTGGGAGGGATTCTCCGGGACCGTTTGCGAAGTGATGTTCGTGATCGGCGACTTGCAGCCGGGAAGTGCGGCGGCGAGGACCACGAGTGCCGCAAGGATCGGCAGGCTGGGTGAGAAGCGGGAATTGCTCATAAATTATTGCTTGGCCGGGACGCTCGAGGTCGAGATGGTCGGCACAATGGGTGAGGTTTTAACGTTCGCCGCTCGCGCAG
>DATKCJ010000064.1:0-35120 GCA_035513275.1 Opitutaceae bacterium
ATTTGAATGGCAGTGACTTGCGCGCCTTGGCGCGAATTGGTCCTTGGCATTTGACTACCCGGCTTTATCCAAAAACTGTCTGCTTTCCCTTCACTCAAGCGCTTCGCACAGACATCGATCCACTGGCATTCATGAAACTCAGTTTACTCCGCCGCGTATCGTTCGCCGGGGCGATGGCCATCGGAACCGTCTCAAGCTGCCTCGCGGCATCATCGGTCGAGCTGCCAATGCCCGAGTCTGGAATGCCGGCGCTCGAGGCGGTGGTGAAGAGCGCGCTTTCGAAGTCGCCGCGGACGATGGCTTGGGACTTCGAACTGCTGAGTGCCCGATATCAGCAGATGATGAGTTCCTCGCCGCTTTACCCTCAGGTCGGCGCCGGTTACCAGTATCAGGTCCGCGACGAAAGCCGAAGCGAAGGGCTCGAGCCTGGACTCTATGATCGGGGCATCTACAGCATCACCGCGACCCAATCTCTTTGGCATTGGGGCGCAGTACGGGCTGCGGCAAAGGTGGGCGAACTGGGCACGCTCATTGCCGAACAAAACCTCGAGAGTGTCCGTCGTGCCCTCGCACTCGAGGTGCGCAACTCATACATGGGGCTCATAGTGCAGAAGGTGGGAGTTCGAAACGCGCAATTTTCAGAGAAACTCATGAAGGAAAACCTTGAGCGGCAGGAAGTCCGATACAAGGCGGAGTTGATCACGCTGAGCGCACTCTTCGATATCCGATTGCGCACCGAAGAGGCAATTCTGGCTGGCGAGCGGGCCGCCTCCGATCTCGAATTTGCCGTACGCGCCTTCCGCCAGCTCACGGGAGTCGCGACATTCACCGTGAACGACATTCCTGAAAACCTAGCGGCCCCGAAGAACGAATCAACTTCCCTCGAAGTTGGGACTGCTACGGGCTACTTGAAGTCGGAGTCGCTCCTCATCAATGAACTTCAAATTGAGCAAGGCAGGCTGAGCCAGAAAATTGACCGGAAGGCGCTGTGGCCGAAGCTCAATCTTATGGTAGGCGTTTCACAAGACGATAACCTTTACAGCACCAGTCTAGGTGAGAGGATCACGACCGTATCGTCCTTCGTCGGACTCCAGCTGCAGTGGACGATCTTTGACGGTTTTGCATCAAGAGGGCGTCGCCTCCAAAGCAAGAACCGACTTCTGCAACTTGAGAATGCGCGCGACAACTTGATCGAATCGATCGAGGACTCCGCGGACCAGCAGGCTCAGCACGTCGGATTTGCCTGGCGCGCCTATCTGCACGCTAGGCAGCGCAGGGAGGGAGCGGCGGGCGGCGTCGCCTACGAAAAGGACAATCTCGCCCGCGGTCAGTCATCCGAAGAGCAGATAGCCAATGCCCAGGCCGCGCTCAACCAAGCCGAACTGGTTGAGATCGACGCCCTCGCGAGATTTTACTCCGCCTCCGCCCGCTACGCTTCCACATTGCAGGCGGACCCTTTGATCGACGGAAAAATCGAAAACTGAAATGGCTGTTCCCAAAGCAATCCTCATCCGCCTTGCGGTCGCGCTCGCTGTCGTAGTCGCGGTGTCGTGGATCATCATCCTCATGATCCGGCAGGAGGCGGTCGTCGTCACTGCGACCCGCGATCGCGCAATCAACGCAGTGCCCGGCAGTGTCACCGTGCTCGCCGAGCGCTCGCTCGAGGTGCGCGCCGAGGTCGGCGGACGCGTCATCAAGAATCACATGGAGATCAGTGCCAAGGTGGAGGAGGGCGGGCTGCTCGCCGAGATCGACCCGACCGACCTGAATCTGGAGATTGAGCAACTGCTCACGGACTACGATGCCGCAAAGAAGCGAGTCGAGATCGGCTCGGCCACGACCTTTGAATTGATCAACGCGAAGGAGCAGCTCGAAAACGCCGAGAGGATATTCAAAGGTGGCGGCATGACCGCAGCGGACTTGGAGCGCGCCCGCCGTGCCGTTCAGCAGATCGAGCAGAAGATCGAGCTCGAGGAGGTCGCCAACCAGCAAACGCTCTCGCGACTTGAGACCGAGTTGAAAGTGAAAGAGCGGCGGCGCGAAAAGATGAAGGTCAGCTCGCCGGTTGAGGGCGTGATCTCGTCGGTCCGCACCGTCTTGGGCGACCTGATCGGTGACAACACGCCCATCGCCACCATCATCGCCGACTCGCGCATCATTGAGACGAAAATCTCCGAGGAGAATTTCTCCGGAGTGCGCCTCGGGCAGAAAGCCACCGTTCGTTTCCTCGGCTACAACGACAAGCAATACAGCGCACAAGTGGAAAAGATTCTCCCTTCGGCCGATCCGCTCACGCAGCGCTACATCGTGCACCTCTCGGTGGATGTCGACACGCGGCTCCTCGTCCCGGGGATCACCGGTGAGGCCAACATCGTCATCGATGCACGCGACGATGCGGTGATCGTCCCGACCCGTAGCGTTTTCGGGAAGAACGTTTTTGTGGTCAAGGATGGGCGGGTCGAATTACGGACCGTCGTCCTCGGGTTCACGAGCATGTCAGTTGTCGAGGTTCTCGAGGGAGTCCAGGAAGGTGAATTGGTCATCACCGAAAACCTCGACCTGTTCCGCGACGGCGACCGGGTGTCGGTCACCGAGACGAAGTCCTGACCCGCGGCTCGATCGCGCGCCCAAAGCATGTCGCCCAATCTTCGTATCGCCATCCGCTTTCTGACCGCCAAGCGGCGGTCGATGGTCATGAGCCTCGCCGGCATCGTCTTCGGCGTCGGTTTTTTCATCGTCACGCAGGCGCAGACGAGCGGATTCGAGGAGTTCTTCATCAAGACAATCCTCGGCACCGACGGCGCGATCCGGATCGTCGACAAGATCCAGAACACTTCGCCTCAGATGTCGTCCGACGGATCTTCCTTCTCCATCGATCAGCGCGAGGGCTTCAAATACGTGGAGGGCGTCGAGGAGCCCGACCTCGTGCGCGAGGCGGTGATGAAGTTTGAAAACGTCTCCGGCGTCTCTGCGGTCCTGTCGGGCGCCGTGATCCTGCGAAGCAACATCCGCAGCGACTCGGCCCGCGTGCTGGGCATCGAGCTCGAGGATCACCTCAAGGTTTCCGATATCGCGCGGCAGATTGTCCTGGGCCACCTCAACGATTTTCGCGGCAACGCTTCGGGCACGATGGTCGGCCGCGCGCTCGCGAACCGCCTAGGCCTGAACGTCGGCGACTCGTTCGTGATCGAGGCTCAGGGGCAGATGCGGCGTTTCCGGGTCTCGGCAATTTTCGAGACTGGCGTCGGCGACGTCGACAAGATCCGCGTCTACCTCCACATGCGCGAGTGCCGCTCGTTGCTGCAGAAACCCACGGGCGCCTCGTTTCTCCAGATCGCCGTCTACGACCGCGATCGCGCGCCCGCGGAGGCGCAGCAGATGAAGCGCGTGCTCAGCCACAACGCCGAGGACTGGAAGTGGCGCGAGCGCATCTGGCTCGAGGTCTTTCGCGCGCTGCGCATCTCGTCCGCACTCACGGTCTCCACGATCATCCTCATCAGCGGCCTTGGCATGTTCAACACGCTCGCGATGATCGTCATCGAGAAGACTCGCGAGATCGCGATTCTGCGCTCGATGGGCTACACGCGGCGCGACATTTCGAGCATCTTCATCTGGCAGGGCGTGCTCGTGCTCGCGGCGGGAATCGTCCTCGGCTTCGGACTTGGAGCGGGCGTTACCAAGGGTGTCGAACAACTGCCGATCCGGATCCGCGGCATCTTCTCGACCGACAACTTCGTCGTTGCCTGGTCTCCTTGGCATTACGTGGCCGCGGCTGTCACCGCGATCATTGTCGTGATGGCTGCAAGTGTGATCCCCGCGCGACGCGCGGCGCGCCTGCAGCCTGGCGACGTCATCCGCGGAAATTCCCAATAGCGCGGCAAGCCGCGCACGAAGAGATGCCTGCTCCTTCCTCCCTTCCGCCTTCTCCCGAATCCTCGATCGCGCTCCGTTGCGAGAACATCCACCGCCATCTCGGCGAGGGCGTGGGTAAGGTGCACGTGCTTCGCGGCGTCTCGTTCGAAGCGGAGCGTGGCCGGACTTGCGCGATCGTCGGTCCGTCGGGCTGCGGCAAGAGCACGCTGCTCTACCTGCTCGGCCTGCTCGATCTCCCGGGCGAGGGCGCGATTTTCATCAACGGGCGTAGCATGTCGGGCGCCACCGACGCCGAGCGCACAGCGGTGCGTTGCGAGCAGATCGGCTTCGTCTTCCAGTTCCACTTCCTCCTGCCCGAGTTCACCTCGCTTGAGAACGTGATGATGCCGATGCTCAAGCTCGGCCGGCTCTCCCACGAACACATGGAGGCGCGCGCCATGATGCTGCTGCAGGAGGTTGGCTTGGGCGACAAGGCCCGCCGGCTCACCACGCAGCTCTCCGGCGGAGAGCAGCAACGCGTGGCCGTGGCGCGCTCGCTCGCTAACGCGCCCTCGATCATCCTCGCCGACGAGCCGACGGGAAACCTGGACGTGCGCAACTCCGAACAGGTCTTCTCGCTCCTCACGCGACTGGCGAAGGAGAACGGCCAGGCGGTCGTCCTCGTGACTCACAACCCCGAGATCGCAAACCGCTGCGATTCGATCCACCCAATGCGCGACGGGCTGTTTGTCTGACACCTGCGGCGGGATTGCGGATTTCGGACTGCGGAATGCGGATTGTTGCAGTCGGCGGGTTTTCTCCGAGGTAGCGCGCCTCTCGCCGAGAGGCGCGGAGATGGTGCGATAGCGGCACGAAGCTCCAAACTTCAACAGCCAAGCTCCAGAGAATCTTCAAGAACCAACTCTCAGAACACTGGCGTGGAGTTTGGAGGAGGTTGAAGTTTGCGCGGCGGCGCCCTCCTCACTCTCACTTTTCACTCTCACTTCCCTACGACGGATTCCCCGTGGAAATCGTCTCGTCGTCCCCGTCGCCGGTGTCTTCGCCGGCGGCCATGTGGGCGATGAGCCGGTCGTTGAACTCCTTCGCGGGATCGCGCCCGGTCTTCTTGAGCGCTTGCACGAGGGCAGCGACTTCGACGAGACGTGCGATGTCGCGACCCGGTCGCACATGAATTTCGATGTGCGGCACCTTGATGCCGAGGATTTCGTAATTGCCTTCCTCGAGGCCAGTGCGCTCCTCGACGACGCCCGGTGTCCAATCGACGAGCGTGACGACCAGATCGAGCCGCGTTTCAACGCGGATGCTTCCGACGCCGAACATCTCGGCGATGTTGATGATGCCGATGCCGCGGCACTCCATGTAGCCCCGGTTGAGCGCCATGCTCGTGGCGATGAGCTCGCGCTCGTCGAGCACGCGGAGGTGCGTGAGGTCGTCGGCCACGAGCGAGTAGCCGCGCTCGATGATCGCGAGCGCGCACTCGCTCTTGCCGACGCCGCTGCGGCCGCGGAGCATCACGCCCACGCCCTCGATGTTGAGCGTCGAGCCGTGCTCTGTAGTCTGCCGCGCGAACTCCGCGTCGATGAAGATCGTGGCGAGGTTCACCCAGTGCATGGTGATCATGTTCGTGCGGAAAAGCGGCAGCTTCCGCTCGCGCGCGACCTCGAGCATGACCGGCGTGGGGCGCAGGTTGCGGGTGAGGACGAGGCACGGGATGCCGCGGCGGATCATGTTCACCATCATCTCGCGCTGGCGGTCGCGGGTGAGCGTCTTGAAGAAAGTCATCTCGGTCGAGCCGATGACCTGGATGCGTTTGTTCGCGAAATATTTATAGAACCCCGTGAGCGCGAGGGCCGGCCGGTTGATGCTCGGCTCGCGGATGAGGCGGCTCGTTCCGTTGCCGCCGGTCACAGTCTCAACCTTCAGCTTCGCGCCGTATTTTCGGAAGAACTCGGCCACCGAGACGGAGGTGCGTGCTTTCGACATGTCAGGATTTTGTCAGGCTTGAATTCGAACGCCATTGGGAAGATCGGGAAATTTTCGTTCCGGCGTCCCGGCCGTCCCGACAAAATCCTAAGTCAGCGCTGCGCGCTGAAAGGAGCTCTTCAAGCAGTCCTTCGCCCGGCACGGAGTGCCGGTTAAGGATCTTGGCGGGGGACAATCTCAGCTGGCAGAACACGGCAGCGATCATCTGTTTCGTTGTTGGATGTCAGAATCCGCCAAAATCCTAAAGGTTGAAGTTCTCGCCGAGGTAGAACTCGCGCGCGCGGGCGTCGCTGATGAGGAATTGGCTCGTGCCTTCCGTGAGAACGCGGCCCTGGTGGATGAGGTAGGCGCGGTCGACGATTCGCAGCGTCTCGCGGACGTTGTGGTCGGTGATGAGGATGCCAATGCCCCGCTTCTTGAGCTCCAGGACGATCTTCTGCACGTCGGCCACTGAGATCGGGTCGACGCCGCTGAACGGCTCGTCCATGAGCAGGAACTTCGGTTGTGTGACGAGTGCACGCGCGATCTCGAGCCGGCGGCGCTCGCCGCCGCTGAGCGTGTAGGCCTTCTGCCGCGCGAGGTGCTGGAGACCGAGCTCGCCGAGGTGCGCCTCGACGAGGCCCTTGTGCATCTTGCGCGGAATCGGGAGCGTCTGCACGATCGCGAGGACGTTGTCTGCAACGGAGAGCTGCCGGAAGATCGACGGCTCCTGTGGAAGATAGCCCAGGCCGAGGCGCGCGCGCTGGTGCATCCGAAGGTGCGTGATCCGCTCGCCGTCGAGCAGCACCTCGCCCTTCGTCGCGGGCACGAGGCCGACGATCATGTAGAAAGTCGTCGTCTTGCCGGCGCCGTTGGGCCCGAGCAGGCCGACGACCTCGCCGGCGGATACACGGATGTTGACGCCGTTGACCACGACGCGTGTGCCGTAGGCGCGCACGAGCTCCTGCGTGGAGATCGTCGTGCCTTGTCCGTTCGTTTCCTGTGCCATGCGCAGCGGGAGGGTAGGGAGGAGCGGCGGGGCGAGCCGAGCCTAATCAAGCGCCGCTCGCGCGGCGCCGTTGCGAACAACTCTCACGGCTTGGGCTCCTCTTCCTTCTCCTTGGAAAAGCCGAGGTCGCGAATTGGCGGTAGCGTCACGCGCGCCGGGCCGCTCGCGCCGCTCTCGACGACTGCGCGGCGCTCGCCGCGGAAAAGGATCATGCGCTCGCCGGTCACGGCACTCTCGCGGTCGCGCACCAGAGGGTTCTCGGTGAGTATGATCTTCTCCTCGCCCGGGAGCACCTCGGCGCGGCCGCACGTGGCCACGCGCTCGCCCTGGATGATTTTGACGCGGCCCTTGGCGATGAGGCTCTTGAACTGACCCAGCTCGCCGATCGCGGCGTTTGCGTCCTCATCGGACCGGAGCGCGATCACCTCGAGCTCGTCGCAGGTGAGTTCGATCTCGTTTCCGGTTACGGTTACGAGGCCGGTGAAGCGGAACGTCGACTCCGTGTCGGTCGTGCGCATGTCGAGCTGCTCGCTCGTGATCGTGGTAGGCGGCGGCTCAGGCGCGTCTTGCGCGGCGAGCGGAAGTGCGGCCAGAAGAAGGAGGATGATGATTCGTTTCATTTCAAAATGTCCTGCAGCGGGGTGTTGAAGACGACACGCACGTCTTCGCGGATCGTCACGGTCTGTTCGCGTCCCCGCCATGTGTAGTTGCGGCCCGAAATTTCGAAGTCGTCGGTGAACATCCGGATGTTGTTCTCGCCGGTGACGACGTGCTCGTTGGCGAATACGGTCGCCTGAGGACTCTGGATTTCGAGGCGCACATCGCCGGAGCCGTCGTCGTCGAAAACCTTTAGAGTCATCGTGAACAGGTCGACACGGTCCTGGCTCACGTATTTGGCTTCCTCGCCGCGGAGGTCCCAGATCCTCACGCCCGCATTGTTAAACATCGGGAGCTTGAAATTCTTGATCGGCGCATCGGGCGTCATCTGCGCGCTAACAGCGCCCGCGAGCAACGCAACGAGCAGGATTGCGCGAAGGAGTGCGCTCATCGCGAGGTTGCCGTCTTGCGTGCTGCAATGATCCTGTCGCAAACGTCGCGGACCGCCCCTGAGCCGCCCTTGCGCCGGGCGACGTAGTCCGCCGCGTCGAAGGCAGACGGGAGGGCGTCGGGCACCGTGGCCCCGATCCCGGCCCACTCGATCGCGGGGGTGTCGATGTCGTCGTCTCCCATGTAGCAGATTTCCAAAGATGAGAAACCGAGCTTGTCGGCGAGTTCCATGAGGGCCTCGCGCTTGTCGCTGCGGCCGAGGATGACGTGCGCCACGGCGAGCTCGGTTGCGCGGCTCAATGTGGCATCCGAGGGCCGGCCGGAAATCCAGGCTGTCACGATGCCGAGCTTGTGCAGTCGCACGAGTCCGAGCCCGTCGAGCACAGAGAACCGCTTCGACTCGGAGCCGTCGTCCGCCACGCAGATCGAGCCATCGGTGAGCACGCCGTCGACATCCATGGCGAATAGGCGGATTGCGGCCCAGCGTTTCTTCGACGGCACGCCGCTAGATCTCACTCGTTTCTTCTTACCAGTGGGCACTCGCCGAAGCTATTTGCGGCGGGCGGCACTCCGCGAGGAAGAAAGAGGTGAGGGCGCGTGGACTGGGGATCCTCCGAAGGGCTGACTCGCTCGCGCTCGCCGACGCCTCGCTTACGTCGGGCTCGATGGCACGGAGAACCCGAAGAAAGAGAGCTTAGAACGAAGGATGGAGTCCAGGCGCGGCTTGTCTTCGGGATAGAGCGAGATGACACGTTTGCCCTCCTGTTGGTAGAGCTGCTGCTTCTTGAGCATGCCAATCTTGTAGTCCGCAGTGTCCATTCCCCAATACTCGATGTAGACGCCGAACTCGGGGAGAAAGAAATCCGGTCGCACTGCGTGGCCGCTCAGTATGCGAAAGCGCTCGTCGTAGCGGTAGGCGATGCTGTGTGCGGAAAGCCAGTCGGCGATCAGGCGTTCGCCGTCAGATTGCACGAGCGTGCCGGCGCGGGCGACGATCGTCTTGTGGAGTTCGACCTTGGTGTCAAAGTTGCGACGGTCGAGAAATACTTCGTCGAAGCAGAAGTCGCAAAAAGTGCGCTGAAATGCTTGCTGACTGCGGGCGTGCGCTTCGGGTGAGACCTCGCGGTGGCAGCGCGCGCAGCGATGGAGAACGGCGGCGTCGGCGAGGCGGATGGATTCGCGGATGGTCTCGGCGGCTGAGTGGGCTGCGCGGCGGACGTAGTCTTTCGTCCGCTCGTTCGCGGCGAGGTCGTCGAGATCGTGCAGGTGTGCGCGGGCGGCTGAGCCGTAGCATTTGAGCGCCTTGAGGGCGTATTGCTGCGCCTGGGGATGCGGATCGCGAAGGGCGACCGGGGCGAGGGCGGACACGGCGGTCGCGGGATCGGCGCCGAATCCGGCGAGTTTGCCAAGAGCGGACGCAGCGAGGCGACGGATCTCGGCAGAAGGCATGGCAAGCAGGCCGACCAGCTCCGCCACTGCAACAGGGTCGTTGGCCCGCCCCAAGGCGATCGCGCGCTGGACACCGGCGTGATGCACGCGTTGATCCATGTCGCTGTTCATCGTAGGCGAAGCGCGATGGCGTTGGCGAGCGCGAGCGAGTCAGCCAATGGCCGCCCGGTTCTTTCAGATCTCGATCGTCTCGCCGATCGCCATCACGCGGGCGTGGAATCCGGCGGTCGCCGCGGCGGACTCGAATCGTGCGGGGTCCACCTGGATCGGCGGGAAGGTGTTGTAGTGCATCGGCACCGCGAGGGCGGGCTTCAGGAAGCCGAGTGCCTCGACGGCGTCGTCGATGCCCATGGTGTAGTTGTCGCCGATCGGGAGCATCGCGAGGTCGATGCCGCCGCGGCCGATCAACTGCATGTCGGAAAACAGCGCCGTGTCACCGGCGTGGTAGATCGTTTTGCCATCGGCCTTGAGCAGCAATCCGCACGGCTGGCCGAGGTAGACGGGTTTGAGGCCGCCGCCGGTGCTCGAGCTGTGGATCGCATGGGTGAGCTTGAGCCGGCCGAAGGGAAACTCGTGCGCGCCGCCGGGATTCATGTCGTGCACCTTCGCGCCCTGTGCTCCGAGATATTCTGCGAGCTCAAAGGCCGCGATGATCGTGGCGCCGCAACGCTTCGCTATCGGGAGCGCATCGAGCGTGTGGTCGTCGTGCCCGTGTGAAAGAAGGATGAAATCGCACTCGATCGAGTCGGCGCTCACCGTTGCCAGTTCGTTGCCCGAGATGAACGGATCGATGAGGAGTTTGTGACTCCCTGTCTCGACGAGGAAGCATGAGTGACCGAGATAGATGATGCGCATGATCGGGATGGGTTCGGGTGGTGCGACGCGGCAGACATTCAAGTTTTGGCGTGGAAGGAGACAAAAGAAAGTTGGAAAATGTTTCGGTGTTTTGTGTTGCGGTGCCGTTTCCGGAACCTACCGTCAGCGCTTTTAGGTTGATGCAAACGCACGGACCGAAGCGCGTATACACTCCAAAGTCCCTCGAATTCTGGTTTGGAAAGTTCGAGGACGACTGGGCAACTCACTTCTCCGCAGAGGAGTTGGAGCTAGGCCGTCAGATCTACCGAGAGGGCGCCGTCCGCGAAGTCGAGCTCGGCGCACAGGATGCGATCATTCACCGCCGGGTCGAAAAGCGCGACGAATACGCGGTCATCGAGTGGGAGGAAATGAAGCCGGTCGTCCGCTCGTCCTCGACCGACGTCCTTTGGGCGCACGCGCTCGCCGTCGCCGGGCTCCACGAGATCGAGGAGCTGGTGGCCGACGAGATTTCCCCCGTCCCGACCGAATTGACCGATTCAGACAGCGGCAGCGGGAATGGCAACGGCCAGACCGAGATCGCGAAGCGCAAGGACGCCGCGCCCGATGAGTCGGCGCGCAGATTTGTGCTCTGTCTGAAGGCGTCGACCGAGGGCCTGCTGTGCGAGGCGTTCTGGGAGGAGTGTGGCGCGCGCATCCTCGCCTATGGTGGCGCGGCCCAGTCGCTAACGACGGCCGAGCGCTCGAAGATGATCGGGCTCGCGACCTACGCGCGGAAGGCACACTTCAAGTTCAGCCAGGAGACACATGCCTATGTGCTCGAGTCCGTGCGCGAGATTCCCGAGTTTTTGAAGTCCTCGCTGCCGGTCTGGGAAAAACATTTCGCGGTCGAGATCGACCCGACGATCAGGAACCTGCAGCAGGGTGTCCGCCAAGTGGAGGTCGAGGCGCACGCGGGCCGCAGCACCGCGCGCGGCGGCATCAACATGCGCTGGGTGTTCCGCGCAGGCGAAAAGATGCTCACCGAGACGGAGGTGCGCGCCATCTCCGCGCGGCACGGCCAGCAGGTGATTCTGCCGCACGTGGGCATCGTGACACTCTCCAGCGAGAAATGGGAAAGCGTCGTCAACTGGCGCAAGACCGTCAGCGAGTATCACGGCGGGGCGTTGCCGCCGTTCCTGATTTTCTCACTCTTCAACGATGCGCGCTGGAAAGTGAGCCTCACGCCCGAGATCGAAGGGTGGCGCAAGAAGGTCCTCGGCACGCCGACACCGCCGACCGGTTTGCTTGAGCTTCTGCGCCCCTACCAGCGCAAAGGTGTCGAGTGGATGAACCACCTCGCCGAGAGCGATTGTCACGGCTTGCTCGCCGACGAGATGGGCCTGGGCAAGACGATCCAGGTGCTCTCGCTGCTCGCTGCGCGCCCGATGGAGGGCAAGCGGCACGTCATAGTCTGCCCTGCGAGCGTCGTGCCCGTATGGCGCGAGGAGGCGGCACGGTTCTTCCCAGGCTTGAAGCTCGACGTGCTGAAGGCGGGGCACGACTTCGTCACCAATCCCGAGCCGGTCATCTGGCTCGCGAGCTACACGCAGCTCCGCAAGCACCGCGGCCTCCTCGACAAGGCGGAATTCGGCTACGCGATCCTCGACGAGGGCCAGTTCATCAAGAATCCCGACGCGAAGGTTACGCGCGCGTGCTTCGCTATCGACGCGGCGCACCGGCTCGTGCTCACGGGCACGCCATTGGAAAACCGGCAGCTCGATCTGTGGTCGATCTTCCGTTTCCTGCTGCCTGGGCTGCTCGGAAGCCGCGCGACGTTCGAGGCCAGCCTGCTCAAGGACCGCGAGGAGACGATCAAGCGGCTGCGGCTGCAAATCTCTCCGTTCGTGCTCAGGCGCACGAAGAACGAAGTCGCAAAGGAGCTGCCGCCGAAGGTCGTCATGGACCTGCACTGCCCGCTCACCGAACTGCAGCGCACGGAATACGGCCGCATTTGCGAGGAAGGCATGCAGCGGCTCGGCTCGGACCTGAACGCGGCGATGCGCGACCGCTCGTTCGGTTTCTTTGCGCTGCTCACGCGGCTGCGCCAGGCGTGCTGCGATCCCGACCTGTTGCCGTGGATCAAGGCCGACGTCGGGCAGAGCGGGAAGCTCAACCTGCTCGTCGAGAAACTCGGCGAGGTGATCTCGAGCGGCCACAAGGTCGTCATCTTCTCGCAGTTCGTGATGTTCCTCGATCGCGTCCGCGAAGTGCTCGAGCGCGACTTCAAGGAAGTGCCGCGATTCGAACTCACGGGCGTCACACTCGACCGGCAGAAGCCGGTGCAGGGTTTCCAATCTGTGGAAGGGCCGGCGGTCATCCTAGTGAGCCTCAAGGCCGCAGGCACGGGCATCACGCTGCACGCTGCCGATTATGTTTTCCTGATGGACCCGTGGTGGAATCCCGCCGTCGAGGACCAGGCCGTGGATCGTGTGCACCGCATCGGCCAGACGAACACCGTCTTCGTCTACCGCCTCGTCACCGAGGGAACAATCGAGGAGCGCATCCAGGCCCTCAAGGCGGAGAAGCGCGCGCTCTTCGACCAGATCGTCGGCAACTTCAAGGCCGAGTTCAACATCAGCGACCACTTCTCATCGCTCGAGAGCCTCATCAAGCTCGCCTCGGTGCCCGAACCCGACAGCGGCGACGGCGAGACGAACGGCGACGGCGAAACGAACGGTGACAGCGAGCCGAAAGGGGATTCCGAAGTCCAGCCCGCGGCGAGCTAGGCAGCCGTTTTTGCGGGGTCGTCGCGCGTCGGAACGATTCGCATTGCGGCAAGTTAGTGAGTGGAGCGTCGCTGCGCTGCGTCGCGCTACCGTGAACACCCCATGGTTACGCGGTCGATTCCAAACTAAGATTTCAGCCATGAACACTCTATCAAAGCGCTTCGCACTTCTTCTTCTCGCCGCAGCAGCTCTCGGTCTGGCCGTCACAGGTTGCCAGACGACCAAAGGCTTCGGCGAAGACATGGAAGACCTCGGCGAAAACATTCAGGATAAAGCACAGGAAAAAGGGGCCAACTGAGTTTCAAGTCCGGCGCGATCCCGCCCCGCACTTGATGCGGTTTCGCGCCTCGGTGTTCGAGGAAAATGGGGGGCCAACGTTCTGCTGGCCAGCAGAAGAACCCGCGACCCCTAGAATCATTCTGCTGGCCAGCAGAATGCTCTAACCAGACTCAGGAAACAGCCAGGGCGGCAGCGATCAGCCGGCGCTTCACTCGATGCCCAGAACCGCCTTTGAAGTAGCGCTCCCGGCGCATGGCATTTGCACGGGTCGGGTGCGACTCCCAGTAGACCACGAATGGAGCGACGAGCTTCTCGCGGGTTGTGCGCGTCGATCCTTCGAGGTGCGCATGGAATCCCCGGAGCAAGTTGTCGGTTTGGCCGACGTAGGAGCGACCCGATTCGAGACAAACGAGGATGTAGACGAACTACATGCCCGACCTGCTGCAAACAGTCGAAAATGGGGCGGCCAACGGGACTCGAACCCGCGACCCCTAGAATCACAATCTAGTGCTCTAACCAACTGAGCTATGGCCGCCGCGAAGAACTCGGGAAGATTCGACCGGCGAAACGGCCTGTCAACCCTTCTTCTACCCAGTGGGCAGGGTTGCACCTGAGGGCGATTCGGATTCTTCTGTTTCATCAATGCAGTCGATCCGCCTGGTGACTTTCAACATCGCGCACGGCCGCGGGCTCGTGCCGTATCAGGGGATGGTCGGCTCTGCACGCATCCGGCGAAATTTGCTCAAGATTGCGAGCCTTCTCCACAAGCTGAAGCCAGACGTCGTGGCGCTGCAGGAAGTGGATTTCGATTCGCACTGGAACTACCACGTGGACCATCTTGAGTTTCTTCGGGTCCACGCGGAGTTTCCGCATTCGGCGATGGGAGTCACGAATACGAGGCTCGGGCGCCGGGGCCTCAACTACGGCAACGGATTGCTTTCCAGGTTTCCGATCCGGTCACACGCAACGGTCCCTTTCGGGCGCGCACAGATCGGCGGCAAGGGGTTTCTGTTTGCCGAGATCGACGTCGGACGTTCGCACCTCCTCCCGATCGTGAACCTGCATCTCGATTACAAGTCGCGCGACAGCCGCATGCGGCAGATCGACCGCCTCTTCGACTTTGTCGAAATTCACTACTCAAAGTCGGGAAACGACTGGCTGGTGCCTCCTGTCTACTGTGGCGACTTGAACAATCCTCCTCACCGTCCGGATGCCACGCTGCTTCTGAGCGAGCACGTCGCCCGTCATGGAAACTACTCGGTGCACCCGGCGGACGGGCAGACGTTTCCCTCGCCGTGGCCCGTCACCGCTCTCGACTTCGTCTTCCTCCCTCCCGCGTGCCGCAATGCGCACAGCCAGGTCGTGCGCTCGTTTGCGTCGGATCACCGACCCGTGCAGGTCGAGTTCACGCTGCCCGGCGGCCGCGAGCATTAGGAATCTGTCAGGAATCTGCCGGTTTCAGTTTCGAGCGCCCGGACCAGGTCGGGAAATCTCCGGCCCTGCGTAGCTGCCTCCCCGACAGATTCCTTAAACAGCACTGCGCGCTGAAATGAATCGTGTCACGAGCTCCTTCCCGGCGCAAAGCGCCGGCTTAGGAATCTGTCGGCATCGGTATTGTCCGGAGGAAGCGACGTTGAATATCCGGTGCGTTGTTGTGGTCGCGGGCGACAGATTCCTAATCGACAACTCCACGGCGCCCGCAAGTATTCACGCCAACCATGCCGCGGCTGCTGCTCATCGACGACGACCGGATTCAGAATCGCTTGATCGCCGAGGCGGTGCGCTCCTTTCGCGAGCCGTTCCATGTCGACTGGGCTCCCGACTACGACACGGGCCTGGAGAAACTCACCGGCGGCGGCTACGACGTGTGCCTGCTCGACTACGGCCTCGGCGATCGCAACGGGCTCGACCTGTTGAAGGAAGCGATCGCGAAGGGCTGCCGCACTCCCGTCATCATGCTCACGGCAAACAGCGACCACGCGATCGACGATGCCGCGCTCGATGCAGGCGCGCTCGATTATCTTGTGAAGGGCGAGGTCACACCGGTTCTCCTCGAGCGCTCCGTCCGGTACTCGCGCAAGCTCGCCGGCACGCTCGGCCAGCTCAAGGACCTCGCAAGCATCGACCAGCTCACAGGCCTTCACAACCGGCGCGAGTTTCAGAGCGCCATCGATTCCGAGTGGGAGCGGCACATTCGCTACGGCACCGGGCTGGCGCTCGTGCTCGTGGACCTCGACAATTTCAAGGCGGTCAACGACACACACGGCCATGCAGGCGGCGACGAGGTGCTCTCGTGGATCTCGCGCATCCTGAAATCAAACGTGCGCACGGTCGACCGCTGCTTCCGATTCGGCGGCGATGAGTTTGCATGCCTGCTTTCCGACTCCGACGAGCTTCAGGCCGCGCACTGCAGCACGCGGCTGGTGGCCACGCTCGCAGATTTGGAGATTCCGCTGACCGACGGCCGGCGCGCGTCTGTGCGCGTGAGCGCGGGCGGCGCGGGCATGACTCCCGAGATCCAATCGCCCGATGGGCTCATTCGCGCGGCCGACGCCGCGCTCTACGAAGCGAAGCGCCGCGGGCGCAACCAGGCGGTCGTCGCCTCGCAGGTGGTAAAGTAGGCTGTCCGAAGGTAGGAGCCCGCTTGCGGGCGATTCGGTATGCTACCGACGGAATCGCGCCAGCCATCGCCCGCAAGCAGGCTCCTACCTTGAGCAAATCCTCACCCCGGCACGATCACGCGCAAGCTGCCGGGATGGACTTCGACTTCGATGACAGGGCCCGCCGTGCGCGTCTCTCCGTCGACATGAATCACGCCATCGCCCTCGCGGCGGATTTCAAAACGAGTTCCCGCCATTCGCGTGACGCCGCGTGCGCGGTCGAGTGACCCGGTGAAGAGCCGCACCGCCATGCCCAGTGACGAGAAGATGCCGGGGGGCTCGAGCGCGACAAGGTCGAGCACGCCGTCGTCGACGCGCGCGCGTGGCGCGATGCGGGCGTTGTTGCCGAGCTGGTCCGAGTTCGCGACAGAAACCAGAAACGGCGTCAGCTTCACGCTCCGGTCGCCCGACGAGACGGTGTAGTGGCCTGGCTTGTAGCTGAAGAACAACCGCGTGCCGATGCTCACGTAGCTGGACAACCCGCGCGTCGGCATTTCATTGAACCGCCGGGTAATCTCCGCGTCGAAGCCCACGCCCATCGCCGTGACGAAGCGGTGGCCGTTTGCAGTGCCCGTGTCGATCGTGCGGATTTGGCCGCTGGCGAGCACGCGCATCGCGGCGCGGGGATTCATCGGGATTCTCAGGTGGCGGGCCAACCCGTTACCCGAGCCGCACGGAATGATGCCTACCGGCACGCCGGACTCCATCGCACCGCAGGCGACTTCGTTGACCGTGCCATCGCCGCCGACCGCGACGACGCAGTCGAACTGTTTGCTGGCCTCATGCGCGATCTCTCGCGCGTGGCCGACTCGCACGGTCGGGCAGATCTCGGCGTCGAGCCCCGCGTCGACCGCCCACTGCTCGAGGGACTCGCGCAAGCGAGGTCTATTGCGGTTCGCACCGGAGTTTGGGTTGAGAATCAGGCAGACGCGGCGCATGGGAAATTGCAGACGCTGATTGCCGGGCCGGTTCTTCGCCAGAGGATTCTGGCTCGCCCGCGAAGGGCGCCGGGCATTGTTTGTCGTGCATGAATGCCGGCCCGCGCCCGAAGCTCCACGTCCTCACCGGGTGCACCGGCGTGGGCAAGACCGAGTGGGCGTTGCGCTGGGCGGAGGAGAACGACGCCGAGATCGTCTCGTGCGATTCGCTGCTCGTCTATCGCGGCATGGATATCGGCACGGCTAAGCCTACCGCAGCCGAACTGGCGCGCGTGCCGCACCACTTGATCGACGTGGCCGACGTGTCGGAGCGATACGACGTCACGCGCTACACTGCCGCGGCACTCTCAGCGGTGCGCGACATTCTCGCGCGTCGTCGGCGCGTGCTCGTCGCGGGTGGCAGCGGATTCTACCTTAAAGCGTATTTCGGGGCGGTCGCGGACGAGATCGAGTCGGTGCCAGGGCTTCGCGAGAAGATCGAGGCGCGTCTGGAGCGCGAAGGCGTTGAGGCACTCGTCGTCGAGCTCTCGAGACTGAACCCGGCCGGCCTCGGCGCGCTCGACACTCGCAACCCGCGTCGCGTCGTCCGCGCACTCGAGCGATGTCTCGCCACAGGCCGTCCGCTTGTGGAGCTCGCGAGCGAATTCAAAATGCGCCCCGGTGCATTCCACGGCTACGACGTCGAGCTCACAGAGCTGGCGCGCGAGCCTGTAGTGCTCGCGAAGCGAATGGAGCAGCGCATTGGAGTGATGCTCGCCGCGGGCCTCGTGGAGGAAGTGGCGCGACTCGATCGCGCCGGACTGCGCGCAAATCCAAGCGCAGCGTGCGCGATTGGATACCGCGAGACGCTTGACCATCTCGATGGAAAGTTGCCCGCGAGCGAACTCGCCGCGGCGATCCTCGCAAACACGCGCGCCCTCGCGCGCAAACAGCGCACATGGTTCAGGACACAACTTCCGGCGCATCGCGTGATCGATGCGGAAAAGTTTGCGAACGCAGCGGAGCTGTTCGGTCCCGTGTCGTAGGCTGCGGCGTGAGCGGCGGGACAAAGGCCGATTGAACGGAACTGTCTGTATTTGATAGGGAGGTTATCCTTAACCCGCCTAGTGCGTGTCTCGGAAAGGGACACGCGCCTCCAACCTCGGTAAGGCGCAGGTCAAGGTGCCTCTCGGCGAGAGGCACCCTACCTCGAAGGCGAAGTTGTCGGCAGCTCAACGCTCGTCAGCCCTGAGCTCGGCGAATGGGGTGAGCGACAAGGAGTGTTTGTCAGCTATTGGACGACACACGGCCGCAACAACCGCGGGAAGTTTGTAACGTATTGCGTTACAAATCGCCCGCGCCCGCCCGTGGGTTTGTAGCGTAATACGTTACAGACACGCGACACGGTCCGTTCTCAGACCAGCCCGCTTGTAACGTAATACGTTACAAACCGGCCCGGTGTGTGAGCTAGGGATTTGCCGATGCCGAGACGAGCTCGATGCCGTGCGCCTCGAGTGTGCGGCCTTCGAGGCGGTTGAGCGTGGCGATCGCCTCGTGGAGCGCGACCTGGTTGTCGAGGTCGGTGAGACGCGCCTGATCGAGGTCGCGCTGTGCGTCGAGCACGCGGCGGCTTGTGCTCAGGCCGGCGTCGAAGCGCGCCTTTTCGAGTTCGTATTGCTTGATGCTGAGTTCTGTCGCGAGTCTGGACGCGCGGACAGTCTCAATCCCGGTCTCCACGTTGCGCACTGCGGCGCGCGCCTGCACGAGGATGTTCTGCTCGATCTGGCGGAGCCGCATCATCTCGCGATCCAGATTGTTTTTCGCGGTGCGGTGGCGGGCCTTGTCGGCCTTGGCGCCCCACGGGTAGGTGACAGAGAGGTTAACCTGCCAAAGGTGGCTGTCGGCATCGGGCAGGCGGTCGATCGCGGTGCCATAGGAGGCCTCGTCGGCGTTGACGCCGATCGCGCCGGAGAGATCGACTTGCGGCCGCGTGGCGTTGCGCGCTACTGCGACATCCACGCGGAGCTGCTCGATGAGTGCGAGCTCGGCGAGATATTCGGGCTGCATTTGCTTTGCGCGCTCGAACGTGTCGGTGCTGTCGAGGTCAAGGGCGGGTGGGTCGGAAAATGCTGCCTCGCCAAGCGGCGCGTCGAGTGCGAACTGGCCTATGAGCGCGCGGAGCGCGTCCTCGTTGTCGCGCATCGTCTGCTCGGCGAGCATCAGGAAGATTTGCTGGTTCGCGACGCCGACCTCGGCGTTGAGGACATCGAGGTCGGTGACGACGCCGGCCTCGCGCTTGGCTCGGTTTTCATCGTGCAACTCCTGCGCGGCTTTGAGGCCTAGCTGCCGCACAAGGCGCTGTTCACGCCCATAGACAAGCCGGTAGTAGGCGATCTCGGTGTCGCGAAGCACATCGAGAACGCGGGCACGGTAGTCATGGTTCGCGCGGTCAATGCCAATGCGCGAGCGTTGCACGCCGGCGAGGGTGACCTTGGAGCCGAAGCCCTTGAGCAAAGGCTGGGTGACGCTGAGTGTCGCGTCAGCCGAGTAGGCGGGATTGAGGAGCGAGAAAGTGGAATTCGATCCGGAGCGAGCGAGCTGGGTCGAGAAGTCGACGACGGTGCCGGTGGGCAGCAGCACGTTTGCGCCAGCGCGCGTGTCGAACGTCGTGCTCGAGGGCCCGGGTGCGCCGTCGAGCGAGCTCGTGGCCGCGGCTTGCACGCTTTGTGCGCGGCGCGCCGAGAAGCGGAGCGCGGGGTCGAAGTCGGCCTCAGAGATGGCGAGCAGCTCTTCGGCATTGTCGACGGAGTAGCGCTGGATATGGACGTCGAAGTTGTTCGCGAGAGCTCTGTGGAGCACGTCCGTCAACGTGAGCGGGGCTACGGAGGATTCTTCCGCGGCGACTCCCAAGGACGAACAGGCGATCAAAATCGGCAGGAGGGCGCGGAATGCGATGCGCAGAGGATTTCGCTTCATGAAGATTGGAGATGAAGTTGACGGCGGGAACGGGATCCGGGTTGCCAGACGATCACAGTTTCTCGAACTCGCCGCCATCCGTGCGTCGAAGAATGGTGAAACCTGCCTGTTTGGCGGAGGATATCGCAGATGAACGGCTGCGGCCGCGCGGGCCGGGCCGGTCGGCAGCGCGTGCAACACGCTGGCCGCATTTCGGGCACTCGGTGAGTGCTGGCGCGCCCGGAGTGGAGCGATGTTCGAATCCATCGCCACAGATCCGGCACGGACCGGGCAGGGGCCTGTATCCGTGGATCGGCATGGCCTCCTGGTGACGATGCGTCAGCGTTCGATGTCGGTAGACTTGCTGAGCTCGCGCTCAACGAGTCCCGCGAGGACAAGGTTCTGGCCGAGACTTGCAGCGCGGAGGGCGAGCTGTTCGCGCGCTGCTGTGAATTCAGGTGCGGACTCGTCCACGGCCGGCTCCGTGCGCGAGACGACATTGACGAGGAGCCCCTTCGGTCCGGTTGCGATGAATCCAGAGATTTGGCCTGCGGGAGTCTGCTCGAGGGCGGAGAGGACCGCGGGTTCAATTGCTTCAGGCGGCTGCCTGCGTGGAAATGCCGGGTAGTTGACGACCTCGAGCTTCGGTGTGCCCATCGCGGCCACGGCGGCCTCGAGCGTCATGCCGGAAGAGACGCGGGCCTGGAGGTCGGCGCGCCAGCGGTTGCCGGCCTCGACAAATAATCTGCGACGCTCGGCCGCGGTGAAGTCGCCCACGACAGCGTCGCGCACCTC
This sequence comes from Opitutaceae bacterium, assembly GCA_035513275.1. GTDB lineage: Bacteria > Verrucomicrobiota > Verrucomicrobiia > Opitutales > Opitutaceae > DATKCJ01. The sequence goes on from DATKCJ010000064.1 coordinate 20,528, forward strand.
GACGAGTGTCGGCGTGCTCGGAGCCACTGTCTCATTCCATAGAAGCACGACCGTCGATCCGTCGGTGAGTCGCAGCGGGTCGCTGAAGTATTTCTGCTCGCTGAGCCTGAACGCCTCCTGCGCGACCGTGGCTGGCCAGCCGAGTTCCTTCGGTGCCTCGGAGGCAGGGAAAAGCGGCGCCGACTGGCGCGAGACCTTGTAGTTTGCGATGAGGTCGTCGAGCCCGACCGAGCCGCGGACGATCTTCTGATCGAAGAGTGCGAACGCGAAGTCCGACGCGACACGAGCCGCGCGTTTGGCGCCGAGTTCCGTGCGGAGCGTGCTCTCGACAGCGCTGCGAAACGCGAAAGGGACCGTGTCGACTTCGGCCGCGGCGGCAACTTCGTCGGCCGAGCCGGGGAAACGCGAGGGGTTGGCTTTGTAGAACGCGAGCAATTCGGCCTCGGTGATGGAGACTTCCTGCGCGTAGGCGGCGGGTTTGAAAGTAACGTAGTCAACCGAGACCCGGACGGGCGTCTGGTAGCGGGCGATGTTTTCGTCGAACCACGCGGAGAGGTTGAGCTCGTTCACCGGGACGTCTGGCGTGAAGGCTTCGAAGTCGGCGGAGGCCACGCTGATCGTCCACTCGGTGAGCGCGCGCACCATCTGGTTCTTCACCTCCGCAGGGAGCACGTAGCCCGGGCCGGAGATGATCGCCTGGACCTGCTGGAGTCGCACGTCATCCGCGAGCACGCGGGCGACATCGGAGCGGGTGATCTCCGGGTTGCTCTTCAGGCTGTCGGTAAAATCGGTGTAGCGCTTCGAATCAAACTGCCCTTCGGGCGATTGGAACAGACGCAGCGTGGCGACGTGGTCGGTGAGCTGCTTCGGAGTGGGCGGGGGCAAGCCGTTCACATCAGCGATGTGCAGCGCCGCAACGCGCTGGAGCGCGTAGTCCTGAAGCTGCGAGCCGTCGAGCGCCATGAATCCGGCCTGCAGATAGACGCTGAGCTCGGCGTCGCCGAAGATGCGGCGCTGGTCGTCGGCGGAGCCCAGGTTGTAGCCGAAGAAGGAGCGCTCGAGAAGCTTGTGCCCCGCCTTCCCGATGCCGGGCGCGGCGCCGATGGTGAAGACGAACGGAATGGCGATGACCAGCAGCAGGAACAGAAAGATCAGTTTCGAGTGCTTCTGGACGTTGACTTGAATCCAAGTGATCATGAGGGGGAAAAGGGGACGAACCTAGGACGGGCGGAAAGGCTGTCAATGCCGCCGACTCGAGCAAAGATCGTGGCTCAGGCCGCTGGTGCGTTCGAGACCGGCCCGGCCGGCAGGTCGTCTATGAGCTGATCGAGGGTGCGGGTGCCGATCGCCTCGCCCAACGACGAGGAAACGCTCGTGCGGAAATGGCGCAGGATCGGGTCGACCGCCTCAAGAAGCTCGCCCGATGGGGACTCTCCGAGTTCGGCGAATTGGTTTCGGAATTCGTTCAGCGTTATCCGATCAAGCGGCTTCGCGGGCTGGTAGTGATAGTCGAGCGCCGACTCGCCCTCGTGTGGCGGGTTCATGCACACGAGACCGATGTCGGTGAGTCGGTTGAGGCACTCGTTGAGTACCTGCGTGGGCACGCGTATCGCCTTGCTCAGGTCCGAAGCGGTGAGCGCGGGCCTGCATGCCTTGAACCGGCGCGCGATCAGCACAAGCACGAGGAGCGAAAGGCTCTCACGGCTCGTGTGGTTGAGTTCGTGCCAGACCGACTGGCTCGAGCGGTAGCGCACGTTCTGCACCGCGTAGGTGATCTGGCCGCCGAGAAGCACGATCAACCAGAACACGTAGAGACCGGCCATCAGCACCGGCACGATGCTCAGCGACCCGAACAGGCTTTGCGAGAGCAGCACGCGACGCACGTAGATGAACGCGAAATAGTTGTTCAGAAGCAGAAGGACGATCGCGGCCGTCGCGCCGGTGAGCGCAGGAGACCAGTAAACGTTGGTGTTCGGAATAAACCGATAGAAAAGCGTGAGCAGCAGGACCAGAATGAAGAACGACGTCAGCGGCGCCACGAGCCGGAACACGCGCATCATCTCCACGCCGAGCGGGAGGCGTTCGACGACGGCCGGAATCGTCGACGCGGATAGAAGCGAGAGCGCCGCCATCATGAGCACCGCACCGAGCGTCACCACGGTCCAATACCACGCGATGCGCATCAGCATCGACCGGCCGCGCCGCACGCCCCAGATGGAGTTGAACGACTCCTCGACCGAGATGAAAAGCTGGATGACGATCAGCACGAGCGTGAGCCCGCCCACGACACCGAGCGTGCCCGACTGGCTCGCCTCGATGAAATTGTTGATCAGCTCGACGATCTCCGGATTCACCTCGACGTTCCCGGCCTTCGTCTCGCCTGTCACGACGATCGCCTCGTCGAGCTGCGCCACCTGCGGCGCGACGAAACGGATGGCCTTGTTGAGCGCATCGACTGCGATGTTGGACTTGCGGTCCGCGAGGACGTTGCCCGCGACGAGCACTGCGATTGCGATCAGCGGACCGATCCCCAGCATCGAGCTGAAACTCAGGGCCGCGGCGCGGCTGAACACACGGATCTCCCCCAGGCCCGTGAGGGTGATCGAAAGGATTCGCATGAACACGAGGAGAGCAGCCCGCGGAGGGTGGTCTTTCTCGATCGAGGCCTTCCAGATGCCGTCGGTCCAAAAGGCCCGCAATTGTGCGAGACGTTTGTTGATCCAATAGAGCATCACTGGAGGGACCGGCCCTGGCTGGCCGGCCCTGGATCAGCCCAGCACGAGGAATGCGTAGAAGCCCGAGCCGAGCAGCCCAAGCGCGCCCGCGGCGATCAGCACAGTCCAACTGACTGCAGCCGTGGTTAAATAAAGTCCTGCCGACGCGGCTAGCAACGGCACGAGGAATTGCATCTCGCCGGCGAGGTAGTGCGTGAGCCCAAAGAACCCGAGGCCGAGCAGCGCGCGGAAACGCACCAACGGGTAGACCGTGGTCGCTCCGAGAAGGAGCAGAATGAGAATGAAGAGGTCGAGCGCACCGAAGAGAATCGGGGGCGTCGCGATCATCGTTTTCCAATCGAATGAGTAGATCGGCTCGAGATACGGGAGCAGCATCGACACCATCATCACTGCCACGATCAACGTGAGAACCCTGCGGCCCCAACCGGCCACGAGTTCAAACGCCGCCTTCGGGTCACCCTTGCCGGCGGTCTCACGTGTCTTTCCCTCGGCCGCAGCGAGCATCTCCTCGACCCGAATCGGTTCGTCGCCCTCGTTCTCGACGTTGACCGTCTTGATGTCGATTTTCTGCTTCATCCGAAGCCGTCGTTTCTCGGGAAAGAGAGTGGCCATCAACTCGGGATTCGATCCCGTGGTCACCCACTGCTCGATAGCGGCGTCGTAATAAAGCGTATCGCCGTTGACCTGGCCGGCCTCTGCGAGAGAGGCGAGTTGGTCGAGATTAAATGGCCCGCGGGCCTCCGTGTCCGCTTCGCCGCGAATGTAGAACTCCTGCGTGGACATGCGGGCGGAATCTGTCCGCCGCCGGTTGTCGCGGCAAGGTAATTTCTCGGAAGGTGTTTCCTCGGAACTACATCCGACTACATGCGCGCGAGCGTGCGCAATCCGAGCAATCGGAGCCCGGTTTCCAGAACCAGCGCGGTGCGTGCACATAACAACAGTCGGCGCGCCCGGACGCCCGCGTCGTCGACTAGCACCCTGTCTGAATTGAAAAAACTACTAAAAACGCCAGCGAGCTCGTAGAGGTAGGTGCAGAGGAAGTGCGGACGCAGCGAAACGGTGGACTGTCGCAACGCATCGGCGAAGCCCACGAGTTTGCGCGCGAGCGCCATCTCTCCAGGCGTTTCAAAGACGGTCGGCGAGCCCGGTCCGTGCGCCGTGTCGTCGGCAGCCTTGCGGAAAATGCTGCGAATACGTGTGACCGCATAGAGCAGGTAGGCCGCGGTGTTGCCGTCGAGGCTGATCATCTTGTCCCACGAAAACGTGTAGTCGCTCGAGCGGTTCTGCGAGAGGTCGGCGTATTGCACCGAGCCGATGCCAACGACCTCGGCGATCTCGCGCCGCTCGGGCTCGGGCAGGTCCGGGTTCTTCGAGGTGACGAGTTGGAAGCTCCGCTCGACGGCTTCGTCGAGGAGATCCTTCAGGCGGATGTTTTCGCCGCTTCGAGTCTTGAGCGGACGGTCGTCCTCGCCGAGCACGGTGCCGAAATCAACGTGGCGCAGATCGGGGAGGGGACGGCCTTCCTTTGCGAACCACTTCGACGCAGTGAGGAAAAGTTGCTCGAAGTGATCGGCCTGCCGCTTGTCGACGACGTAGAGCGCGCCGGTCGCCTTGAAGTGATCGACGCGGTAGGCGATCGTCGCGAGGTCCGTCGTCGCGTAGTTCGCGGCGCCGTCGGCCTTGCGCACAATGAAGGGATTAGGCCGCTCGGCGTGGCGGCTGAAGCGCGCGTGTTCGTCGTGAAAAACGACGAGCGCACCCTGGCTCTCCTCGGCGATCCCGATGCGCGCGAGTTCCGCGCAGACCGATTCCAGCCTGCTGTTGTAGAAGCTCTCGCCGAGGATGCAGTCGAACCGGATGCCCAGTCTTGAGTAGATGATGTTGAATGCAGCGAGGCTCGCGCGGTTGATCGCCTCCCAGATGCCGCGGTTCTCGGCGTCGCCCGACTGGAGTTTCACCAACTCGGCACGCGCTTCATCCATCACGACCGCATCGGCATCGGCGGCGCTGTTCCCGATCTTGTAGAGGCGTTCGAATTCCTCGATCGGTGCGGCTTGCATCGCCGCGGCGTCGAGGTGGCGCTTGTAGGCCCAGATGATCTTGCCGAACTGCGTGCCCCAATCGCCGAGGTGATTGTCGCGGACGACTTTCGCGCCGCTGAAATCGAGCAGGCGGGCAAGGGCCTCTCCGATCACTGCCGAGCGCAGGTGGCCGACGTGCATCTGCTTGGCGGTGTTGGGCGAACTGTAATCGACGACCCAAGTCTTCCCGCCACCGATTGATGCGGCACCTTCCTTGATGTGCTCTTCGGAGTCGTGCCGCTCCAGCCAGCCGAGCAGGGCAACGGGAGTGAGGGTGAAATTGATAAAACCCGGGCCGGCAATGGATACCGAGAAGTCGGGAGTCTTCCCTTCAATCGCCCCGAGAAGTGCCTGCGCCGCCGCGCGGGGGTTTTGGCGGGTAGCCTTCGCGTATGCGAGCACTCCGTTCGCCTGAAAATCGCCGTGCGCCGGATCTGCCAGCCGGATGTCCGGTGCGAAGGCCAACATGTCCCAACCCAGACCATCGGCGGCGTCATGAAGGATCGCCTCAAGTGTCTCGGAAAAGTTGAATGCGGGGGCCATCGTGCGAATCAACGGAGGGGCTGAATCGCTCGCAAGTTTGAACTTACAAACACGTTATGAGTTTACAATTGCGCGATGGACAAGTTGGGACATTTCCAGAATAGACTCGACAAATGTGCTGCAATCCGCTTGATGTTAACACTTTGGGTTGTTTCCCAACCTCTTTCCCATCGTGAACTCGACCATCAAGAAACGCACAATCCCAGCACGAAAATTCGTCAAACCGACCTTCACTTATCTGATTGAGAAGAAGCGTGATGGCGGAGAGTTCAACCAGGAGGAAATCCGCTTCATCATCGATTCGATTCTCGATGGCGAGATGCCCGACTTCCAGTTGGCGGCACTCACCATGGCGATCTACTTCCAAGGGATGTCCGCCCAGGAGACGGCGACGTTGACCGAGGAAATGATGCTCGTCGGCGAGACGATCGATCTCTCGCACATCGCCAAACCGAAAATTGACAAATATTCGACAGGCGGCGTCGGCGACAAAACCTCGCTCGTGCTCGTGCCCTTGGCGATCGCAAGCGGCGTTGTCGTGCCGATGATGTGCGGCACCGATCAGGACTACGTCATCAGCGCGATCACGAAGCTGTCCTCCATTCCCGGATTCAGGTCCGACTGGCCGGCCAGCCATATCACGAGCCAACTCGCCCGCGTCGGCGGCGCGATTGTCTCGCAGACGAAGGACCTCGGTCCGGTCGACGAGAAACTTTTCGAGATGCGCAGCAAGACCGGCACGATCCCGAGCCTTCCGCTCATCACCGGCAGCGTGCTCAGCAAGAAACTGGCCGCGGGCGCCGAGGGCCTCGTGATCGACGTGAAGTGGGGCAACGGTTCCTTCATCAAGGATCTCGAGCAGGCCAAACAACTCGCTCGCTCGATGACGCGCGCCGGCCGCTCGCTCAAGCGCCGCTGCGTCGCGCTCGTGACCGACATGAACCAGCCGCTCGGTGACTCGGTCGGCACTTCGCTCGAGGTCAAGGAGGCCATCCAGCTTCTCAAAGGCGGAGGCCCCGAGGACATGAAGGAACTCGTGCTCAAGCTCGGCATGGAGATCGTGCGCCTCGCCGGAGTCGCGGGTTCGACACTTTCGGCGAAGCAGACCGTCCAGCGCCACCTCACCGATGGTTCCGCGCTCGAGAAACTCAAGGAGCTCGTGAAGGCGCAGGGCGGCGATGCGAGCTACATCGACAATCCCGAGAAATTCCCGGCGGCGCGGCATATCCGCAAGCTGCCGGCTCCGAAGCGCGGCTACGTGCACACCATCAACGCGTCGATGATCGCGCGCGGCGTGCACCTGCTCGGCGCGGGCCGTGAGAATCCGGGCGATTCGATCGACTACTCGGTCGGCGTCTCGGAGATCAAGAAAGTCGGCACGCAAGTGAAGCAGGGCGAGCCGCTCATGATGATTCACTACAACGACGAGGCGAAGCTCGAGCAGGCGCTCGAGTATTTCAAGAATGCCTACCGGCTCGCGCCGAAGCGTCCGACGCCTCCGCCGCTTGTCGTCGAGCGTGTCGCCTAGACGACGGCACGGCGCCCTCGACGCGCAGTGCGCGACTCCATCTCCGGCACCGTTGCGCCGGAAATTCCGCTCTTGCTTCAGGCGTGAGTGTTCGTGAGTTGTGCTCGGGCGTGAACAAGATGAAGGCACTCTTGGATGCGGTGTTTCGCGTGCGGTGGCACATCGCATGCGCGGTGACTCTTGCGATGTCCGTCTGGCAGTTCTCGATGTTCCACACTCCCGGGAAGGGGTTCACCGTCCTCGCTACGATTGGCGACAAGTGGACCGACCGCCTGATTCCGGAACTCAAGGCGATTGATATCTACCTGTTTCCCGACTCATGGGGATACGACGGCATGGGCTACGCGCAGATTGCGATGGTGCCCGATCTTCGAGATCCGGAGCTCGCCATCGCCATAGACAATCTTCCCTACCGCGCGCGGCGAATTCTGTTCTGCTGGACCGCATGGCTCGCGGGTGGCGGCGATCCAGAGAGAGCGTTGCTTGCTTTCACGGTGCAAAACGGCGTCGCGTGGCTCTTGCTCGCGTTTCTCCTGTTTCGGTGGCTGCCGCCTGTGTCGCTCGAGAACTTCGTGAGGTGGATCGCGATACTCTTCAGCTTTGGCATCTGCTTCAGCTTGCGCAGATCGCTCGTGGACGGCCCGAGCCTTTTGCTCATCGCGTGCGGCATCGCGCTCGCTGAAAAGGGCCGGCCTTGGCTTTCGGCGCTCGTGCTGGGCGGATCGGGACTCGGGAAAGAGACGAACCTCATCGCAGCGGCGGCGATGGACATTCCAACGGGACGCACGATTCGCGATTGGGTGCCATGGATGGCCCGCGGTATCATCGTCGCACTGCCACTAGCACTTTGGGTCATCTATCTTTGGACGCTGTTCGGCAGAGGTGATACGGTTGGCAGCCGCAATTTCGACCTGCCGTTTGCTGGATTCTTCGGGAAATGGCGTGCGACGTTCGGCGAATTATCGGCGGGAAGAAACGACATCGGGTTGCCCAACCTCTATGTCTTGGTCTCGTTGACGGCGCAGATGCTTTTCTTTGCACTGCGCCCACGCTGGAAAGATCGTTGGTGGCGCCTCGGTGCTGCGATGTCGCTTCTCATGCTCGTGCTTGGTGAAGCCGTGTGGGAAGGCTACCCAAGCGCGGCGGCGCGCGTACTCCTGCCGATGCTGCTTGCATTCAACATCGCGCTGCCGCGCGGCTGGCGCTGGAGTGTGGTCCTTGTCCTGGGCAACCTCTCGATTCTCGATTCGCAACAGTTCCTAAGACCTGTGGCGGGTGTGGATTCCCAAATCGAGGGCCCTGTGGCGCTTCGCCAACTCGTGGGAGGCGGAGAAGTGAAGGTATCGTTCGAACCGGGATGGCATGAAATTGAGCGTTCACGTCTTGAGTATTGGCGGTGGTCTTCGGGCTCCGCGGGCCTTGTGTTCACGAATCCCCACGACTCCTCGCTCACCGCCGAGGTCAGATTCGACCTTCGCAGCCGCGAACCGCGCGCGACGACCCTAACGGCCGACGGGCGCCTGCTTTGGAGCGGCACGGTCACAAACGACCAGCAGGACTTGCGGCTCGAGGTGACGCTCCCTCCAGGCGAAACACGTTGGTGGCTTGAGACCACGATGCCGGCCCTGCTTGCTGGAGACACGGACGAGCGGGTCATCGCATTCAGCCTGCGGAACTTCAAAATGAAGCTGCTTCGCCGCGCAGAAGCGCCGCCTGGCGAGTAGAGCGAGATTCGAGAGTCGACACCGTGAGCGTTTAAAAGCATCCCGACTTGCATGGAAGGAATGGAAAGACTCTTCGCCCAGAATCGCGCGTGGTCGGAACGCGTTCGCGCCGAGAGCCCGGATTTTTTCACCGAGCTGGCGCGCCAACAGGCGCCCGAGTATTTGTGGATCGGCTGCTCCGACAGCCGCGTGCCGGCGAACCAGATCGTCGGGCTGTTGCCGGGGCAGGTGTTCGTGCACCGCAATGTCGCAAACGTCGTCGCGCACTCCGACTTGAATTGCCTCAGCGTCATCCAGTTCGCGGTCGATGTGCTGAAGGTGCGGCACATCATCGTCTGCGGTCACTACGGTTGCAGCGGTGTGCGTGCCACGCTGCGTCGTGAGCGGATGGGACTCGTCGACAATTGGCTGCGCCACGTCGCCGACGTGCGCGAGAAGCATACCGCACTTGTCGATCGTGCCGGCGATGAGGATCGGCGAACCGACCTGCTCTGCGAACTCAACGTCGTTGAGCAGGTCAGCAACGTTTGTGCGACCACGGTCGTGGGGGATGCGTGGGCACGAGGGCAGGAACTCAATGTGCACGGGATCATCTACGGCCTGAAGGACGGGTTGATCAGCGATCTGCGCGTCTCCGCCGCGTCGTCAGGCGAGTCGGCCGATGGCGTCCGCGACGCGATCGCGCGCATCGCAGCGAGCAGTTCCTGCTAAATGGAAAGTACCCGCGACTGCGGGCCCTCGATCTGTTTCGCCGAGATGAGCGACGCTCAGGCGCGGCCCATGTAGGAACCGTCCGCCGTGCTGATCTTGATCATCTCGCCTTCCTTGATGAAGAGAGGCACCTGCACGTTCAGCCCGGTCTCGAGCTTCGCCGGCTTTTGGACGTTGCTCGACGTGTCGCCGCGGATGCCCTCGGCCGATTCGACGACTTTGAGTGTCACGGAGGAGGGGAGTTCGATCGAGGCTGGCACTCCTTCGATGAAGAGCACTTCAACCAGGCCATTGGCTACGATGTAGTGCTTCGCATCGCCGACCATTGCTTCCTGCAGCTCGACAGTCTCGAACGACTTCGGGTTGATGAAGCAATACGTGTCGCGATCCATGTAGCTGAATTCCAGCGTCTGGCGGTCAGTCGTCAGCACCTCGACGGACTCGGTGGAGTTGAAGCGCTGGTCGCCGCTGCGGCCGCTGCGCAGGTTGCGCATCTTGGCCTGTACGAACGCTCGCAAATTGCCCGGAGTCCGGTGCTGGACCTCCATCACATAATAGGGCTCGTTGTTAAACTTGATTACCTGGCCTTTGCGTAGGTCGTTGGCGTTCATAAATTGCGGCTCTCTTTGGGGAAAACGTAAGCCGTAACGGCTCGGCGTTTCCCCTGTCAACACGCGTTTCCCATCATCGCGCGCGTGGCGCGCGATGCCGTCACATCCGGGCTTGTCAATCTCGCGCGCCGGCTAACATGCTTCGCTTTCCCCATGAAGCAAAGGACCTTGCTGCGTGAAGTCAGCGTCAAGGGCAACGCGCTCCACACGGGCGACGCGGTCCGGATGACATTGAAGCCGGCGCCGGTGAACACCGGCATCGTCTTCCGCCGCACCGACATCCACGGGCACCCCGAGGTGAGGCCGAGCGTCGAAAACATCGTCGACCTCGTGCGCAGCACCACGATCGCCAACGGCCCAGCCAAGGTCCACACCGTCGAGCACGTCCTGTCTGCCATCCACGGCTGCGGGATCGACAACCTCGTCATCGAGATGGATGCAGGCGAGCCGCCGATCCTCGACGGGTCGGCCCGTCCGTTTGTCACCCTGATCCTCGAAGGTGAGCCGGTCGAGCAGGATGCCGAACGCGAGTATTTCGATCTCGGCGAGCCGGTGTCCGTAACGCGCGGCAGCTCCTCGATCATCGCCCTGCCGTGCGATCACCTGAAGATCACTTGCACATCGGCCGACGACCGAGGCATCCACACCCAGCACCTCTCAATCTCCATCGACCCGGACGTTTTCATGGCACAGGTCGCCGCCGCGCGCACGTTCACAATCTACGAGGACATCGAGCCGCTTCTCAAGATGGGGAAAATCCAGGGTGGCAGCCTCGATTGCGCGATCGTCATCAAGGGCGACAAGATTCTCTCGAAGGAACCGCTGCGCTTCAAAGACGAGTTCGTCCGCCACAAGATACTGGACATCATCGGCGACGTCTTCCTCTTGGGCCGGCCGCTGCGCGCACACATCATCGCGATCCGCCCCGGCCATGCGATCAACTCCGAGCTAACGAAGGCGCTCTTCGACAAGCTCCAGTCGAAACGCAAGGGAGTCGCGAAGTCCGCGCCGAGGCCGAGCACGGTCCTCGCGACCGAGACGAGCCTCGATATTCGACGCATCCTCGACACGATCCCGCACCGATATCCATTCGTGCTCATAGACCGCGTGCTCGAGATCAAGAACGACGACGAGCTCACCGCGCTCAAGAACGTCTCGATCAACGAACCGTTTTTTCAAGGCCACTATCCAGGCAATCCCGTCATGCCCGGCGTGCTGCAGATCGAGGCGATGGCGCAGGCCGCAGGCATATTGATGCTGCGCAAGATCTCTGGCGAAGGACGCACCGCACTCTTCATGAGCTGCGACAAGGCGAAGTTCCGCCGCGCCGTCCGTCCGGGCGATCAGCTCATCGTCGCGGTCAAGATCACGAAGAACCGCGGCAACACGATCGCGGTCGCCGAGGGCACATGCTCGGTCAACGGACAGACAGTTTCGTCCTGCGAGTTGATGTTCGGCGTCGTCGACAACGCCGACGTCGACTGACGCACGCGGATCATGCCAACACGCATCCATCCGACAGCAATCGTCGAGCCCGGCGCGGAGCTTGGCACCGATGTCGTCGTCGGCGCGTTCGCGTTCGTCGGCCCGCGCGTCAGCCTCGGCGACGGCACCGTGCTGCACCACCATGCGACAGTCGAGGGACTCACGACGCTCGGTGCCGGATGCGAAGTGTATCCGCATGCGTGCGTCGGGCTGAAGACGCAGGATTTGAAATTCAAGGGCGGCACCCCGGGCACGCGCATCGGCGATCGCAATGTTTTTCGCGAGTTCTGCACGATCCACTCCGCGACCAACGACGGCGACTTCACGGTCATCGGATCCGACAACAACTTTCTCGCCTACACGCACGTCGCGCACGACTGCATCGTCGGCAGCCACGTGATCATGTCGAATAACGCCACGCTCGCCGGCCACATGACAGTGGGCAATCACGTCGTGATGGGCGGATTCGCCGCCGCGCACCAGTTCTGCCGGATCGGCGACTACGCGATGGTCGGTGGTATGAGCAAGGTGGTGCAAGACGTGCCGCCGTTCGTCATCGCCGATGGCAACCCTGCGGTCGTGCGCTCTCTCAACCGGATAGGCCTCGAACGCGCGGGATTCACGCCGGCGCAGCTCGACTCGGTGAAGTCCGCCTACCGCATCTTCTACCGCGACGGGCTCAACCGCACGCAGGCGCTCGAGGCCTTGCGCGCGCATCCGACGGTCGGGTCCGCGGAGTTTCAAGTCTTCGTCGGATTCGTCGAGACCAGCGAGCGCGGGCTGACGGCGGGGAAATAGAAATAAGTAGCGCAGGTCTTTGACCTGCGAATCTGGCAGGTCAGAGACCTGCCCCACAACCGGCCGCTCATTCCCCTTCCGATTTCACCCGTTCATGCAGCTCTCGCAAATAGTCGAAGATGTAGAGCCCCGTGCGGTGCCCGTCGGAAAAATCGAAACGGATCGCGTAGTTTCCCACGCGCTCCCAACCCGTGACCGTGACGCCCGGAAACGTGCGCTGATTCGAACCGCCCATCTTGCGGCCAAACAAGTCGCGCTCGCCCACGTTTTCCGCGCTCGGCGAATTCGCGCGCAGGAACTCCGCGGGAAAGAAACTCTCCATGCCGTCGCTCCAGCGGATGGCGACTTCCGCGCCGATGATCTCGATGTGCTTGGGCTCGACCATTGGGTGGGCGCGACCAAAGTGTTTCGCGCCGCCATGCATGACAAACCGATTCGCGGCCTTCCGAGGTAGGAGCCCGCTTGCGGGCGATTCAGTGTTGCTGCGGCATCTTGCCTCAGATGGTCGAACAATGCGGCTGCCCCTCGACAGGCTCGGGGTCCTGAGCTTGTCGAACGGAGAAGCCGCAGCCACTTTGAGGCAATCGCCCGCAAGCGGGCTCCTACCTGCCGAGGCGAATCGGCGCCTTCTCGATCCCGCGCAAAACGCAAAACGCCCGGCGGCCATTGCGGCTGCCGGGCGTCGCGAAAACAGTTTCACTCAACGTCCTTGCAGGCGGCGCGTCTCTTCGCGGGCGTCCGCCTCGCGGCGCTCGGCGTCGTCGATCGCGCGGATGCGCGCCTCGGCTGCCGCTCGGTCGGCTCTCACCTGCGCGAGTTCTGCCTCCGCCTGGCGCGCGCGCTCCTGTGCCTCGTAGACTTCGCGATCCGTCACGTCGCGACCGGCGGCAATCGAGCGCTCACGCTCGACTTCGTATTCGAGCTCGCGCTGACGCTGGGCCGCATGTCGCGCACGCGCATACTCGCGATCGCGCTCGACGCCGACCTGGCTGCCGATCAGCCCGCCAGCCAACGCGCCGATCGCGGCGCCACCGGCGGCTTCGCCCGACTGGTGCCCGACGACGGCGCCGGCCGCTGCACCGATCAAGGCGCCAAGCGTGGCACCCCGCGCAGTCTCGGAGTGCGGATCCACGTTGGTGCAACCGGAGAAGACGACCGCTCCGCCGAGCAGAATCGGAAGTGTGAAATGCTTTGTTTTCATAGTGGTGATAGGTCCCTGATGTGACGACGGAGACCTGTCGACAATTCACTTTTTGACCATTTCGGATGGCGCAAGTTCCCGCCACCACGGTCTCAGCGTTTGCAAACAAAGGGCTGGGAATCAGTTGCACAGCCGTGCGCACTTCCAAGATTGTGCTCGGAGCGCAACGGCGACTTAGGATTTTGTCGGGAAGGGACGGCCGCAGCAAACCGAGCATCCATGTTCATACTAGGCTCCCGATTCCGTCCCGGCAAAATCCTAGCTGAAGAACGGACGCACCGCGCCGGTCAGCGCTTCGAACTTCTCCTGGATCTCTCGGTAAGCCTTGCGGCGCCTCGCGTCGGGCTCACGCCGCGTGGTTGCGTCGATCTCGACAGTGCGTGCGCAGAGGTCCTGGAGCGACGGTTTCCCGCCGTTCCGCAAGCCGTCGCACCACGCGGCCTGGATCGCCGCTCCGAGCGCCGCGCCTTCGTCCTGCACCATCTTCACGACGGGCACGCCGAAAATGTCTGCCATGAGCTGGCGCCACACCCCCGATCGCGCTCCACCGCCGGTGAGGCGGATTTCCTTTGGCTTCACGCCAAGCACGTCGAGGCGGCGCAGGCCGTGGTTGAGCCCGAGTGTCGCGCCTTCCATCGCGGCGCGCATAATGTGCGCAGGCGAGGTGTTCGCGCGCGTCGCGCCGAATAGGACGCCGTTGCCGCGCGGCAGGTTTGGTGTGCGTTCTCCGTCAAGGTAAGGGAGGAGCATCAATCCGCCCGCGCCGGCCTCGATGGATTCGACCGCCGCGTTCATCGCCGCATGATCCATCCCGAAGAGCGCCGCAAAATGTTCGGTGACGAGCGTCACGTTCATCGTGCATACGAGCGGCAGCCAGCCGCCTGTCGAAGAGCAGAACGCCGCGATCTCGCCGCGAGGGTCGACGACCGGTTTCTTGCAGAACGCGAAGATCGTGCCGCTCGTGCCGAGGCTCGCGGAAACGACTCCGGGCTTCACGTTGCCCGTGCCGATCGCGCCCATCATGTTGTCGCCGCCGCCGGCACTCACGACGACGCCTTCCGGCAGGCCGAGTTTCTTCGCGAGCGCGGGACGCAGCATGCCCGCGGCTTCGTGCGATTCCGAGAGCGGCGGCACGCACGAAGCGAGTTTGCGATCGATCGCATCGAGCACGGGCTT
>DATKCJ010000065.1:0-4974 GCA_035513275.1 Opitutaceae bacterium
CTGCCACCCGCACGCTCGTCGTGCTCGGCGGCAGCCAGGGCGCATCGGCACTCAACGACTGGGCAGCAGGCGCAGTGAAACCGCTCGCAGCCGCGGGCGCGCAGATCATCTGCGTCACCGGCCCGGGCAAGACGAACGATCGCATCGTGACGGTGCTCTCGGCAAACAACGGTTCCACGATCCATTCCTACCGGATGCCGTTTTGCGACCGGATGGCCGAGCTGCTCTCGTGCGCCGATCTCGTCGTCACGCGCGCAGGCGCCGGCACGATTGCAGAGCTGGCGCGCATCGGAGTGCCCTCGATCCTCGTGCCTTATCCGCAGGCGGCGGACAACCACCAGATCGCCAATGCGCGCTTTGTCGAGCAGCAGGGCGGCGGCTTCGTTGTCGAGCAGCCGTTTATCGCCGGGCTCACCAAGGAGGTGATCGAAGTCATTTTCAACGATGGCCTCCTCGCGCGTCTCCGTTCCAACCTTTCGCGCATCAATCGCGCAGATCCGCTCGAGTTGATGATCGAGGATATCGAGCAACTCGGCGGCGGCCCGGCCGCGAAAAAATCCTCAGTCGCGCTCCAACTCGCATGATCGAGAAATCGTCCAGCTCCGACGCCAGCAAAGTCCGGCACTGCCACATGGCGGGCGTCGGCGGCGCGGGCATGGCGCCGGTAGCGATGCTCCTCTCCGCGCGCGGCTGCGCGGTCACCGGCGAGGACGACGGCCTCACGCCCGAGACGCGCTCGTGGCTCGAGCGCTTCGGTGTGCGAATCACAGCCCGTGGTGCCCTGCCAGTCGGCACGGAGATGCTCGTGTATTCCTCGGCAATCAAGGCCGATCACCCGGCGCGGCTCGAGGCTGTAGCGCGCGGCCTCACACAGTTGCAGCGCGGCGCGATGCTCGCCGAACTCGCGCGCGGACGCCGGCTCATCGCGGTCGCGGGTTCGCACGGCAAGACGACGACGACTGCGATGATCGCCACGATCTTCAGCGCTTCGCATTTTTCCGGCGGTTGGGCGGTCGGAGGATTGTTCGAGGGCGATGCCATGGCGCCTGCGCGCGACGGAAGCGACTGGCTCGTCGCCGAGATCGACGAGAGCGACGGCACGATCGCGGGTTTCTCGCCGGAGATCACGGTCGTCACAAACATGGACTGGGATCATCCCGACCACTATCGCAGGCCCGCGGACATGGAGGCGGCGTTCGCGGCGCTCATCGCGCGCACAAAGTCGCTCGTGCTCCTGAACGCCGCGTGCCCGGTCTCGGCACGGCTTGCGCGCGGAGTCGCGGATGTTGCCGTGAAAACTTTCGGGCCCGGAGGTGACTATCGTTTCGCGCCCTCAGGTGGCGCGGACGGCCGGCAGCTTCTCGATCTCGGCGGTGCGTTTCCGCGATTGCAGGCGCGTTTGAAGGCCGGCGGAGACTTCAATGCAGTCAACGCCTCGGCCGCGCTCGCGGTCGCGCAGGAAATCGGAATCGACGTCCACGCCGATCTGCTCGCCGAGTTTCGCGGCGTGCGCCGCCGACAGTCGGTGCTGCTCGACGAGGGCGGCATCGTGATCGTCGAGGACTACGCCCATCACCCGTCGGAGATCGCGGCGCTGCTCGCGGGCATGCGGCGCGTGCCGCACCGGAGGATGGTCGTCGCGTTCCAGCCGCACCGCTACAGCCGCACGGCGCAGTTCAAGGAGGCGTTTGCGCGCTCGTTGTCCGCGGCCGACGAGCTTTTCCTGCTCGATGTTTACTCTGCGGGTGAGAGCCCGGTCTCCGGCGGCACTACGGCCGACATCTATGCGGCACTCGCGCAAAGCGGCGAGCCGACGCCTGCAACTTATCTGCCCGGCGACACGGCCGGGTTTCTCGATGCGATCACTGCGCAAACGCGCGAGGGGGACCTCGTGCTCTTCGTCGGCGCGGGTGATATCGATCGACTGGCGCGGGACTACGTGCAGCGCGTGCGCGGCCAGGCTGCGGGCGAGCTGCGCTTCCGCGCGTTTGCGGATGCCGCGCGGCGGCTGCTCGCACCCGGCGGACATTTTTCAGAGCACGAACCGCTCGGCGCGAAGACGACCTTGCGCGTCGGCGGACCGGCGCGTTGCTACGCCGAGCCGGCGGGCGAGGAGGATCTCGCGGCGCTGGTTCGCGAGGCGGCGAAGTTTGGAATCCCGGTTCTCATGCTCGGGCGCGGCTCGAACCTGCTCGTGCCCGACGCCGGCGTGCGTGCACTCGTCATCCGGCTGCAGGGTGCGGGCTGGCAGCAGTTCACGCCGCTTGCGGACGGAACGGTATGGGCAGGCGCGGGGATGCGCTTGAAGGAGCTGTGCGGACTCGCTGCGGCGCAAGGCCTCGCGGGCTTCGAGTTTCTCGAGGGAATTCCCGGGACGCTCGGGGGCGCGCTGCGCATGAACGCAGGCGCGATGGGAGGCGGGATGTTTGACGTCGTCGAAAGCGTGCGTGCGTTGCTGCCTGACGGCAGTGTGCGGACTCTCAAGCGCGGGGAATTTCATGTGGCCTATCGCGAGTGCCGCGAGCTTGAGGGGGCGATCGCGCTCGGCGCAGCGCTCCAGCCAGTGTCGCACGAAGACACAGCGACGGTGCGCGAGCGGATCGCGGCGTTCCAGGCGCGTCGTCACGAGACTCAGCCACGCGAATCGAGCGCGGGTTGCATGTTCAAGAATCCGCCGGGCACGTCGGCCGGGCTCGAGATCGATCGCGCAGGTCTCAAGGGTCTTCGGATCGGCGACGCCGAGGTCTCGCCGGTGCACGCGAATTTCATCATCAACCGCGGCCACGCGACGAGCGCCGACGTCGTGGCGTTGATGCGAGAAGTGCGCTCGCGGGTGCGCGTCGCACGCGGCGTCGACCTCGAGCCCGAGGTGCAGCTCTTCGGTGCGGATTGGAGGGAAGTGTTATGAAATGCGGATTGCGGAATGCGGATTGCGGAATTTCAGGCCCAAACAATTGGCAAGGGGGCCTGAGGGACCGTGCGTCCATTTTGCGCCAGCACCAACCTACATTCTGGAGTTTTCAATCCGCAATCCGAAATCCGCAGTCCGCAATCCCATGACCTCGCCCATCATCGCAGTCCTCGCAGGCGGCGTTTCCGCGGAGCGCGAGGTCTCGCTGCGTTCCGGACGCGCGGTCGCGCTTGCGGCGGCGGCGAGTTTTCCAACGATGCTCGTGCAGGTGGACGCGGCGGAGATCCCGGCCCAGCTCGACCCGGCAAAGCACGTCGTCCACTCGACGCTCCACGGGACGTTTGGGGAGGACGGGGCGATGCAGGCGTTGCTCGAGGCGGCCGGTTTCGAGTTCGCGGGATGTGATGCGGAGTCGAGCGCGCTGACGATGGACAAGCGCCGCACGAAGGAACTCGCGGCGCGCGCGGGAGTGCCTGTGGCGCCTGGGAGAATGTTTCGTGCGGACAACAAACCGTCGGCGTCGGAGCTCTTGCGCGAGTTCGGAAGCGAGATCGTTCTGAAGCCGAACGGGGAGGGGAGCAGCGTGGGACTTGCGTTTGCATCGACTCCCGGCGAGCTCGAGGCCGCGCTGGCGTCGCTCACTCCCGGCGAATGGCTCGCCGAGAAGCGGATTCGCGGGACCGAACTCACAGTCGGCGTGCTTGGAGGCCGCGCGATGGGAGTCGTCGAGATCGCGCCGAAGTCGGGTGCCTACGACTATGCGAGCAAATATACCCGGGGTGCCACGGAGTATCACACTCCTGCGCGGATTCCAGCCGATGCCTTTGCAGCGGTGCGCGAGTTTGCAGAAATGGCGTTTGCCGCGTGCGGCTGCCGCGACTTCGCGCGCGTGGACTTCATGCTTTCGCCGGCGGACGACCCGTTCTTCCTCGAACTCAACACGCTCCCGGGGATGACGGAGACGAGCTTGCTCCCGAAGAGCGCATCGTGGTCCGGCTACGATTTCAACTCACTCGTGCGCGAGATGACGGTGCCCGCGGTCGGGCGTTTCATCCAGCGACACACAACCATTGCCCATGTCTAGAAACGAAACCGATTCGAGCGGCGTAGCTCGGAGCTGGAAGGAAATCGATCAAGAGGTCGCGGGCCGCAAGCTCTCGTCCAAGGGCCGGAAACGGCTCTTCACCTCCTCTGCGAACATGCTGCTGTTCGCGTTGCTCGCTGCGGTCGTGGCCTGGGGCACATGGGAGGTCCGGCGCACGGTGCGCGGCGGCGACAGCGCTCTCGCATCGCCGGTCACGCGCATGCCGATCCGCGACATCGTGCTGATCACCGACGGCGTGCTTACGCAGGAGTGGCTCGTGAATGTGCTCTCGATTCCGACCAACGCGTCGCTGATGGAACTCGACCTATTTGCCCTGCGTGACCGGCTGCTCAAGCGCGGCCAGGTGGCGGCGGCCGATCTGCGGCGCGACTTTCCGGACACGCTCGTCGTATCGCTGCAAGAGCGAGCCCCGGTCCTGCGCGCAATCGTGCAGGAGTCGGGCGCCGGCCCGCGCAGCCTGCTTATCGCACGCGACGGCGTAGCCTACGAGGGAACCGGCTATGAGTCGCTGATGACAAACGCGCTGCCGTTTCTCGACGGAGTGAAACTCACGCGCGGCCCGAATGGCTTCAATCCCGTCGAGGGCATGGCGGAGGTCTCCGACATGATCAGCGCGGCGCAAAACAACGCGCCGCATCTCTTCCGCTCGTGGCGCGTGGTCTCGCTCGCGCGCCTGCGCGACTACAACGAGATCGTCGTCCGCTCGCGCGACATACCGGAGATCGTCTTCAACCGGCGCGAGGATTTCACGCGCCAGCTCGCGCGGCTCGACTACATCGTGGACTTCACGCGGACCCAGTCCGAGGCGGAGGTTCACAAGGTGGACCTTTCGATCGGCAACCAGGTGCCTGTCGAGCTGCAGGCCGTTCAATTCACAAAGAAAACCTCCTCAAAACCTCTCAACCGGAATACACGACGTGATTTCTAACAGCAGAATAATCGGGGCAGTCGAGATCGG
>DATKCJ010000066.1:0-2580 GCA_035513275.1 Opitutaceae bacterium
CCTCGGACCTCACTTGATCCCATCCGCGCGCGAAACAGACAAACCCTGTATCGAATCCGTAGAGCTTGGGCTGGCCCAAGATTTCCCGGCGGCCACCTTCGGCAAAAGGGCGCAGCAGGTGCGCAGTGTGCGTGACTCGAAAGACATCCAGCCAGGCCAGCACCGTGGGCCGGCTCACGCCGACGTGCTTGGCGAGCGAAGTTACTTCCATGAGACTGCCACTTTGTCGGAGAACGAGTTCGAGCAACTTGAGAAACGCATCCCGCTTCCCGAGGCGAAAGAGTTCCTGCACATCTCGCGCGAAGTAGGAGTCGAGCCACTCCGCGTAGAACTCGGGATCGCGGCGGTTCGCCAGGAGCGCCGGCGGCAGGCCTCCGCGAAGCAGACGCACGAAGAGCTCCTTGACTCCAAATGCCGGCAGCTCCTCCACAAGCACCGGCACCAGCTCAACGGATCGTTTTCGCCCGGTTAGGCTGTCGCGGAATTTCTTCGTCGCGGCGAGCGTGGACGATCCGGTTGCCAGCACCTTCAGATTTGGAAACGCGTCGGACGCGATTTTGAGCACGCGGCTCGGATCCGGGAGCTGATGCACCTCGTCAAGGACCAAGACGCTACCTGAAAGTGAGGCAAAGAACCTCTCCGGGTCGCTCATTCTTTCGGCCGACGAAGGGAGGTCGCAGTTGATGAAAGTCGCTTCCGGCACGCTCGCCGCGAGGACGGTCTTGCCCGCGCGACGCACTCCGGTGAGCCAGACAATCGGAGCGTGGCGCCATGCGTCTGTAACACGTGTGGACCAGATGGGACGGTCGATCATGGAAGTGGACTTTACAAATAGACGTCTAAATGTAAAGTCTGTTTCCAATTCTAGGAGCCCCTCAGAAGGCGCTAATCTTCAGGTGGTTCGGCGAGCAGCCACATTGCGTTTCCTGCCTATCCTTCCCGCAGTGCCTCGACTGGGCTCACGCGCGTGGCGCGGAGCGCGGGCAGCAGGCACGCCACGGCACCCGTGAGTGCGAGCACGGCCGTGGCTGCGAGGATCACGATTGGATCGAGCGCATCGATACCCGCCGTGAATGACCGCAGCACGCGGCCCGTCGAGATCGTGAGCGCGATTCCCGCCAGCAATCCAACGCCGATCGCCGCGCCGCCATAGCCCATCACCCAGCGCAGGATCATCCCGCCATCGGCGCCAAGCGCCATGCGCACTCCGATCTCCTGAGTGCGCTGCGCGACTGTGTAGCTCATGACGCCGAAGATCCCAAGCGCCGCGAGCACGACCGCGGTGAGAGCAAATGCGCTGGTCAGCAGGAATGTGATCCGCCGCGGGGCAGTCTGCCGCGCGATCTGGTCGGCGAGCGTCGCCGGGCTCGCGAGCGCGAGGCTCGGGTCGACGCGGTGCACCGCCTGCTCCATCACACGTGCGAGGTCGGAGGCGGATCCTGTGAACTGCACGACGGCCGTGATTCGCGATCTCGGATGCTGCGCGGCCGGGAAATACGCGAGTGGTTGTGACTTCGCGTCGAGACCGCCGGGGCGCACATCACCGACCACGCCCACGATCGTCGCGCCCTGCGTCGCCTCCTCGGCGCCGTGTCCGGCGAAGGGAAGATCGATTGAAGTGCCGATCGGCGTGCCCGTAGGAAAATTCGCCTTCACGTAGGCTTCGTTCACCACGGCGACGTTCGGTGCGCCGTCGACGTCGCTCTCCGAGATGAACCGGCCCTCGCGCAATGGGATTCCCAGTGCGCGGAAGTAGTCGGTGCTCACGGTCGAGATCGCCACGCGCCGCGGCATGCTCTCCACCGAGGCGTCGGTATTGCCAGTCGTGACGCGCGAGTCGGCGATCATCATCACCTGGTTGTAGGGCGTGAGCGGCGGCATGTCGGACAGCGCGGCGGCTTTCACGCCGGGCAACCCGCGCAATGCGTCGAGCCAGCGTGCGCCGAACTCGCGCTGCTGTGCCTGCGCCCCGTAGCGACGCGGCAATGTGAGGCTCGCAGTCATGACGTCGTCGGTGCGAAAGCCCGGGTCGTGGCTCGAGAGTTCGTAAACGCTGCGCGCGAGCAAGCCGGTGTTGATCGCGAGCATCACTGCGAGGGTGACCTCGGCTGCCACGAGCCCTTGCCTCAGGCGATGCCCGGTGCGCGTCGATTGGTGGCCGCCTTCCTTTAGCGACTCGAGCAAATCGACGCGGCGCGCGCGAAGCGCCGGCGCGATTCCAAAGAGCAAACCCGCGGCAACACTCAGCGCGATCGCGAATCCAAGCACGGTGCCGTCGATCGCGACCGGACTCATACGTGGCAACTGCGTGGAGAGCCATGCCCCGAGTCCTAGAACTCCCCACCATGCGAAAAGCACTCCGAGCACGCCGCCCGCGAATGCGAGAAGCAGATTTTCGACGAGCAGCTCCAACGCGAGCCGCCGCGGCGAGGCGCCCAATGCGGCGCGCACGGCGATCTCCCGGCGCCTGCCCTCCGCTCGAGCGAGCTGGAGGCTCGCGATGTTTGCGCTCGCGATAAGGAGAACGAATCCGACTGCGCCGAGCAGTAGCCAGAGCGTCGCGCGCGATTGCTGCACGAG
>DATKCJ010000067.1:0-11542 GCA_035513275.1 Opitutaceae bacterium
GAGGTTTATCTCAAGTCACCCTCGGGTCGGGCCTTTTCACAGAAGCGTCCCAAGTTCCTTCGCTCCGATGGAGCTTCCGCCCGTCGCTCTCGGAGCTATGGCGGACAAGACGGCTCGGCGAGCCAGCCACCGAAAACCAAGTACCGTGCCCCGCAAGTTCAGCGCTTAAAGCGAAGGCTAGCGCGACGGGCTTACGATTCCCGGCTTGATCGGCTGGGCGGGGAATGGCGGGGACGGCGGTTTTCCCCTGTATGTGCCGGGAATCCGGCCTGAGGGATCGAAGGTCGCACCGTTTCCTCTGCCTGGTGCAGCGATCGCGGACTTCATGTCCTCAGGAGCCACCTCGATCGCCGTCGCAATTATTTCAGATGCCTGATCGGGAAAGAGGGCTATGGCCGTGGAAACGAATTCTTGGGAAAGCTCTGGCTGGGCGATGATCGAGATTCGCACGAACTCCTTTGCGTGCCCAGGCATGACCTCGAGCGCAGCAGCAAGAATTGCAACAGCGCGCTCCGGGATCTCGACGACGGCGCCGGTCAGGATTTCGTCCGCTTCTTTTGGTTGCTGCGAAATTGCCGTGGCGATTCCGGCCGGCGCGTTATCGAGGTCGACCCGCGCATTGGCCACGAGTTTTTTGACGTCCACCTTGGCGTGACCAACCGACACGAGTGCAATCAAAGCAACGAGGGAAAGAAGGTGTGTGTTTTTCATGGTGCGAAAGCGATTCTGCGAAGACGCAACGTCATGCTCCGTGAACGAGCAAGGCTAGACCACCTGTTGTCTCGCAAGTGTCACACAAGCTTCCTCAAACCGTCACATTCGGACCAAACGATTCGCGAATTCACCTGTGGCCATGTCGCGACGAATTCTTGTCTGACTTTTTTTGTGTCTGGTCGCCGCGAAAAGTCCGGCGTCGGAAAATCGATTTGGTAATACGTCTTTCGAGAAGGGCAGGGAGTCACTGGCGGGCGGATCGATTTTGAATTCGATCTGCACTCATCCTTCGCGGCGCAGTGAGCGTGCCGATTCAGCGTGTGAATCCTGCGATCTTGCTCCATGTGCACTGAGGTGCCGGGCGCAGCAGGTGTTTCCGTTTTTCTGATGGCTCGCGCATTCTGCATCGATCGCGCGCAAGGGCGCTTCAACTGATCCAGTCCGGCTCGGGGCATCTTGCCTCACCGAGGAATCACGAGGCTCTGCTGTCGAGGAGCGGAGCCACCGTCGTGCGAATTGAACAACGCGGATGTTCGCATTGAAGCGGTGCGACTCGTTCGGGCGCGGAGAAACTTGAGGGAAAACTGCGATCGTTTCCGAAGTGTCACACAAGCTACCTCAAACCGTCACATTGATCCCTTACTCTGTTTTGACACGCGAAACTCCGCCACACGCGACTCTTCACCACACGCACTCTCCTGCTGTTTCGCGCTCCCCTAGCACATCCGTCTCCGGGTCACCCACGCTGACCCATTCTGCGATCTCCGCCGCCCATGCCTCTCCCTCGCCGTGAAAGCGTCATCTTCAATTTTTTCCTCTGGCTCTTCGTGGGCAGCTTCTTCGGCGGGAGCGTTGCGGCCGCAACAGTCGACTACTCCACGGATGCCGTGCTGGCGCGCACCACGATAACCGTCCAGGCGGATTCCCTTTCATTGGCCGAGGCCCTCACCCTTGTGGAAAACCAGACGACGCTGAGATTCTTCGTGTTCGACGTCGAGCGGCTTCCCCTGAACGCCCGGGTGATGCTGACGGACAAAGGGGAGATCTCCCTTGCCGGGTTGCTGATGGAAATTTCCGCGCAGGCGGCAGTCACTTTTGGGCGCCGCGACAACCTGATCGACGTGCGGGGCAAGGGTTCGGACGGCACGGTCGTCTCCCCGCCGGGCTCGTCTGACTATTCTCCATACGGAGTCGAGCCGGAGGAACCGGGTGCCGTGAAAGTTCTACGCTCCGATCCGTTGATGGCCGAAGCTCCTGCCACCGCTGCGCCGAACGTCGAAGCAAGACCTGCGCCGATCGAGGCTCCAGCGCCCGCGGCGGAAAGCGCCTTCTCTGCACAAGACACGACATCCGAATCAGACGATGTGCTCGTGCTAGACGTGTTGAATATCCAAGGAAAGGCCACGAAGGGCTCCGTCGGCGCCCTGCGCTCCGTTCGCGCAAACGCATCTGTGGCGATCGATTACCTCAGCGCGACCCAGATGGCCAAGTACTCTGGAAGCGATTTGTCCGAGATCGTGTTCCGAATTCCCGGGGTTTCGGTGGCGGGAGGACAGTTTGCTGTCATCCGCGGATTGAGCGACCGCTACACCAACACGACCTTCAACGGCCTCAAACTGCCCAGTCCCGATCCGGAGCGGCAGTCACCTCAGCTCGATATTCTGCCCACCGCGCTCGTTGATTCGATTGTCATCTCAAAGTCATTTGCTCCCTACCTCTGGGCCGACACGTCGGGTGGCTCAATTGACCTGACCAATGCCGAGGGTGGAGTAGACAGCCGCCGCTTCTCGATCAGCTACGGGATCAAGGCGAACGACAACGCGCTTGATGGCGGCCCCCGCTACAGCGTGCCGAAACGCCGCAATGACTGGATTGCCGCGGGGTCGAAGTCCCGGCCTGGTGCGACACTCGAGGAGTTTCAGCGAACTTGGGATTTCGTCCCACAGCACGACAGCCTGCCGCTGGGCCAGAAGTTTTCGCTCGACTACGGCAACGGATTCCAGGCGGCGGGCCGAGCTTTCGGCTTTGCCGTTACCTTCGGCTATGAGTTGGCATCGAGCCAGCGCGAAGGCCTAAGGCAGGCACTGCTCGTCGGGCACAAGGAGGACGTAATGAGTCTTGAGAACTCCGAATACCGCACGGGCCGCCCGACGTTACTCGATGGCGGCACTTGGGACTACGAGCAAAGCAAGGTGGAGGTGACGATCGGCGGGCTTCTGAGCACATCGATCGAGTTGTCCGAGAACCACGACCTCCGCGGCGTTGCGTTTTGGACACGCACTGGGTCCGACTCGGTGCAGACAAACCGCTCGCCGCTCACGACCTACTTTGGCACGGGTGCTACTGGTGAGCCATTTGAGGCGGTGGTCGGCTACGACCAGGGCGAGCGAAGGGCCGGCGACTACGATGGGTTTATTCCACAGGCCATTCAACGATTCCGGGACGTTCAAATTTACACGGAACGCAAGCTGTCTCTCTTCCAGTTGGCTGGCGCCCACGAGTTCGGGGGCTTGGGCGACCTTGAGGTCAACTGGGTGGCCCAGCGCGCCAGCACCTATCAGGACGAGCCCAATCTGGTGGACGCCCGGTATTTCTATCAACTCGGGGAGAATCCTTTCGCGTCGGATTTCAATTATGGGATCCCGGTCGGCGAATACGGCATCACTCCTTCCGGATTCGCGAATCTCAACCGATTCTGGGGCCTCACTCAAGAGGACCAGACGAGCTTCCGCGTAGATGGCGAATGGACTGAACTCCGATTGGCCGGGCGGGCTGCAAAACTGCGAATTGGCGGAGCCGGCGAAAGCACGGATCGCACGTTCGACGGCAGCAACTACACCGGAATCTTTCACAGCCTTACCACTGCCCAGCGGACGGGCCCCGATCCGGATGAGGGATTCAACAATCTTGTGGCCAACGACTCCGCGTTGTCGAACCGCACTGAGCAGTCGCGCGACATCACCGCGACATTTGTCAACCTGACGATCGGCCTCCCCGGGAGAACGGATCTTGTGGCAGGAGCGCGCTTTGAACGCTTCGGAATCGATACGGAAGGCAAGGACAACGTCAACCGCACCCCGACCGGTTTCCTCTTCCATTATTCGGCGTTCCCGATTTTCGGGGCCGAGAACATACCTACGTTCAGTTCGGCGGAGGCCAGTCAGAACCATGTGACGAAGGTCAGCTTCTCCGAGATCAACTGGTATCCGTCGATCGGTCTCATATTTCGTCCAACCGATGCGCTCACGTTCCGGGTCACCGTTTCACAGACCTCGGGCCGGCCGTCTCTCCGGGAAATGGGGCCGTATTACAATCGGAGTTTGGAATCGGGCGAGTATGTCGTCGGTAATCCGTTCCTCCGTTCTTCAGAGGTAGCCAATCTGGATACGCGAGTGGAGTGGGTGCGCGACAACTCGACCCGTTATGCTGCCAGCCTTTTTGCAAAGCGCATCAAGACGCCAATCGAGAAGGTGTTCCTGCCTGGTGGTCTGAACGGCGAAGGAGTGGAAACCTGGTCCAACAATCCGAACACGGCAAAACTCTATGGCGCCGAGTTCGAATTCCAGCGGAAGCTGGGCTGGGGATTCTCGTTGGGCGGGAACTTTACGTGGATCAAGGCCGAAGTGGAGGAACATCCCTCGGTTCTGACCAAGCTGCGGGCTGATTCTCACCTTGCGCCGGATGAAACGGTCGTCCGCCCGCTTTTTGATCAGCCCGAGTATATCGCCAACCTGGACCTTACCTGGTCCCATCCCAACTGGGGCACCTCGGTCACGCTGGCCGGTTTCGCCATCAGCGATGTGCTTGAGACGGCCGGCGGCGGCACTGTGTTCGGCGTGTCCGATTCGGCCTTGGATATCTACGACCGCGCAAGTCAACGCGTGGATCTGACCTTCAGTCAGCCGCTTTTCGTCGGACTGAAGCTCAAAATCAATGTGACCAATCTCACCGACCCGGTCCAGGGCACGGTCTACGATCCGACTCGGACCCCTGAGGAGTTGACCCGCAACGCCTATCGCGCTGGCCGCAACTACACCCTGTCTCTCAGCAAAGACTTTTGAGCTCAGGCTCCACCCCTTTTGGCCGCCCCATCACGACGGTCAAATTTAACAAAACCACACCACGTCAAAAGCATCGCACAATGAATAAGAAAATAATCGCTTCGCTGGGTCTGTCCGTTCTCTCGGCAGCCTTGGCGATCGCCCAAACGTCGGTTCCAGCGGGACCGATCTCTGTCGACACCGCATGGAATCTCGGCGGCTCCCCTTACATTCTCGAGGGGCTTGTTTACGTCGATAACGGCGCCACGCTTGATATCGCCCCTGGAGTTATCATTCGCGGGCAACCCATCACCACCACAGGCGCCTCCGATCCGGGGACGCTGCTCATCACCCGCACTGGCCGTATTCAGGCCCGGGGCACTTCGAGCAACCCCATCATCTTCACCGCGGCGGTCCTCGACGCTGGTCGCAAGGCCGGCGGTGCACCCACGTTTGAAGCCTATGACAGCGGTGATGTGGACACCGTACCTGACCGGTGGACCCCTGCGGATGGTAATAACATGTGGCTCGACCTAACTCCGGCTACAATCCCGCTCGCTCCGGTCACGCCGTCAGGCTTGATCAATTCCAAGTATTGGGGCGGCGTGCTCATTTGCGGCAATGCTCCGACCAACTCCAATAGTGACACGACCCTTCCCGCCGACGGCATCCCGGACCCGGGGACGGGATTTGTTGAGGGTCTTAACGCAACTGCCGCAGGTATCTACGGTGGCGACAATCCGTTCGACGATTCCGGCATCTTCCGCTACGTTTCCATCCGCCATGCCGGTTTCTCGCTGGCTCCTGCGAGCGAGGTCAACGGATTGACCCTCTACGGCGTTGGCCGAGGCACCTCCATCGACCATGTCGAGATCTACTGCAACGTTGACGACGGAGTCGAGGTCTTCGGTGGCACGGTCGACTTGAGCCACCTCTGCATCGCCTTCGCCGAGGATGACGGCTTCGACACGGATCAGGGTTATCAGGGCACCGCGCAATACCTCTACATCGTGCATGGTATGACGATCAATGGCACGCTGATGCTCTCCTCCAGCGATCCCCGCGGCATGGAACTGGATGGCGACGATGCTCCGGGCAACGTCATCCCCGGTGGCATGCCGTTCGAGGATACCCGCATATACAACGCCACGGTCCAGGTCTTCGGCCAACAGGGCGTGTTCATGCGCAACGGCTTCGCCGGTGCGCTGGTGAATTCCATCGTCGTAACCCACAGCGCCACCGCCAACGTCGGTGTGACGGTCTCCACCGGTGGGGTTGTTAGCCCGCAGACTAGTTACGCTGACGGGGCTCTTGAGATTCGCAACACAACCTTCAATGGCTGGACGACTCCCTCCAATACATTCGGTGCCTACACCCCGCACACAAATGCGGGTTTCACGTTCGATGTGTTTTTCCCAGCTACCAATAATCGCACAACGACAGCCGATATGCTGGCTCCCACGTATGCCACAGGTGGACTGAATCCTCGTCCTGGCGCCGGCCCCGGCGTTCCCAACACCTTGGCTGTCGGCAGCACGCAGGATTCCGGATACGTGACCGCTCCCGCTTTCGCCACCACCTACAAGGGTGCTTTTGATCCGGCCGCTGTCACGTTGTGGACCACTGGCTGGACGGCTCTCAACAAGACCAACACCGACGGAATCAAGCTGCTAGTGAACTGATTACCAAAGAAGAACGCATTCATCTTATACTCGGCCAGCCGCACATGAAAACGGCTGGCTGACTTACCCAAATAACAAGATTATGAAAAAGCTACTCATGGCCTCGCTCGTCGCAATCGCTCCAGTGATTGCTTCTGCCCAAGTTCAGCTCATCTCGGGTTTCAACTTTGGCCAATTCATCGGAGGTGGAGTTCCATCCACAGATGGCACCACTGGTGATCCAATTGGTTTCATTCAATCCAATTTCGGCCCGAACTCCGCTCCCGGACCCGAGGATAGCGGTGTCTTTAAAGCAAACAACGGTATCGCCACGCCCTACAGCGCCGGCAGTTCGACCCTGTATTACGACGGCACTCAAAGTTCGAGTGCCTTCTCTTACACTCTTGGAACCGATGTCAGCGTGCACGAGCGTGGCGCACTTGTCGCGATCAATGAGCAAACTGTCAACCCGCTCATCCAGATGTATCCCGGCGACGATAACAATGCTGGATTGCATCTGACCAGCAGTGTGGGGATCAACCAGTTCTCGATTGTGACCAACACAACTGGCTGGGCAGATTTTGACCCACTCGCGTTCAGCCAACCAAACGATTTCAACTTCACCTTCGCGGCCTATGCCCTCACGGGCAGCGGCTCGGTGCAGTTCTCGTTCAATGGCTTGGATGTTGGTGGCCTATTCAGCGTGGCTGGCGGCGAATACCAGGCGTTCAACCTCGACCTGGGCGAGAGCTTCTACGGCCAGACCAACGCGACCCTCGTGGCTACTATCTCGGGCGACTTGGTGTTCGATAACATCCAAATCAACGGTGTGGCGGCCATTCCTGAGCCCTCGACGTATGCCGCCGTCCTCGGTCTGCTGACGCTGGGCTTCGCGCTCCTGCGCCGCCGCAAGGCCGCGCTCCAGCTCTGAGTGTAGCGGTTGAACCAAGCGTTTGATTGTTTCCTTGCGAGGTGGCCGCGGAGAACCCGCGGCCACCTTTTCGCTAAACTTGATCCATACCTTTTTGCGCAGTTCACAGAAGTTAACGAAGAAAACAAAGAGAGATACCACCGGCCCTCAACGAACGAACTGTCATTGCGAGGAGTCCCGCCTTGCGGGAGGACGAAGCAATCCAGACCGGATCGTCACAGCGCGCTTCCTCCTTCCCAAACGCTACGGAGGACACGTCGCGCGCCTCGCGATGATAGAGTCTGGGACACTAGGGCAATTGGTATGAGAGCGATTCAGCGTTCTCTCCGCCTGCGACTCTTCGTTCCCTTCGTTGACTTCTGTGAAATCAACCAGTCTTCCCTCCGCTCCTCTCGTGTCACTCGTGTGTTTCGTCAGTAATTCAGATTCCTCACCACTGCAGGTCCAATCTCTCGGCACTTTGGCCCGCCGGAAGCGGTGCAGGTGCATTATCATTTCCCGAATCTTAGCGTGAAAAAAACTGTCTGCCTTCTCCTTTCCCTCGCTTTCCCGATTGTGGCTTCTGCCCA
Organism: Opitutaceae bacterium; assembly: GCA_035513275.1. Classification (GTDB taxonomy): domain Bacteria; phylum Verrucomicrobiota; class Verrucomicrobiia; order Opitutales; family Opitutaceae; genus DATKCJ01. Next base: position 7,916 of record DATKCJ010000067.1, read on the forward strand.
AGTTCAGCTCATCTCGGGTTTCAACTTTGGCCAATACGTCGGAGGTGGAGTCCCATCCACAGATGGCACCACTGGTGATCCAATTGGTTTCATTCAATCCAATTTCGGCCCGAACTCCGCTCCCGGACCCGAGGATAGCGGTGTCTTTAAAGCAAACAACAGTATCGCCACGCCCTACAGCGCCGGCAGTTCGACCCTGTATTACGACGGCACTCACAGTTCGAGTGCCTTTTCCTACACTCTAGGAACCGATGTCAGCGTGCTAGAGCGTGGCGCCCTTGTCGCGATCAATGAGCAAACTGTCAACCCGCTCATCCAGATGTTTCCCGGCGACGATAACAATGCCGGATTGCGCTTTACCACGTCAGTTGGTGGACCCAACCAGTTCTCGATTGTGACCAACACAACTGGCTGGACAGATTTTGACCCACTCGCGTTCAGCCAGCCAAACGATTTCAACTTCACCTTCGCGGCCTATGCCCTTACGGGCACCGGCTCGGTGCAGTTCTCGCTCAATGGCTTGAATATTGGTGGCCTATTCAGCGTGGCTGGCGGCGAATACCAGGCGTTCAACCTCGATCTACCCGAGAGCTTCTACGGCCAGGCCGCAGTGACCCTCGTCGCTACAGTCACAGGTGACCTTGCGTTTGATCACGTTCAATTGAACGGCTTCTTCGGCACTCCGCCTGCGTCATTCCTATTATTCTGGAAAGATGGTTCCGGCATTTGGACGGTTGCCAACACGCCTACCAATTGGCGGAGTGAAGACGGTACTGAAGAAGGCGTGTGGGATCCTGCCGGCGCAACCGCCACCTTCCGTGGCACGCCGGGCACGGTTGCCGTGGATAACACTGGCGGTGCGGTGACGATTACTGGCCTGAAATTCCTCGTAAACGGCTACGCAATCGCGGGCGACGCGATCACTACGACGACGCCCGCGACCGTCTTCCAAGTCGGCGACGGCACGCCAGGCAGCTCAGAGGTGATCGCAACGATCTCCGCGCCTATCACTGGCACGGGCGGCATCGACAAGACCGATCTCGGCGCGCTGGTCCTTTCCGGCGCTAACACTTATTCCGGCGCAACGGCCGTGAGCGCCGGCACACTGACCATCAACGGTAACCAGTCGGCCGCGACCGGCGCAGTCACCGTGGCCTCAGGTGCCACGCTCGGCGGCACCGGCACGCTCGGCGGTGCGGTCACCGTGCATGAGGGTGGCACGCTGACTGGCAAATCCGGGAGCACTCTGACCATGGCCGGTCTCACGCTCAGGCCAACGGCGAATCTCAACGTCGCACTTGGTGCACCGGGCATGATGGAGCTGTTCCAAGTCAACGGCGACCTGACGCTCGACGGCTTGCTCAACGTCTCCAGCACCGCCGGCTTTGGCGGCGGACTCTACCGTCTGATCGATTTCACCGGTAGCCTGACCGACAACGGCATGGCCCTTGGCGCTGTGCCGGGCAGTCTCTCGGACTTCACGGTCCAGACTTCGGTCCCGAACCAGGTGAATCTGCTGGTGGATGTCAGCTCGATCTTCTGGGGCGGCGGCAGCGGAACATGGTCCACCGGCGGGGATGGCTGGCAGCTTGCGGGTGGCGGTGCGACAACGTGGTCGCCCAGCTTCGCCATTTTCCAGAGTCCATCCGGCACGGTGACTGTTGACGATTCGGGCGGCCCTGTGGTCTTCGAAGGCGTTCAATTCGCCGCCACGGGTTACACTGTCACGGGTGACGCGCTCACCACGAACACCACCGGCACCACGGTGCGGGTCGGAGACGGCACGGGCACCGGTGCGGCGATGACCGCGACCATCTCCGCGCCGATTGCTGGCACGGGCAGCATCGACAAACGGGATCTCGGCACGCTGATCCTCTCCGGCGCCAACACCTACAGTGGCGGAACGACCGTGAGCGAGGGCACGCTGCAAATCGGCGGCGGTGGCACGACGGGCAGCGTGGTGGGCAACATCACCAACAACGCCACGCTGACGTTCAACCGCAGCGATGCTTTCAATTTCGACGGAATCATCGGCGGCACCGGCGCAGTCGTGAAGCAGGGGAGTGGCGTAACAACGCTGACCGGCGCGAACCTCTACAGCGGGGGTACGACGGTGAGCGCGGGCACATTGCAGGGCAGCGCGACGAGCCTGCAGGGTGCGATCGTGAACAACGCATCGGTCGTCTTCGACCAGGCGGCCGCGGGCAACTACGCAGGAGCGATCAGCGGGACAGGCGCGCTGACCAAGCAGGGGACGGGCACGCTGTCGCTCACGGGTGCGAACACTTTCTCCGGCGGGACAACCGTGACTGCGGGCACACTGCAGATTGGCAACGGCGGTACCACCGGCAGCCTCGCCGGAAGCATTACGAACAACGCCACCGTCGCGTTCGATCGCAGCAACGACTACACGCATTCGGAAATCCTCAGTGGCGTTGGTGCCGTTGTGAAACAGGGCAGTGGCACAACCACGCTCACCGGCGCGAACTCCTACACCGGCGCGACATCGGTCAACGCAGGAAAGCTCCTCATCAATGGCAACCAGTCTGCCGCGACGGGAGCGATCACCGTGGCGTCAGGTGGGACATTGGGAGGCACCGGCACGACCGGCGGAGTGGTGACAGTTGAGGACGGCGGCACGCTCTCCGGACAGACCGGAAGCACGTTCACGATGGCCGGTCTCGTGCTCAATCAATCGTCGATTCTCAGTGTCGGCCTCGGCGCGCCCGGCACGACGCCGCTTTTTAATGTCAACATCTCCGGTGACCTGACGCTCGACGGCATTCTCAACATCAGCGGCATGCCGGGGTTTGGGGAAGGACTCTACCGGTTGTTCAACTACAACGGTGCCCTGACCAACAATACCCTCGATATCGGCACGGTCGCGGGCAACCCCGCGGCCTACACGGTTCAAACGACCACGGCCAACTCAGTAAACCTGCTCTATTCTCCCTCGACGGCGCCCCTAAGCTGGGCCGGCGGTTCAGGCACCTGGTCCAGCGACCCCTCGGGCACGGGTTGGGGCCCCTTGAACAGCACATGGAACGCAGGCTTTGCACTCTTCGATGGAACTCCTGGCACGGTCACGATCGCCAGCACCTCGACAGACCCGGTGGTGGTTACGGGCGTTCAGTTCGCCGTCGATGGGTATGTTGTGACCGGGACCACCCTGACCACAAACACTGCCAACACACCCTTCCGGGTGGGCGATGGCACTTCGGCAGGAGCCAACATGACTGCAACGATCTCCGCGCCCATCGACGGCTCGGGAGGCGTCGACAAGACCGATCTTGGGACGCTCGTGCTGACGGGCGCCAACACTTACACCGGCGGGACGAGAGTGAGTGCGGGAGTCTTACAGATTTCCGATGACGCTGCACTAGGCGCCGATACAGGAAGCCTCACTCTTGATAGCGGCACCCTGCGCGCGGGAGCGGATTTCACGCTCTTACGCTCCTTGACCGTGACTGACGCGGGAGGGACGATCGATACCGCGGCGAACATTGTTTCGGTGATCGACGAGATCAGCGGTTCCGGCCCCCTGTCCAAGCGTGGAACGGGAGTCCTTACTATTTCGAATGACAACCCCGATTTCGCGGGAACAACGACGATTGCCGAGGGCACGCT
>DATKCJ010000068.1:0-10457 GCA_035513275.1 Opitutaceae bacterium
GCGCTACTTCAGAGGTGCAGCTCTTCCTGCACGCCCGTCGGCTTCACTGAGATGAACGAGCCGTAGCGTGTGATCCAGTCGTTGAGTTTCTCCAGATAGTAGTGCGGGTCGTAGGGAGCCGACGCGGCGTCGAATTGCTCCAGCGGACGCGCACGCTGCCAGTCGGCGTTTTCACCGGGACGCTTCTGGAGAATATAATAGGCAACGCGCTCGCCCATTCTCGGGCGGTTGCGCATCTGCAGCGCAGCCTCGGCCGCGGCGCGACGCGGCTTGCCCCCGGCCTCGATCATCGCGAGATAAGCCTCCGGGCTTTGGCCGAGGTTCTCGGATTTCGCCAGTTCTTTCACTGGAAGCGTGCGGGCCTCGATCGCGGCGCGAAAGTGTTCGACAAGCTGCGCCGGTGTCTCGCCGCCGGCGCCAAGGAGATTGTGGATGAGCGCGGTCGTGAGACGTCGCAGGTAAGGCTCGATCCCGCGCGAGCGCAAAGCCGAGCCGCGGATTGTCACCCGTTCGCCGTCGTAGAGCGCGTAGTTCTTCGCCTTGTAGCAGAACATCGACAAGTAGGTTCCGTCGAACTCGAGATCGATGCCCGGCGGGAGTGTCTTGGAAACAACTTCAAGAAGCGCCTCAGGCTGGTTGTGCCAATTCTCGGAAGAGAGGTAGATGCCGTCCGTGTCAGCCTCGAGAATCTCGCAGCCTGATGCCTCGAACTCGGCGATGAGCCCTTTCAGAAGTTCTCGGCCGAGACGCGTGACTTCGCTCGCGAGCTCGCCGTCGCCGAAGCGCGCGCCGGAAAATCCCAGGTAGCCGTAGAATGAGTTGATGAGGATCTTGAAGCTTGTTTGCCGCGCCTGGAACTCAGCGCGCTCGTCTTCCGTCGGCGCGGTGCGCGCGAGCGTCTTGTATTTCAACCGGTAGTCGCGCAGCTCGCGAAGCAGCGGAATGAAGATGCCGAGCGAGTCGCTCTTCGGGTTGCGCGCCATGCCGAGCAGCAGGCTCGGATAGAGCGAGGCCACGTCGAAGTGCAGCACGTGCCGGAACACACCTTCCTTGAAGCTGCGCGTGAATCCACCCTCGAATCCCTCGATCGGTCCCGGTGCCGGACGCGCTGCACCTGCGTGGTAGTATTTCTCGAGGAAGAGCAGGTCTAGTTTGCCGGCAGAGCCGCGAAGCGTGATCTCCTGCAATGTCGTCGGAAATGCCCGCGTCTGCTCATAGTAGGTCGGCAGCAGCAGGTCGGCGATGCCGCGCGTCTCACGCAGGTCGTCTGCAAGATAGGCGTCGAATCGCGCGCGATCGCTTCGGAAGACGTTTTGAATTTCCGCACCGGGGATGTAGGTGCGCTCCTCGCTCTCCTCCGCCGTGATGCCGAAGTAGACAGCAGAGTCCTTCAAGCCGTAGGACGACATCTCGCGCACGCTGATGTCGTAGAGTTGCACGAGGAGGTAGGTGTCGATGACCGAGCGACCCGGCACGTCGCACCGCGGAAAATCTATCCATCGCTCCGCGACGCGCAGCCGGCTGCGACGCCACGATGCTTTTTGCCCGAACCGGCCCCATGCGCACGGAACCTTGAGGCGTTTCGCGCGGACGCGGAGGTAATCGAGGTCGAACTTGTAGAGATTGTGCCCCTCGATCGTGTCGGGGTCCTCTTCGGTGAGGACGGCGTTGAACGACTCAAGGAGCGCGCGCTCCGCTTCGTCCGTGTCGTCGGCGAGCGCGAGGATCCGGTCGCGTCCGTCGAACGAGAGCCCGATCGCAAGCACGCGGTCGCCGGCGATCTCGGGATCGCTGAAATGATCGCCGCCCGCGGCAGCAGTTTCGATGTCGATCTGGCAGCGTCGAAGCCGGTTGAACGGCACCTTGTCGAACATCCGCCGCTCGCGCTGCAGCAGGAACTGGCTCTCGAACGGACGGACGGCGTCCCATTTGTCGGCGCCGCCGCTCTTGCGCGCGAGCGACTCGTAAGCACTGGTCGTCGATGCGACGGCGAGAAATCGGAATTCGCCCGGTCCCTTCAGGTGCTTGACCTCGACGCCGTTGGTCTCCGGCGGCTCGGTCGTCACCCACGCGAAGGGATGAAAGCCCGTGATCGCCTCGGCCCGCCCGCCGTCGATCGTTGCGAGCGAGACATGGGCGTGCCCACTTCCGTCGACCCAAACTCCGCAAATCGGAAGCTCTTCGGCAGACGGATTCACAGCACTAAGGCCGGCGGATCAGCCCGCAACCGGCCTGGTGTAGACGAGAATGAGCGCGACAAGCACGAACAGGATTACGAGCGCGATGAACGGGGCGGGATTGCCCCTGCGCTTCCAAGCCATGCCGCCGATAGCAGCGAGTCCCAGCCAGCAGACGACCTTGCCCCACATCCAAAACGGCCAATTGGCGGGATTCGGCAACCCGTGGAGCGCAGTCGCCAGGCCGAAGCCTCCAACCAGCGCAAGAACGGTGAGCACACCGACAAGCATCGAGAGCATCTTCCGCTTCGACTCAGGCGCGCCGGCGAAGATCGCGAAGATCGTAGCCGTAAGGAAAAGGACGCTCGCGACGTGCAGGACCTGGTAGACCATGATTTTCATAGACTCCCGAGGGTGCCCGCTGTCCGCCACGTGGAAACAAAAAACGGCGGCCTCTCGGCCGCCGAAAAAAAAGTGCACCCCACCTGTGTCGAGTGTCAAACGGCTCTAGTCCGTTTTGAGTATAGGTGGGCACCTATCCGGCGGCGTCTGTCTTCCGATTTACGGCCTGACATCTTCCAACCGTTTTCGGCTCCCTTAAATAGCCAAGGATGAGAGCGGGTGTTAAAACAACTCGGGCACTGCAGGGTGCACCAAAAACCCTATCAGCGCGGCACGGTCGGTCAACCGAGTTCGCCCCGAAACGCACCGAAAAATTCGCGCGAAAAATGCATTCGTGGCTTGCGTCGCGCGGCTTCGGCGCTCTCGCGTCAGCGACCTCGCCGCATCGCGCGACCAAGCCACTTTCGCGCGAATCCGCGCGCCTGCCACATCGCAGCAAGTCCCGTTGCCGCAAGCCCAGCGAGCGACGCAGCGCCGAACGCGGATTCGAAAAGCAAGAACACGTCCGTCACCAGAAATGTGCCCGCGGCCACGAACGCCGCTAAGTCGGTGCGGCGCATGAGACGTGCGCGCCACTGCCACGCGATCGCGACGACGAACAAGACGATCGCGAGCGCCGCCGACACTGCGGCAAACTTCTCCGCAGTTTCCACGCGGTTCTCGTTCACAAGTGCAAGTGCGAGCACGATCAGCAGCGCCTGGTTGAAGATGCCAAATCCAAGCAACAAGCCGTAGACGAGTTGTGGAGTGACGGGGAACTTTTCGCCAGAAATGTTCAGCCGCGCGGCCATCGCGCAACCCGAGCAGCAATACGCTTCTTCGCCATCCGCACGCCGCAGCGAACGAAACGGGAGGCCGCAGTAGCTGCACACGAGTCGCTCCACACTCAGTTCTCCGAAATGCCGGGATCCATGTGGCGGATCAGAATCTCCTGAAACGACGCGAGGAAGACGTAGGCCATGAATCCAGTTCGCTCCCCGGAACCGAGAGAATCGTAATCGAAGTCGCCGCCCTCAAGTGCCTCGTCGGTGACGCTCTTCAGGACCTCCGTGCGAAGCTTGAGCCGTGCACTCGCGCAGGCTCGCACCACGGCCTCGCAAGACTCCTCGGGAAACTCGAGCACGCCCGTCTCGCGAAACTCCTCGCCGAAAAGGTCCTTGAAAAATTGCATCTCCGAGCGGTAGGACTCGAGCAGATCGTCGTGCCAGCTCTCGCGGATCTCGTGGTCAACCGCGCCGAGGTCGGGCGTCGCCGGCAGGTCCGCACTGTCGGGATCGAGCAGCGGCAGGATGAAATCGACGAGCGGTGCCACCACCGGCAGGGCGAGTCGAATTTCAATGAGTTTGCCCATGCTCGAGTATCGCCGTGAGCTGCCATTGCTGCAACCTGTGCACGTAGCCTTCGGCCGTCTCTCTCGCGCCGCTCCACACGACCGAACGCCCGCGCTCGTGGACCTCGAGCATGTGTCTCCGCGCGCGTGTGGTGTCGAATCCGAAGACCCGTTTGAAAACAAGGACGACGTAGGACATCAGGTTCACCGGATCGTTGAGCACCACGACCCGCCACTCCTCATCGAGCGCAGCCTTGGTGACTTCCTCGAGTTGTGGAGTGGATGCGGGCTTTGCCTGTGCGTGGGTCATGCAGCCGAACCTTGCTTGACGAGCGCCGCGACGCGCGCCGCCGCATCCGCGACCGGCACGCGCTCGACGCCGGGAGCTGTGCGCCACTTCGCTTCGAAGACGCCGTCCTTGAGCCCCTTGCCGCCGACGGTGAGTCGAAGCGGAATGCCGATCAGGTCGGCGTCCTTGAACTTCACGCCAGGCCGCTCGTCACGATCATCGATGAGCACATCCGCGCCGGCGGCTGTCGCGGATGTCGCGAGTGCGAGCGCGAGTTCCATTGCCTCGGGCATCTTCGGATCGAGCACGGTCACGATCACCTGATAGGGCGCGACGTTCCACGGCCAGAGCACGCCATCGTTGTCGTGGCATTGCTCAATCACCGCCTGAAGCGTTCGCGAGATTCCGATGCCGTAGCAGCCCATCACCATCGGGCGGACCTGCTTCTCGGCATCGGTGAACGTGGCGTTGAATTTCTCGGCATACTTGGTGCCGAGAATAAAGACATGCCCCACCTCGATCGCCCGCCCGATCTTGAGCGGCTTGCCGCTCTTCGGGCACGGCTCGCCTTCGCGCACTTTCCGGAAATCGCCGAACGAAGTCACCTGGAGGTCGCGCGCGACGTTGACGTTGCGAAGATGGAATCCGTCGCGGTTCGCGCCGGTGACGCCGTTGCCGATGAGGCGCACCGCGTGGTCGGCGTAGATTCCAGCGACTCCGGTTCCGTGGTTGAGCGTGCCGCGAACTGTGCCGAGACTTCCTGGCTTCGCACCGAGTGTTGCTACGATCTCCTCGGGTGTCGCCGGACGGAAGACGGTGAAGCCGAGCGAACCGAGCTTTGCCTCTTCGAGTTGATCCTCGCCGCGAAGGACGACGAGGAATGGCTTCCCGTCGCCGATGTAGACGAGCGTCTTGAACTGCGCCGTGGCCGGCACGTTGTGCGGCTCGCGTGCGAGGCCGGCTATCGTCGTGACGCCGGGCGTCGCAAATTCCTCAAGCGCGCCGACAGGCGCTGCGTCGACGAGATCCGGCGGCACAATGCCGCTCGTTGCCTTCTCGCGATTCGCCGCGTAGCCGCTCCCCTCGCAGTAGACGACATCGTCGTCGCCGACCTCGGCCGGCACCATGAACTCGTGCGAGTAATCGCCGCCCATCACTCCTGTGTCGGCCTCTACGCTGATCGCCTTGAGTCCGCAGCGGGCGAAGAAGCGCGTGTAGGCTTCACGCATCTTGTGGTAGGACACGATCGCGCCGGCGTCATCGACGTCGAAACTGTAACCGTCCTTCATGACGAACTCGCGTGCGCGCATCAGGCCGTAGCGCGGCCGGATCTCGTTACGAAACTTCGTCGCGATTTGGTAGAAATTGCGCGGCAGGTCGCGGTAGCTCGAAATGTCGCCCGCGACGAGCGGCGTGACGACTTCCTCGTGCGTGGGCCCGAGTACGAACTCCGGCTCGGCAGGCGGCCGCTGGCCGGCACCCGCGCTTGATGCGCTGAACATGACCTCGCGCACTGCAGCCCAGCGCGGCCCCTGGCGCCAAGTGTCAGCGGGATGAATCTGCGGCATGAGCACCTCGATCGCGCCCGCGCGGTTCATTTCCTCGCGGCAGATTTGGGAGATCTTCTGCATGACCTTCAGTCCAAGCGGCAGGTAGGTGTAGATGCCTCCCGTCAGCTTGCGGACGAGCCCGGCCCGAAGGAGAAGCTTGTGTGAGGCGATCTCGGCGTCCGCCGGGCTCTCCTTGAGTGTGGGGATGAAAGTCTGCGACCAGTTTTGCATGTCGAAGGGATCAAGAGAACAAGGCCACCTTGCCCTTTCAATTGTATTTGCGACGCGGGCCGCCCGACCCAATCTGCGCCGACGAGCACATTGATGAACCCTCCCCCGCCCCGGGCGCCCCGCCCGAAGAAGAAGCCGTGGCCCATGAAGTGGGTCGCAGTTGTCATCGTGATCGGCATCGCGCTCTACACGTGGCTCACGCTCGAGTTCCGCAAACCTGAGCGTCCGAACGAGCCTTGGACCGACCAGCGCGTGCGCGCCGAACTGGCGGCACTGACCGAGGCCGGTTGGGCGAAGTCCGAAGTCCCTTTCGAGCGGGTCACCGAGTTTCCCGCGTCGCGTGGCAACGTGTCCCTGGGCCAGGCGATGCCCATCGTCGACTTGCTGCGCCAAACAACGCTCGACCCCTGGCACCTGCCGATCGAGGTAACCGATTCGATGGCTCCCGCGGAGTGGTCCGCCAGCCAGCCCTACACCGCCTACCTCAAGCTCGATCTCGACACCGACCGAATGCAGATCGGCGGCTTCACCGTCTTTCGAAAAGGAGCGCACGTAATCCTTGTCCCGCGCTGGGAGCGTGTGCCGGGCGATCTCATCGCGCGCTCGCGCACCGCAACAGGGGGGCTGCTCTTCCAACCGGGCGATGTGCCGCCGGGCGAATACACCGTGACGGTTGTCGCGATCAAGTCGTGTGCGACGTGGCGGCTGGCGGTTCTCGGTGAATGAGTGTCCAGAATGCCGATTGACGGGCGGGCCCGTTTTATCGAGAACCGAGCAATGACTAGCGGCCCCGCAGGCTCCACGATCAAACCGACGGACCTCCGTGGGATTCTGAAGTATGTTCCGAGGTTTCAGGGACAGATCTTCGTGGTCGCGATCGATGGTGGCGTCGTAGCCGACGAGAACTTCGCGAACATTCTCGTCGACATCGCGGTGCTCCGGAGCCTCGGCATCAAGGTCGTCATCGTCCACGGCATCGGAAAGCAGATCCGCGATCTCTCCGAGTTGCGCGGCATCCCGATCACCGACTCGACCGGGGAAGGCCCGACCGATGCCGCGACGCTTGACCTCGCGATCCGCGCGGCCTCGCGCGTCTCGCACCAGATTCTCGAGGGACTCACCCAGACCAACTTGAAGTGCGCGATCACGAACGCCGTGCGCGCGATTCCGATCGGAATTCTCAAGGGCGTCGACCAGCAGTTCAGCGGGCGCGTCGACAGAATGGACAAGGAGTTTCTGCTCCAGCTCATCGGCACGCAGGTGGTGCCGATCGTGCAGCCGATCGGATTCGACCGCGACGGCCACACGTTGCGCGTCAACTCCGACCTGCTCGCGCGCGAGGTCGCGGAGGCGCTCGGCGCGACGAAGATCATCTATCTTGCCGAGAGCCCAGGGCTCGAAATCGACGGCGATGTGCGGCGCGAGATGTCGGCTGACGACTTGCGCAAGATCGTCGAGAGCAAGCCTGATTCGCTCGGCGTGCGGACCCACAGCAAGGCGCAACAAGCAGTCCTCGCGATCGCGGCGGGCGTGCAACGAGTGCACCTCGTCGACGGCCGGATCTACGACGGGCTCATCAACGAGATTTTCTCCAACATCGGCGTCGGCTCCCTGATCTACGGCAATGACTACCAGCAGATCCGCAAGGCGACGCGGCGAGACGTGCGCGCGATCTACAACCTCACCCGCCACGCGGTGAAACGCGACGAGCTCGTCTACCGCACGCAGCAGGCGATCGAGAAGAACATCGACCATTTCTACGTTTACGAGATCGACGAGAATCTGATCGCGACAGTTTCGCTGTCGCTTTATCCGGAGGCGCCGACCGTCGGTGAAGTCGGCTCACTCTACGTGCAGCCCTTCTACCATGGCCGTGGTGTCGGCACGAAGATGGTGAACTTCGCGTGCAAGGAAGCGCAGCGCTTTGGGCTGGCACGCGTCGTCGCGCTCTCGACGCAGGGCTACGCGTTCTTCACAGGCGTGCTCGGCTTCGAGGAAGGCACGCGCGACGACCTCCCCGAGTCGCGCCGCAAGAGCTACGACGAGAGCGGGAGGAATTCCCGCATTCTGGTCCGCTCGCTGAGCTGAGCGGGACCCGCCAGTCAGCGCACCTCGACAACGACCTGGATCTCGACGGTGGAATTTCGCGGCAGCCCTGCGACTGCGACCGCGGCGCGCGCATGGCGGCCGGCATCGCCGAAGACTTTCACGAAGAGATCGGAGGCGCCGTTGACAACCGCTGGCGACTCGGAGAATCCGGCCACCGCGTTCACGAAGCCGCTCACGAGCACGATGCGTGCGACTCCATCGAGCGAGCCGAGCGCGGCTTTGATCGCTGCGAGCGTGTTCAGCGCGCATACCTGCGCAGCTTCATAGCCGGACTCGATCGAGTGCTCGGCTCCGAGCTGACCGGTGTGGGTCAGTTTGCCGTCCATCGCGCAGATGGTTCCGGACAAGAACAGCAGGTTTCCAGTCCGGACGCTCGGGACGTAATTTCCCGCAGCAGCCGGCGGTCCGGGCAGCGCAATGCCCAGCTCTTCCAGGCGCTTCTCAATGGTCATGTGGGTGGTGGGTGTGGGACCTACCAACTACTCGAACTTCACTGACTTTCCAACGGAAAGATTTCGAAATCCGCGACTTCGTTGGCCTTGAGCTCGCGACCGAGAAGCCCGAGTTCGGAGAGAATCCGGATCTGACCCTCGATACGCTCGCGCTGAATCACGCCTGCATGCTCTCCGGCGGCGCCGTCGCCCTCGACGAGGCTCAATCGCTTCATCGCGTCCAAGCTGAATTGCATCACGTCGGGGGTCATCATCGGGTTCGCCGCCGCGAGCGCAGCAAAAGCCGGAGCCGGGTCGCCCGAGATGTAGTCGACGTAGCCGCGCACACTGGCGACGACGAATGCGCGCACCGTCTCGCGGTTCTTCTCGAGATAGTCGCGCGAAGTGTAGATGACGCGGTAGGGATCGTAGCCGGAATTCGCGATCAGCATCGTGCCGATAGTGGCGCCGCGCTGCGCGGCAAAATAAGGCTCCTGCGTCACGAAGCACTGCCGGATAAATTTCTCATCTGCGAGAAAGCTCGTGAGATCCTCGGTGAGCGGCAGCAGGTCGAACTTCAAATTGCGGCTGCGCTTGAGATACTCGACCCAGGCACTTCCGGCGCCCGCCATGATTGTCTTGCCGTCGAGGTCCGTGAAATCCGCCAGCGGATTCTCGGCGTGAAACATTATGCCCTGTGGATTGTGCTGCATCTCGGCGCCGACGATGACGAGCGGCACTCCGCGCGAGATCGCGACGAGGACATCGTTTCCATCCGTCATTCCGAACTCGGCACGTCCTAGTGCGACGGACTCCTTCGCTGGGACTCCCGGCCCGCCGGGGACAAATTCCACATCGAGCCCAGCCTCGCGGTAGAACTCGCGCGCGACCGCCTGATAGTAGCCGCCATACTCGGTTTGCGGAAACCAATCCATCTGGAGGCGCACGCGCGTGGCCCCTTCCACGCTCTTTTCCACCGGGGGCTTTCGCGCACAACCTCCGAGCACGGAAGCGATCGCGAGTGCGAAAACGAGGGCGGTTGCGACGATGGTGGTCCTACGAATCGGCACGTCCCAATGAGTCATGCCACCGCCTCAAAAGCAACCAGTTCACCAGCGAAATCACCCCGAGGAACACGAAGCCAAGCGTGCAGCTCGCGAGGCCCACGGCGAACAATTCGGGCCGCATCTGGCGCGCATTGAAAACGGCGGTCAGGAATCCGAGGCCACCCTCGCCGCCGCCGAACGAGCCGGTGACGTATTCGCCGAAGATCGCACCGATCGGCGCGAGCGTGGCCGCGATCCGCAGCCCTGCGAAGTAGAACGGAGCCGCGAACGGCAGTTGCAGGCGAACCAGTCGCTGCCATCGCGTGGCGTCCCAGACGGTGAAGAGCTCCATCATGTTCCGGTCGGTCGAGGTGATGCCGAGTGTGGTGTTCACGACCACGGGGAAGAAGCTTACGATGAACGTGACGATCACGATACTCGGCGTCCCGCGGCCGACCCAGAGAATCACGAGCGGCGCGATCACGATGACCGGCGTCATTTGGAGAAACAGCAGGTAGGGATAAAGCGCTCGCCTCGTCATCCGGCTGCTTCCGAGCACAACGGCGAGGCACAGCCCGGCCAGGGCAGCCGCTGCGAAGCCGAGGATCGCGCTCTGTGTCGTGCGCCATGCGGCGCGGGCCAGCAGCTCGCGCTCGTTGTCGAGCGCTGCGAGGATTTCGTGCGGCACAGGGAGCAGCCACGCAGGAATCCTAACGACATGCCGAAGCGCATACCAAACGGCGATGCCCACCACCCCAGCGACAACCGGTAGCAACCAGCGCGACAACGCGGTCTTCATGCGACGCCTCCTTCAGTCGAGCGAAGCATCCGGCTCACTTTCACGACGAGTGCCTGGTACGCGGGATCGTCGCGCAACTCGGACGTTCGCGGA
>DATKCJ010000069.1:0-11048 GCA_035513275.1 Opitutaceae bacterium
TCTGCCAACCGAGTTTGGAGAAAACCACGGTGGATTGCCGGGGCCGTATGCCCCAGGCGATGTGTTCCGGCGAACGTCCGGTCCAACAAATCTCCCAGGATGCGCCCGTTCGCGAACATCGCACCGCATCATGAACCCGCCCACACCCGCAGTCCGGATCAACCCGGACAATCCCGACCACCACGTCTACTCCAACAACGGCGTCTGGTGGATCCACTACAGCATCCGCACCGACCCGCGCTTCAAGTCGCAGCGCGTGCGCGCCTCGCTCGGCACCCGCAGCCTCGAGATCGCCCGCGAGCGCCGGGACGCGATCCTCGCCCACCTTGGCCTGCACGCCGAACTCCGCGCTCCGATGCGACGCCCCGCCGCCGCGTGATCTCGCCACTCAAGGCGACTCGTAGAGCTCCATGAGCAGAATCCCGCCGGGGCCGTTTCCGAAGCAGTGAATCGTGTAGCCTCCCGTGCCGACCGGCAGTCGGTACGCGGCGTCCTTGCTGTCCGCAGGGAGTGCAAACGCGCCTACCGCCGAGAACCAAGGTTCGAGCGGCGCATCCCAATCGTCGTTCTCGGCGATGACTGTTTGCCCCGAATAGAATCGAAGCGATGGATCCGGCAACACGAAGGGACGATCGTCCGGGTGCAGATAGGGTGCAAGCCCGACACCGACATTCCTGGCGACGAGGTTCATATCGCCGCCCGACACATAGGTGCCGATAATCCCGTTCCCACCCGGTGCGATGGACATGCGACACGACAGATTTACGAAGCGGGTTCCAAAATCCTGCGACAAGTCGTAGATTTCCACGAGAGCCTCGGCAACAGCCCCGGCGTTGATCAAGTGAATCGTATAGGCGCCGGGTCCAAGCGTGATCTTCATCGCCGCGTCCTTGCTGTCGGGAAGCAGTGCAAACGCGCCGGCAGTGCTAAAGTCCGCGCTGAGACTGGCATCCCAATCGTCGTTTTCAGCGATCACGGTCTCTCCCGAGTATAACTTCAACGCAGGATCGGCGACGAAGTTCGGCGCGCCGTAGCGAGCGAGCTCCGGGCCGACGCCCCGGATCAGGACGGTCTTCGACCCGGTGCCTGCGATGTAGAAGCCGACTACCAATGTGCTTCCGCCGGCGCCGGCACGCGCGCGGGTGGAGAGATTGACCAACCGCGGCGGCGCCACGGTGAGAGTCGCAACGTTACTGCCGGTGCTGCCGAATGAATTGCTGACGACAACACTGTAGCTGCCGGCGTCCGTATTCTGCGCGCTACTTAGCGAGTAGGAAGGTCCATTTGCCCCCGGAATCGGGACGGAGCCTTTCAGCCATTGGTAGGTGAGCGGTCCGGGTCCGGGGCCCGTTGCGGCTACATTGAAGGTAACGGCCCAGCCGATCTTCACCGTCTGGCTGACGGGGTGGGAATCGATCACCGGCGGGCTCTCAGCGCTTATGATCGTGAGCATTGCCGCGTCGCTTGCGGTGCTGCCAAATGCGTTGGTCACCAACACCGTGTAGCTGCCGGCATCAGCCGCCTGAAGACTCGCGATGTAGTAGGTAACCGACGTGGCGCCGGCGATATCCACACCGTCCTTCTTCCACTGGTAGGCCAAGGGCCCCGGGCCAATGGCCGTGACGCTCAATGTGACCGAGGCGACGCGAACCGGCAAATAGTGACTGACACGCATTCCATCGCCAAGTTGGCCCTGCCCGTTGTCTCCCGTTCCCCAAAGGGTCCCGTCAGTCTTTACGAACAGACTGTGGGCTCCTCCCGCGGAGGCGGACGCGACTCCGCTGGCCACCTGCACCGGCGTGCTGTGATCAGTCCACCACGTCTCGTCGCCGAGCTGGCCATAATAATTGTCTCCCATCCCCCACAGCGCCCCGTCGTTCTTCACAAACAAACTGTGGTGATCGCCTGCGGAGGCGGACGCGACCTCGCTGCCCACCTGCACCGGCGTGCTGCGGTTGATCTTCGTCCCGTCACCGAGTCGGCCGAAGCCATTTTGTCCCATCGCCCAAAGGGTCCCGTCGGTCCTCACGAACAGGCTGTGGTAATAGCCAGCGGTCACAGACGCGACGCCGCTCGCCACCTGCACCGGCAACAAACGCTGAACGGTCGTCCCGTCGCCGAGCTGGCCATAATCATTGGATCCCATCGCCCAAAGCGTACCATCCGTCTTCACGAACAAGCTGTGTTTCGCTCCTGCGGAGGCGGACGCTACTCCGTCGGCCACCTGCACGGGCGTGCTTAGGTTGGTCATCATGCCGTCGCCGAGCTGGCCGGCCGCATTGTATCCCATGGCCCACAGCGTGCCGTCCGTCTTCACGAACAGGCTGTGCGCACCGCCCGCGGAGGCGGACGCGACCCCGTCGGAGACCTGCGTCGGCGTGCTTTGGCCGGTTGTCGTCCCGTCTCCGAGCTGCCCGTAGTAATTCCATCCCATCGCCCAAAGCGTACCATCCGTCTTCACAAACAGGCTGTGGCGAGTGCGCGCGGAGACGGACGCGACCCCGCTGGACACCTGCACGGGCGTGCTTCGGCTCGTTGTCGTCCCGTCCCCGAGCTGGCCGTGGTCATTACTTCCTGTCGCCCAAAGCGTGCCGTCATCGGTGAGGAAGAGCGTGTGATAGGAACCTCCCGTGGAAGCAACGACGGACCTGGTGCCAAGCGTTTGGGCAGTCGGAGCAGTCGGTTGAACAGTGATCACGGGCGGCAGGTTGACCGTCAGCGTCGCAACATTGCTGACCTCGACTCCTGCGTCATTGCGGACGATCACGCTATAGTTCCCAGCGTGGGATACCTTGACTTCAGGAATCTGGTAATCGGCTAGATCCGACGTGGTAAACCCACCATCCGCCCACGGGATATTCACACCATTCTTTAGCCATCGATAGCCGAGCGGTGCCGTTCCAGAGGCAACAACACTGAACCTCGCGCGCTCGCCCGGCGAGTTCACCGTCTGCGAAACAGGATGGGTCGTGATTGATGGCGGCACAACCACAGTCAACGTCGCTGCGTTGCTTGTGGTGCTGCCAAGTGCGTTCATGACCACCACCGTGTAGCTGCCGGCATCTGCCGCCTGGGGAGTCGCGAGGGTGTAAGTCGCCGAAGTGGCACCGGCGATATTCACACCGTCCTTCTTCCACTGGTAGGTCAATGGCGCTGTGCCGGTGGCCGTGACGCTCAGCGCGACCGCACCGACACGGATCGGCGAAGTGCGAGCTGTCGTCGTCCCCTCGCCGAGCTGGCCACTCCAATTGGCTCCCATCGCCCAAAGCGTCCCGTCGGAACCTATGAACACGCTGTGCGCACTGCCCGCGGCGACCGTCGCGACGCCGGCGGCCACCTGCACAGGCGTGGTTCGGTCGGTCGTCGTCCCGTCGCCGAGCTGACCATAATAGTTCCATCCCATCGCCCAAAGCGTCCCGTCCGTCTTCACGAACAGGCTATGATCGCTACCCGCAGGCGCCGAAGCGACGCCGCTGGCGACCTGCACCGGCGTGCTTCGGCCAATGGCCGTCCCGTCGCCGAGCTGGCCATGGGCATTGTACCCCATGACCCACAACGTCCCGTCGGTCTTTACGAACAGGCTGTGCAAACTGCCCGCGGCCACCGACGTGACGTCGCTGGCCACCTGCACAGGCGTGCTGTGGTCACTCGTCGTCCCGTCGCCGAGCTGGCCTTGGCCATTGAATCCCATCGCCCAAAGCGTTCCGTCGGTCTTGATGAACAGGCTGTGGTATTCGCCCGCAGCCACGGAGGCGACCTCGGTGGCCACCTGCACCGGCGTGCGGCGGCTGACCAGCGTCCCGTCGCCGAGCTGGCCTCTGTCATTGGATCCCATCGCCCAGAGCGTTCCGTCGGTCTTGATGAACAGGCTGTGCCCGAAGAGACCGCCCGTGACCACCGAGGCGACGCCGCTGGCGATCTGCACGGGTACAGTGCGATGGTCGTACCAACCGTCGCCGAGCTGGCCACTGCCATTGATCCCCATCGCCCAAAGCGTCCCGTCCGTCTTCACAAACAGGCTGCAGTGGCTGCCCGCGGCCATCGATGCGACCCCTTTGGACACCTGCACGGGCATGCTTCGGTTGGCTGTCGTCCCGTCGCCAAGCTGACCGTAGTCATTGGGCCCCATCGCCCACAGCGTCCCGCCATCGGTCAGGAAAAGTGTGTGGCCGGCACCTCTCGCCGAAACGACGATGGCCCCGGTGCCGAGCGCATTGGCGGTCACCGACGTCGGTTGTTGGGTGATCACGGGCGCCTGCGCTCCAGCGGTCGGAGCAGCGACAGTTAACAGCGCCGCCGCGATGAATGCTGCGAATCGAACGCAGTTTCGCGGCCTGCTCAGCGCCTTCGCCACACAGACCAAGCCGCCGTCATGCACCGGGTTGCCCGGCACAGGAGTGCACACTGGACCTTGCTCCATAGGGTATATCCAAGCCTGTGTGGGGCAGGCCAGTCTTTGAGTCTCCGATTCCGCCGGATGCTCTGACGCCTGTCAATTGAGGTGACTCTCCTCCCGGGCAAATGAAGGGCGTCCGCTATCAGGTATAAGGCCGACCAATCGAAATGTTCGCGACTCCCCGGCAAACCTCCACTCGTCGGATGTCGTGCGATCCCACAACCTCAGCGCGTGCCTGAATCCCCGATCTCTCCGCTCCATCCGCTGCGACTCGGCCTTTGCTGCCGGTTTGCGCGGGAGCCGATCGGGTTTCGCACGACAACTGCCACTGTGCTCCTCTCAATGCCGAAGCGCGTGCGGCTCGCGAAGCTCGCGGACGTCTGCTCCCACAACGCCGACTCACTTCTCGCCGCGCTTCGTTTCTGCGCGGCGAACGGCATCGGCTCGTTTCGCATTTCAAGCCCGATCCTCCCGGTCGTCACGCATCCAAAGGTCGGTTACCGCGTCGAGGACCTTCCCGGCGGCGATGCGGTCATCGCGAAGTTCCGCGCGTGCGGCGCATTCGCGCGCGAGCACGGCGTGCGCACCGGGTTTCATCCTGATCAGTTTGTCGTGCTCAACTCGCCCGAGCCACGTGTGGTGAGATGCGCCGTCGCCGATCTTGAGTCGCAGGCCGTGCTCGCCGAGTGGACGGGCGCCGACACCGTCAACATTCACGGCGGCGGCGGCTACGGAGACAAACCCGCCGCGCTTGCGCGCTTCGCGAAGAATCTCTCGCTTCTCAGCGACCGCGCCCGCTCGCTGCTCACCGTCGAGAACGACGACAAGACCTACACGCCCGCCGACCTCCTGCCATTGTGCCGCGCCGAGGGCGTGCCGCTCGTATACGATGCGCACCACCATCGCTGCCACCCGGATGCGCTCAGCGTCGAGGAAGCAACCGAGGCTGCCTTCGCGACATGGGGCCGACGCGAGCCGCTTTTCCACATCTCAAGCCCGATCAACGGCTGGCATGGTGCGACGCCCGAGCGCCATCACGACTACATCAACCCGCGCGATTTCCCAAGGTGCTGGATCGGCCGCCGGCTCACAGTCGAAGTTGAGGCCAAGGCGAAGGAAGTCGCCGTGCTGCGCCTGGCGCGGGCGATCGAGCGCCGCTAAGTGCGGGCCTGCGTCGCTTCCT
Source organism: Opitutaceae bacterium (assembly GCA_035513275.1). Classification (GTDB taxonomy): domain Bacteria; phylum Verrucomicrobiota; class Verrucomicrobiia; order Opitutales; family Opitutaceae; genus DATKCJ01. The sequence continues at coordinate 5,580 of DATKCJ010000069.1, forward strand.
CCTCACGCGCCTCGCGCAGGATCGCGAGGCCGCCGCGCAGCACGAGGGCGAAGATCACGAGCCCGATTGCGTAGTCGAACCAGCGCAGCCCTGTCGCCCACACGAGTGCGCCGGCCGCGATGACACCGAGATTCGCGAGCACGTCGTTCGTCGAGAAGATCCAGCTCGCGCGCATGTGCACACCGCCGTCGCGGTGCTTCGAAATCAGAATCAGGCAGACGACATTTGCGACGAGCGCAATCGCGCCGACGCCCATCATGAGCGCCGAAACCGGTTCGCTGCCAAACACGATGCGCCGCACCACGTCGGCCGCCATGCCAAGCGCGAGCGCGATTTGAAACAGGCCGCTCAGCCGCGCGGCACGCGTCTTCTGCGATGCCGCGCTCCCGACAGCGTAGAGCGAAAGTCCGTAGACCAGTGCGTCGGCAAACATGTCGAGCGAGTCGGCGATCAAGCCCGAGGAATCCGCGACGATGCCGAGCGTGAACTCCGCGACAAACATCGCGGCGTTGATCGCGAGCAGCACCCAAAGGACGCGTCGCTGTCCCGCATCGCGAACCTCCAGATGGCAATCGTCACAGGGCATCGGAGGCAGAAGCGATCTGGCGCAGCGCCAGCCAACCGTAGGCAACCGTGAAGATCGCGCACTCGAGGTGAAGGACGACAAATCCCGCGCGAAGCCACATGCCGCGCAGCTCGGGCCAAACGCGCAGCCAAGGGAGCACGACAAGCCGGCCGCCCCACCAAAGCGCGATTGCCGCGCAAACGACCCGCCCACCGGTCGAGCCCGACACAAGCTCCGGTGCAAACAGCAGGCTCACAACTCCTCCGAGAACCATGGTGAGTCCGATGAACACATTCTGCGCGACCGCGAAGCGCCGGTGGACCTCGGGCAGTCGCGCGAGGTTTTCATCCCAACCCGGCGGAATCGGTGTGAAGTGCGCGAGCACGACTGTGATCAGGTGCCCGACCCCCGCCGCGCGCACGCCCCAGATCCAGAACGAATCGTCCATGACACGAGCGTAGCGAAGCCGCGCACCGCGGACAGCCCGGAATGGCCGGCGAAAAAATCTTCGCGTCGCACGGCCGGTGCGATAGTTCGATGACATGGGCTTCTTCGACAAATTCCTTGGAAAGGGACAGCCCGACAAGGACGCGCTCAACCATTCCGGCGAACTTCCGCGTGCGGAGCTGGCCGCCGCGGCCGAGCATCTCGCCGCGGGGCGCAAGACCGAGGCCATCGCGATCCACGAGTCGCTCATCGCCGCGCAACCTGAGTCCGGCGAATTGCTGACCGCCATCAGCGCCGACCTCGGCCGCAACGGATGCCTTGAGGAAATGCTCGCGCTCCTTACTCACGTTTACGACGCGGGCATCCACGGGGCCGGGGCCGGTCTCAATCTCATCCAGGCATGCCTGCACCGCGCCGACGCAGAGGGCGCGCAGATGTGGATCGACGTCATTGCCGCGCTCAACCGTCCGGAACTCGCAAACCGACTCGCAGGTTTCGCGCACGCCGCCGCGGAGTTGCGAAATGCCGCGAGCGTCGAGACACCGCCGCCGGCGGTGCCGCGACCGGACGACGCCTCTGTCAACCTTGCATCGATCAGCCGGCCCCTTTGGAGCTACGCCGTGCCTGAGGGCGAATCGCTCCTGCCCGCGAAACAAGGTCGGCTGCGCAGTATCGCTGTAATGACGTTCGCCGCGGCGGGTCCCGATCGCGCAGCGCTTGATCCGGATCATCGGGCGAATCTCTGGGCGCGCGCATTTCCATTCGCAATTGCTGAAGCGCTCGCATTCGCACCGACGTGGCAATCGAAGGCGATGATCGGAATCCTCGACGGCAACAAACTGTTCACGCCGCCGCGCTCATTTGGACTCGAGCAAGTGCGCGGGCTGTTCCGGAGCGGCAAGGATGCCTCCGACTTCGCGATCGCGGGCACGTTGATCGTCGCCACCGATCGAATCGAAGTGCTCGCGGAGGTCTTCGACGTGCAACGCGACCGCTCGATGAAGGTGCTCGCCGAGTCGTGCGCGCTGGAGAGTGTCGACACGGCGTTCGCGTCGGTCTTCGAGAAACTCCGTCAGTACCTCGAGGCCGCCACTTCGCTGGCGGGGCCACTCACCTATTCCGCTCCCGCTGCGATGACGGAGCGGTTCGTCGCGCTCGACCACGCGCTGGCGTTCTTCCTTGTGGACAAGGCGGTCGTCCCGGCGGATTTCCTAGGCGATGCCGAATCGCGTGCCGCCGCACTCGACGCGCACGCCGCTGCATCGCCAGACGATCCAATCGCACCCCTGTTCGCGCAGGGCGCGCGCGCGATCCTCGCGAAGTTGCGAGCGGGCTGAGGCGGACGATGCGAGCGCCCTCGGGGCTCACCGGGTTCCGGACTCGAGGTTCGAGTGCATAGGGCGACGCGACAACGATCGTCCGAGTCCGCCAAGGGCTGTAGGAACGACCTCAGACTTCAAATTTCAGATTTCAAAGGCCGCAGGCCTTCTGCTATCTCCGGCCCACTCCCACAATCCGGAATCCTACAATCCGGAATCCTACAATCCGGAATATTGCAGTCCCGTGATCCCACTGCGCCGGGGACTTTTGTGTCTGTGTCCTCTGAAATTCAGGATCTGAAATCTCAAATTCCATTCGACCATGCCTACCTACAACCGCTTCGAGGATCTTCCCGTCTGGCAATCCGCCGCCGAACTCTACGACCGCGTCGACGACTTCATCGATCGCGCGCCGCCGCGGATGCGCGCTTCTTTTCGCGACCAGCTCGAGCGCGCCACGCTCTCAGTCTCGAACAATATCGCGGAAGGTTTCGAGCGAGGCACAACGAACGAACTCCTCGCCTTCCTCTACATCGCTCGCGGCTCCGCCGGCGAAGTCCGCTCGATGCTGACGGTCGGCGCGCGCCGGCCTTATCTTTCAAATTTCAAATCTGAGATTTCAACTTTGAGAGCGCTCGCCGAATCCTGCTCGCGCCAGCTCCGTGGATGGGCCGACTCGCTGCAAAACTCCGACATCACGGGCCAGCGGCACTTGAACGAGAAGTCGCGCTCCGATTATCAGAAGCGCAAGTCGCGCGAGGCGGGCGCTGCGGAGTTCCGGGAGACGCTTGCGCAACACCTCCCGGCCGATCACCCGTTGCATCCGAAGAACCGGCCGGGCGGGACGAGGTGATTGCGGATTGGGGAGTGCGGATTGCGGAATGGCTGCGGCGATCAGCCGCAGCGATCGCGGCTTGGGGCGTTGAGTTGCATCCTGCACCGGAACGCGGGCGTCAGGCGCTCGTCGCGCGGCGCGCCTGCCTGCGTATGCGCGCCCGCGCTGTTTCTTCTTCGCCTCGCGGCAGGCGTCCGGGTATCAGAGATGCGTGGCATTTCGGCCTGACCCACTTTCCTGATGCAACCCCGGCTCCAAGAACTTTTCGCCGAGCGATTCGGCGCGGCTCCCTCGGAAATCTCCGAGCTGCGCGCGCATGGCTCGGATCGCAAGCTCTGGCGTCTGCGCGCGGCCGACGGCCGCACCGCGATCGGAGTCGAGAATCCCGACCACGGCGAGAACGCCGCGTTTACCGGATTCTCGGCGCATTTCCGACGCAGCGGCCTGCCGATGCCGGAGATCTATGCCGAGGATCGCTCAGCCGGGCTCTACCTCGAGGAGGATCTCGGAGACACCACGCTCTTCGACCTGCTCAATCGCGAGCGCGGCGACTCGGTTGATGTGCCCGAATCTGTCGCGCGAGTCTACGAGAAGACCGTGCGCCTGCTGCCGCGCATCCAGATCGAGGCCGGCCGCGGCATCGACTACGCGCTGTGCTACCCGCGCAACGCCTTCGACCGCCGGTCGATGATGTGGGACCTGAACTACTTCAAATACTACTTCCTGAAACTAGCCGGCGTGCCCGTGCACGAGCAGAGGCTCGAAAACGACTTCGACGCGCTCTGCGGCTTCCAGCTGCAGGCGGACCGCGAGCATTTTCTCTATCGCGATTTCCAGTCGCGCAACGTGATGGTGCGCGACGGCGAGCCGTGGTTCATCGACTATCAGGGCGGACGCAAGGGCGCGCTTCACTACGACCTCGCCTCGATCCTCCTCGATGCGAAGGCAAACCTGCCCTTCGAATTCCGCGACCGGCTGCGGCAGGTTTACCTGAAGGCCGCGGCCGAGATCGCGCCGATCGACGCGAAGAAATTCGACCGGCACTACCGCGGCTTCGCGCTCATTCGCATCCTGCAGGCGATGGGCGCTTACGGATTCCGCGGTTTCTACGAACGCAAGGCTCACTTCCTTCAGAGCGTGCCCTACGCGATCCGGAATCTCGAACATCTGCTCCAGCAGGGCGAGCTGCCCGTGCCGCTGCCGGCGCTGTGGGACGCGCTGCACAAGATCGTCCGCTCGACGCGCCTTCGCGAGATCGCGCCCGTGCCGCTCATGCTCACCGTGCGCGTGACAAGTTTTTCCTACAAAGCCGGCTACCCGCCCGACGAGACAGGCCATGGCGGCGGCTTCGTGTTTGACTGCCGCTCGCTGCCAAACCCCGGTCGCGAGCCGCAGTTCGCGCGCCTCACCGGTCGTGATGCCGAATGCGCCGCGTGGCTCGCCGCAAATGCCGAAGTCGTGAGCTTCGTCGAGCAGACGCGCGCGCTCGTGTTGCCCGCGGTGGAAAACTATCGCGAGCGCAACTTCACCCACCTCTCGGTCGCGTTCGGCTGCACAGGCGGCCAGCACCGGAGCGTGTGGTGCGCCGAGGGACTTGCTGAGAGTCTGCGCGCCGCTGGCGTGCGCGTCGACCTGCGCCACCGCGACATGCCGGAGTTCACATCATGAAGGCGATGCTCTTCGCGGCGGGCCGCGGCACGCGGCTCAAACCTCTCACCGACACTCGGCCCAAGGCGCTCGTGGAGATCGACGGAGTGTCGCTGCTCGAGATCACGCTGCGTCGCCTCGCCGCGGCGGGCACGCGCGAAGTGATCGTGAACACGCACCACTTCGCCGACCAGGTGCACCAGTTCATTGACTCGCGCGGCGCGGAGCACTTCGGACTCTGGCGGGTCGCGGTCTCCGAGGAGCGCGAGCTGCTCGACACGGGCGGCGGACTGAGGAAGGCCGCGTGGTTCTTCGAGGATACGACGCCGTTCCTCGCGCACAACGTCGACGTGCTCAGCGATGTGGATCTCGCGGCGTTCATGACCTCACACACCGAGTCGGGCGCGCTCGCCACACTCGCCGCGATGCCGCGCGAGACGGAGCGCCCGCTGCTGTACGACGAGAGGGGCCGGCTTGTCGGGCGCGGCACGCCCGAATCGCCGAAGCTTGTGCGCGCGATCGAGGGCGAGCCGGTGTCCCTCGGGTTTTGCGGCATCCATGCAATCTCGCCGGAGATTTTTTCGATGATCACGGAGCACGGCGCGTTTTCGATCATCGACGCCTACCTGCGGCTGGCGGCCCAAGGCGCGCGGATA
>DATKCJ010000070.1:0-31848 GCA_035513275.1 Opitutaceae bacterium
GGACGAGGCGAGCAACTTCGACGGGTTGACTGCGTCTCCCGACGGCCGCTATTCCGCGGTCAACGGCCGTCTCGTCGTCAACTTCCCGCCGGAAGGCCGCAACATCCAGCAGCTCTGGACGACGCAGGAGTTCGGCACCGACTTCGAGCTTCGCCTCGAGTTTCGCGCGTCGCCGAACGCAGACAGCGGCGTCTACATCCGCGGCCCGCAGCTCCAGTGCCGCGACTACTCACTCGCCGGTCCGTGGAAGGATCTGCCGAACTACCGCCAGCAAGATTGGAACGAGATCGTCGCAGTCGTGCGCGGCAGCGAAGTCGCGGCCACGTGCAACGGTGATCCACTTCCCGCCGATCTGAAGCTGCCCGCGTCCGGACCGATCGGTCTCGAGGGCGACCGCGGCCAGATGGAATACCGCCGCATCCGCATCAAGCCGCTCTGAGCGGGGAACATTCTGATGGTAGGAGCGCGCTTACGCGCGATTGCCTTCCCTTGGGTGGCGCGCCGACCGCGCCAATTTGCGCGCAAGCGCGCAACCTACAATGAGCAGGACTCATCGCCCGCGGCGTGCTCATACACCTGACTGCGCTCCGCTCAGACTGCCTCGAAAATTCTTTCGATCGGCTGCTTGAAGAGCTGGGCAATCTTGAACGCGAGCGGGAGGCTCGGATCGTATTTCTCGGTCTCGATCGCGTTGATTGTCTGGCGGGAGACCCCGAGTTTGTCGGCGAGGTCGCCTTGCGACCACTCGCGTGACGCACGCAGCTCGCGAAGTCTGTTCTTCATTTGTAGCGGCGGTTGGCGACGACGCTGGCAATGACCCAAAGAACGAAGGTCAGTGTGAAAGCTCCCCCGATGCTCAAGCCGTGCTTTAGTCCGCCCAATGGAACGCCTTCGGCGTTCAGGGTATTGATGACGGTTCCGATGATGAGCGCTCCCAGTGCGGCGAACAGCCACGCCTCCATCTGAATGCGTCGCTGCAACTCGTCCATTCCTCGGACGAATCGCAGACAACTGCGGAGATAAAGCATGCCAGGAATCAGCGGAGTTAGCGTAAGCAGCCCTCGTGTGATCCGGCTCCATTCGGGGTGTTGTTTGAGCAGGAAGAGCATTCCCAAATAAACGACTGCTGCCACGAAGAACCAGGCGTTCAGCCGGAGGTCCTTCTTGAAGGAGTATTGCCCCGAGCAAGGTTGAACGGATTCTGCCAAGTTTGGTTTGTCCATGGCGGTGGTGTAAAGCATACTTGTCACATGTCAAGCATACTTTACTTCTTCTCCACGGCAATCCCGGGCGCGCCGTTCGGTCCGACCCGGAACTCGCGAGAACATCTGCGGTCAAATTGATAGCTGGCGGGCTGAGATTATCCCGCGAACCGCACGTGCTCGATGCGAGCCGTGCGGCAAGCGGCGCAGGCCGCTCACGAGTGAATCAAAAGGAAAACTTTCCGTGGAAGTTCGCGAACCGTCCACGGCCTTTGCCTGTCATATTTCATATAACGCCCCTCCTGGCCCGAAGGCACAGGAACCCTTGGTCAAGGGCGCGATCAACACCCTGAACCGAAAGGAAACAAAATGAACACGACCAAAATCACCGCGTGCCTGCTGTTGCTCGTCCTCCCAGCGATCGTCCGTGCAGATTCGCAGACCGACCGCAGGGTCGAGAAGGCAGCCGCCGACTCCTACAACTATCGCACGGTCCTCGAGGATCAGGTGAAGGTGAAAGCGAACGACGGCGTCGTCACGCTCACCGGCAGAGTCGCCGATCCGGATCATCGCATACTCGCGGAAGACACCGTGCGGAATCTCCCCGGCGTCACAGCCGTGGAAAACAAAATCACGGTTGAGCCCGCCGCACCGGAGCGTTCCGACGCCTGGATCGCCACGAAGATCCGCACGAAGCTCCTGCTCTCGGGCTCCGTTAGTGTCGTCAATACAGACGTCGCCGTGAACGACGGCGTGGTGACGCTGACCGGCAAGGCCGAGAATCTCGCCCAGAAGGAACTCACCGAAGTTTACGTTGCCGAAATCGAGGGCGTCGCCTCCGTGGACAATCAACTCAGCGTTCCCAAGCCTCCGTCTGACGCGCGCACCGTCTCGGATCGAATCGATGATGCGTCGATCACCGCACAGGTGAAGTATGCGCTGCTGTCGCATGAATCGACGAGCGCGATGAGAACGAACGTCACCACGAAGGACGGCGTCGTCGCGATCGAGGGCGAAGCCAGCTCGAACGCGGAGCGCACGCTCGTCACCCACCTCGCGAGCAAGGTGCGCGGCGTGAAATCCGTGAAGAACCAAATGTCGGTGAAAGGCTGACTGACATCGAGCAACTGAGGACCCACCTCGCGCTCAACAATCCCAACGGCGGCACCCATGCGCCGCCGTTTCTATTGTCGCAAGGCGGTGCCCTCCATTGCGGGCCGGACTTTTCGGGGAAAGTGAATGTCACCTATTAGGTGACATTCGCGTGGGAGCACTCGAGGTGTTGTTGCCACCGATTTGGGGGCGCTGCGTTCCTCTCGAAGAAAAGAGCGCTACCATGTCGCGAGACGGGGCCTTCCGTGGTCGATCGGATTTTGAGGAAAGTGAATGTCACCTATTAGGTGACATTCGCCAGGGAGAGGCGAGGTGTTGTTGCCATCTGGTGGGGGCGCGACGCACCTCTCGGGGAGCAAAGCGCTATCTTGCGAACGCGCCGCCACTCCATGGTCGCGGTGTTGCGCCCGGTGATGCCGCCGCTACCGTCGCTCGATACCCTTCACCGCCACAACCCCATGAGACCAATCATTGCCCTGTCCTGCCTCATCATCGCCGGCTCTTGCCTCGCCAACAAAACCCCCGAGCTCGTTTGGGAAACCGACGGCTTCATCGGACCCGAGTCCATCGTCCTCAATGAGTCGCGCGGCGAATTCTACGTGTCGAACATGGGCACGTTCGGCGAAGGCTCATCGGGGAGCGATGGCTTTATCAGCCGGGTGTCGCTCGACGGAAAAATCCTCGAGCTTAAATGGGTGACGGGCCTCACCGATCCCAAGGGCCTCGCGCTGGCGAATGGCCGGCTCTACGTAGGCGACGATCCAGGACTCGCCGAAGTCGACATCGCCGCAGGAAAGATCCACGCGTGGCACGCGCCGGACGATGGCAAAGGCGACTTCAACGACTGCACCGCCGATGCCGATGGCAACGTCTACGTGAGCAGCGGCCGGCTCGGCACGATCTTCCGATTGAGCGGCGGCAGGTTCGAAGCGTGGCACAAACTCGATCGCACCAAGACAGGCTGGCTCAACGGCCTGAAGGCGGAAAAGGACCGGCTCTTGCTCGGCGGTTGGGCCGTAGTCGTAGACGGCAAGGAGCAACTGGGACACATTTCAACTCTATCGTATGCCGATCAGTCGCTCGGCCGCCTCGGGACCAAGCCGGTATGCCATATCGACGGACTCGAGCCCGATGGCCGCGGCGGCTACACGGTCACCGACTGGCTCACGGGCGACGTGTTACACGTCACCGCCGACGGCGAAACCTCGCCGCTGCTGAATCTCGGACAAGGCACCGCAGATCACGCCTACCTCATCGACAAGAAGCTGCTCCTCATCCCGCAGATGATGGAAAACAAGATCCGCGCTTACAACTGGTCGCCAGTCGACGCGAACTGAGCTTGCACAGCCTCGCAGTCGATCGCGTCGAGTCAGGCCACATCACGCGGTTTCAAGCCGGATGATCTGCAGATCTTTGACCGCATGGCTCACTCAGTAGGTGGAGATTAGCGTGGTGCTATCTCGAAGCCACGGCACCAAATCTGCACTTGGTCCTCATCACTTCTCCTTCACCAGCGTGGTGAAGCTGCGCGCCGGCACGTCGAGCGATGGGACAACTCCTGCGAACACCGTTTCCTCCCAGTCGACAGTCTCGGTCGTCGTCACGCGTTTCCATCCGCCCGCTGACAAACCGGCGACCGTGACCTTTCGCGCGGGGCCTGTATTGAGGATGTGAACCGTGATCGCGTTGCCCTTCACAAACGCGCTCACGAGCACGTCGGGTCGGTCGCTGCTGCTCGCGACGCCTTCGCTCTTCATCGGCGTGAGGTTCGTGAAGTGTTTCATCAGCCAGAACCGCGAGGTGGGCACGACTCGCCCGTCGGCATCAGGAAACGCGAGACCGTAGTCCTCGGTGAACTCCCAGAAGAGAAGCGAGGCGGGCTGCGCGTCGCGCAGAAGCTCCTGATACTGGCGCATCTCGCCGAGGCCGTAGGCGTAGCTGTCGAATGTGCGGTTGCGATATGCGCCGGGATCGACGCCCGCCTCGCCGACGATGAGCGGCAGGTCGAGCCAGCGCGCGACATCGCGCCACGCGCGGTATTGCGCGGGTGAGCCGTCGAACCAGCTGTGGAACGAAACAGCGCCGACGTAGCGCATCGCCTCTGCGTCGGCCGCGGTGGGAAGCACGTAGCGATGCGTGTCGCGCGGGTTTGCTGTGTCGCCGAGGAGCAGTTTCGTCTTCAGCCCGAGTGACTCGAGATGCGCGCCGATGCGCTTCACCATGTCGCGGTGCGTCTCGCCGGTGAAGCCGATGTCGACGCCAAGGTCGGGCTCGTTGAACGAATAGAAATCCGGCCCGGCACCGTAACGCTCCTTGAGGTGCAGGAGGTAGCTGCCGAGCAGATCGAGAAATTCCGGCCAGCCGTCAGCGGCGATCTGACGGTTGAACGTGCCCGGTGTCTTCTGATTCGGGTCGGCGTAGTAGCGCTCCGGCAAGCGCCACAGGCTGAGCACCCACGGGATTCCCATCCGGTCGACGCGCTGCATGAGTTCGAAGTCGCGCACGAGCGCCGGGCCGGGACTCTCGCGCTCGCGGTCCCAGAGCATGCCCTTGAACTCGAAGCGCGCCCACGCTTGGTGCAGCTCGTCGAGCATGTAGTCCGCGACCGGCGTTTGCGTGTTGAAACAGTAGTTCGCGCCGAATCCATCGAACGGGAACAGCCGATCAGCTGTGTCGACCGCGATCTGCACGGGCGCCGCCGATGCGCGGCCCGTGAGCTTGAATTTCGCGCCAAACTTCTGCTCCGTGCCCGCAGCGAGCGGACCCGGCTCGAGCTGCACGCGCACGCGAAATAGGCGTCGGTCGCCCTGCCAGTGCTGTTGCCACACGTCCTCGATCGAGATCGAGCGCGCACGGTCGAGCGTGATCGCAAGCCGCCAGTTGTCCTGCGGGTCGACGAGCAAGAGTTGCTGTGTTGTCTCGTGATGGAAGGCTGCTTCCGCCGGCTTCTGCTCTGCCGGCAACTCCGCGCCTCCTGTGCCGATCCGCCAGCCGGCACAAACATCGCGCTGCAGATCGATTACGAATTCGAGCGAGTCCGCGAGCAACGGCGCGCGCGAACGCGTCGCACCGTCGCCCTGCCCTCCCGGCACGACCGTCGCGGCGATCGCGACCCCTTCGCCGGATTCGGTCCACTCGATCCCGTAGGATGCCTGCTGGTTGTTCGCGAAGGTGGTGAGGCCGGTCCACGCGAGATCAGTGCCGCGCCTCGTGGAGTTCGCGCGCTGGTCGGCCGGTTGCACGTTCACGACCGGACCGCCGGTGAAGCGGAGCGACAGTTCCGAGTGCACCGCAATCTCGCGGCCATCGGTGATGAGCGAGGCGAGGCTCCCCGCGCTGTTGTAGGTGGCCTGTTGCACGCCGTGCGCGCAAAGTGACGCGAGGAGCATGGGGAGAAAGAGGATTCGGGAATTCATGGCGACGGAGCGCCGATTCTAGCCGCGCGCGCAGTGCGAACAAACAGTTTTTCCGGCGCTCCGTTCACCAGCCGGCTCAAATCCACCGCCGCACGCGCGCGCGGTAGGAATCGAACTCCGCGCCGAAGAGCGCGCGCAGCGCGGCTTCCTCCTGGATGATCTGGAAACGGTTCATGTAGGCGACGAACAGCGGGAGAACAACCAGCGCGGGCACGCTGCCGAACCAGACAACCAATCCTAAAAGACAAAGCAGCACGCCGAGATACATCGGGCTTCGCGTCACGCGGTAGAGGCCCGACACCACGAGCGCCGAAGCCGCGGCAGGATTGAGCGGGTTCACAGTCGTGCGCGCGCGGCGAAATGAAACCACTCCCGCAATCGCGACCCCAAAGCCCGCGAGGGCTATCACCACCGCTAACACGCCGCGCAATGGAATCTCCAAACGCAGCGCGGGCGCCGCGCGCGCGACGAGCCAGATCACGCCCGCCGCGATTGCGGCGACGAGCATCGGGGGAATCTTGAGCTCGAGTGTTCGCATGCGCGCAGGAGGGACGTTGCCGGGCCCCTCGCCCGCGCGCAACGCGCGACGACCGTCGGCGGTCGGTCGGCTCGCTCCGGGGCTGACTTTGCGCCAGATTTTCACAGCCGCTCGCAAGGACGCAAAAGCCGGGGTTGTCTGTGGCGCTCGACCCTCGTCGACGGGAACACCGCGGACGCTGTCGCTCCCAGACGGCGATCGTGGAAGTTGCGGAATATCAACGCATCCAGGAGCACACACTGCGCTTGGTTGCCGTGTCGAGTCCCGGCCCCTCTCAGGCAGACAGCGCATCAACACATTCGGCCCTGGCGCAGGGCCCGTTCGGCCCGAGCGGCGCACCCGAAACATTCGTTGGGTATTTCTCCTCCACACAGGGCATACACCTCATCCACTCCGGGCGCCCCTTCCTGTAGGATTCGGGCCTTCCCAGCCTCGACCCGTTTCGACCCATGAATCCCTCCCACGACCTCGGCCGGACCCCGGCCCTCAACCGCGCACGCGGCAACAACGGCTCGGTGCTGGTTGTCGCGATGACGCTTGGCATCGCCCTGGCCGCGCTCGCCGGCGGATACATTTCCCTCACCACCCAGTCGATGCGCCACACGCAGCGCACCTTCCACCTCAACACCGCATTCAACCTCGCCGAGTCCGGCGCCGAGTATGCGGTCTGGTGCCTGAAGAACACCTGGACGCTCCCGACGAATGATTGGACCGGCGACTCCACCACCCGCAACTACGTCGGCAGTGTCAACAATCCGATCTACACCGACTCCCAGGGCAACAAGGCCTTCTTCAGAATCCGCGTCTCCGCCGCAGACAGTCCCAACCCGATAGTCGTCGCTGAAGGTGTCGTGGTGCCGCCGAGCGGCTCGGCTGTCAGCAAGCAGATCCGCGTGCGCCTCTCCACCAGCGGCCTGTTCGCAAATGGCCTCGTCGCCAAGGACCGCCTCATCCTCACCGGCGGCGAGATCGACAGCTACCGCTCCTCGTTGGGCGACCCGGTCTCCTCGCCGCGCGGCTATGAAATCACGGTCGCGAGCACCGCGATCGAGATCGGCGACCTCGTGCTCGGCAGCGCGGCTGACATCTATGGCAACGTCGCCATCGGCGCCTCCGAGCAGTCGGGCTTCATGAGCACGATCCAAGGACAGATCCTCGGACCCACAACGGCAGCTGGCCAGGACGGCGTCGTCACAAAAGGATCGAACCTGATCGACACGAACCGGATCGCCTACGACTACACGCAGGACTTTCCCGACGTCACCGTTCCGCCGCCCGAGGCGGGCACGATCATCGAAACTTCTCTCCCCGCCGCCAACTCGCAGAACCTGATCATCGTGGGCGACCCGACAGGCACTTCCACCGTGCGATACCAGCTCACGTCCGTGAACATTCCGAATGGGACGACGCTGATGATCGTCGGTTCGGTTGAGTTCGATGTCGCCACCGACTTTTCCGTCGCGGGCAATGGCGCGCTCGTCGTGCTCGACGGCACCACCACGGTCTCGACGAAGTCGGGCAGCCTCTGGACTAACACCGATTACACCGGTGTCGGTAACGCGAAGCTCTATGTCGGCGGCAACGTTTCAATCAGCGGCAACGGCTCCATAAACGCGCCCTATAAACCATCCGCCCTTCAAGTCTACGGCACCCTCACGCAAGCGGCCTACGCCGCGGGCGCCCGCCAGTCGATTGATGTCGGCGGCAACGGCAACCTCACCGGCGCCCTCTACGCGCCCAACGCCGACCTCGTCATGAACGGCGGCGGCTCCTCAGGCTATATTGCCGGCGCCGCTGTCGGCCGCTCGGTCCGCGTCACTGGCAACGGCTACCGCTTCCGCTACGACAAAGACCTCGAGAATCTCACGTCCGGCGGCGGATTCAAAGTCACCGGATGGGCCGAGCTGAACTACGCAGTCGACAAGGTCTACTTCGGCGGCTGAGCGATTGATTGCGGATTGGGGGTAAGGTAGCGCGCCCATCTCCGAGGGGAGCGTTCGGCTAAGTCTTTTGCTCGTCAGATCACGCGAGTCAGCGCGTCGAGCGACGTTTCCCCGGCCCGAGCGTAGCGCAGGGAGAAAACCAGGCGAAGCAGGAAATCCGTGCTGGGCCGCGGCACCCATCCCTATCCACCGCGCGCTTCGCGACACGCTCCTCTCGGAGAGAGGAGCGCTACCTCCGATCCGAGAGCCCGGACCCGAGACCCGGGAACCTGCTTCACTCCAGAGTTGCCTCATCCGCGCCTGCCCCCGACTCTCCCGGCGCGCGTGTTCTACAGAGCCGCCATCCCCTATATAGTATTCCTGTTTCTGTGTGCCGCGAAGGCTGCCGCGCAGACGCGCTCAAACGCTTCGTCGCCGCAGCTCACCGCCGAAACGCTCCCGCAACTCCTCGAGCGCGCGGTCACTGAGTTCGGCGGCGGTCGCTTCGCCCCGGCGGCCGATGCATTCGGCGTGATCGAGCGCGACTTCGGTCGCGAACCTCAGTGGACCGAAGGCACGCTCCCGCGAAAGGTGCTTCCGCTTCGCGGCTACGCGCAGCTCCGCGCAGGCCGCGCGAGCGACGCCACGCGGAGCTTCGACGAATTCCTCGAGCGCTTTCCCGACGAGGCAGGCCAGCGCAGCTTCGTCCTATACGCATCGGCCCTCGCGCTCATGGGCGAAGGACGCAATGAAGACGCCGAGAAACGCTTCGGCCAGTTCATCACCGACTTCGGCGGCACCGCACAAGCCGCTCTCGCGCAAGGCCAGCGCGCGGAACTGCTATTCAAGCTCAGCCGCGACGCAGAGGGCCACGCCGTGCTCGCCGACGTCGCTGCGAATGCACCCTCCTCGCTCCTGCGCACGCAGGCGCGGCTGCGCGCACTGCAGCGCGCGATCGAAGTCTCCGACGCTCCGCGCACGCGCGAGCTGTTGCTCGGCAGCCCGTGGGCCATCGACACGATGCCCGAACTGGGGATGCTCGCATTTTCCGCGATGCAGGCAGGCGACCGCTGGCTTGCCGCGGGGGATGCCGCCGATGCGATTGCCGCATTCCGGCTCGTGCTTCCGAAGGAGCGGCTCGTCGTCGCGCAACGCCAACGTCTCGCGGATCTGCGGCGCGTCTTCGCCGAGCGCGCGCCATCCGCCGCGGCCGGCGCGGGCGCTGTGTGGGTCGATTTCTATCGCGGACTCATCGGCCGCGTGGAGTCGCAACTCGTTTCCCTCGAGGCCGCCGAGGACTACACTCACTCGTTGCGGATGCGGCAGGCACATTCATTCCTCCTTGGCGGGCGAACACACGAAGCGTGGCTCCTGCTCGAGGGACTCGCCACCGGTGCAGACACGGACGCCACGCTGCGCACCGAGTCGCATTACCGCTGGATCCTCGCCGCAGCCGCGCTCAACCGCTGGGACGAGGCACTCGCGATCGCGCGCGCATTCGTGGAGCGCAACCAGTTCTCCGAGCTCGCGCCGACCGCGCTCTATATGATCGCGCAGGCGCACCTTGAGCAGCAGCGGCATGCCGAGTCGGTCGAAGTGCTCGGCGACTTGATTCTTCACTACCCCGAGCACGAGATGCGGCCGCGCTTCATCTTCACACGCGGCTACTGCCTCGCCGTGCTCAACCGGCTCGAAGAGGCCCGCGCAGAATTCGCGCAGTGTTACAACGAGTTCCCGAACGGACCGCTCGCTTCGAGCGCGCGGCTGTGGCACGCACTCGCCCACTACTTCGAGAAAAACTACCCGAAGGCGCTCGACGAACTCGAGTCTCTCGCAAAGTCCGAGAAAGATCGCCCGCTCGAGGGCGAGATACTGCACCGCCGTGCAACCACGCTCTACGCGCTGCGTCGCAACGAGGAGGCTGCGGATGCCGCTGCGGATTTCCTAGAACAATTTCCGCATCATGTGCGCGAGGATGAAGCGCGCGTGCTCTTCGGCGACGTCTGCATGGCGCTCGGCCGGCTCGACGAGGCGAAGGTGAAGTTTGCCGAGGTGCCGCCGGAGAATGGCACGCTCTTTGTCTATGCCGCTTTCCAGACCGGAAAGATCCTGCGCGCCGAGGAGGAATACGAAAAGCTCGCCGACTTCTTCACGCGCTACGCTGCGCGGCCCGATCTCCCCGGCGATGCACGCGTCGGTGAAGCGCTCTACTGGATCGGCTGGGCGCGCACGCAACAGGAGCGGATAGGCGAGGCGTTTCCTGTCTTCTTCGACGCAATCGCACGCTTCGGCAACGACCCGCGCTCGGGCGAGTTCCAGCCGCTCATCACAGCACTCGAGCGACTACACCGCCGCGCACGCATCGCGGACGCCGCGGGTTCTGTAGCTGCCGCGGGCCTGCTCGGCACGAAGGTCTTCGCGGACTGGATCGAGTCGGAGCGGGAGGCGGCGGCCGTCGCCGGCAAGCTCACGCTCTATTCGCGCTACAGCCTCTGGCTCGCCGACGCGCACACGAAGGCGAACCGACCGCATCAGACAGAAACCGTCCTGCTCGAGATCGCGGGCCGCGTGCCCGTCGAGCGCCTCGATCCCGGGGGACTCGGACGCGTCGGCGCCGCGCTGCAATCGATCGGCTCCGGCGAGTCAGCGAACTACTACACGCGACTACTCGAGGAGTATCCGGCGTCGTTCGAGCGCGCGTGGGCTTACCACGGTCTCGCCACGATCGCGTTGGCCGAAGGTCGCCGCGAACGCGCCCTCGACTGGCTCGAGCGAATCGTGACAGAAACCCCGACTCACCCACTTGGCACGCGCGCGACGCTCGACTCGGCGGAGTTGCTCGCATCGCTCGGCAAGACCGACCTGGCGGCCGAGCGCCTTGAGGGCCTGCTGCGCTTGAAGTCCGCGCGCGGCCGTCCACATGCCGAGGCGCTCTCGTCGCTCGGCGCAATTCGCGAGTCGGCAGGCGACAGCGCGCAAGCCATCGCCTACTACCAGCGAGTCTATACACTCTACCGCGCGCAAGCAGACCTCGTGGCCGACGCCTACATGCGCAGCGGCAATCTCTTCGAGAAGCGCGGCGACAAGCCCGCCGCGCTGCGGACGTTCGAAGAGTTCACCGCGCAGACGGCACTCGCGGGAACGGTCCCCTTCCCCGCCGCGATCGCCGCGCGCGACCGGTTGCGCGCAGATCCTGAAATCATCGCGCTGGCCGCGCCGAAGCCCGAACCGGAGGGAGCGCCGTGAGAAGATCAAATATTCCCATTTGGATCATAATGCGCACTCGCGCGTTCCGAAATGTAGCCCGCTGCGTGAGCAGCGGGACGTGCCGCGGACGTTGCGACCTGGTCCCTGGCCTCACGGCCAGGGCTACATCCGGAGGAAATCAGGCGCTCCCGTGTCGCATGTTCGCTGCCTCGCATCCTCGGGTCTTAATCGTCCTGCTTGCCTCGCTCCTCGCTCTCCCCGGTTCCTCGCAATCCAACGCCTTCCTCCCCACCGCTGGCGAGGCCACGGTCACAAACGCACAAGGTCGCTCATTCAAAGGCGAGCTTCGCGGATACACGGGCGGCCAAGTCGTGCTCATGTCGCGCGAAGGCGATGCCGGCGAAGTGACACGGCGCTTCAATCGCGCGGATGTGCAGGCGATCGTTTTCCCCGGCTACGAACTCACAGCCACCGCGGCCGACCACGTGGCGAACGAGCGCTGGCAGGCGGCTCGCGACGCGCTCGAGACGCTCGCCCGCCAGCGCGGCCCCTATCTCGAGGTTCTGAGCGCTTCCGACCTCGGACTCTTCTTCGCGCTCGTCGAGGTGCGCATGCGCACTGGCGCGGAGATCGACGGCATCGCGCTCGCGCGCAGACTCGAGCGTCTCGAGACCGCGGCCGATCGCCGCGGCGAACTCGCCGATGCGATCCTCCTCGGTCACTGGCAGCTTGGGTTGGTCGACGAGGCACGCACGTTCGCGCGCGAGTGGTGCGCGAGGGCCAAGCCAGACGGCCCGTCCGCGCTCGGCTGGCGGATCCTCGGCGAGATTGAGCTTCGCGCATCGCGCAACGACGACGCGCTCTGGATCGCGATGCAGCCGGTCGCCTACTCTTCGTTCGAAAACCCGCCGCACCTCGACGCGTGCTACGCGATCGCGACGACCGCCGCACACCGGCTCGGCGACGACGCGCTTGCCGCGCGGCTGCGCGCCGGCATGGACGAGCGCGGTCTCGCGTGGCCCGCGGGTTTCGCGGAGCCGGACCTGTCCGCGTCTGCGCGAGCGGGCAGCCTCCCCGCGCCGGGATCCTCGAAGAAACCCGATTTGCATCTGCGCCTCGACCAAGTCCGCAAGCTCATCGTCAACATCCCCGAATCATGAATCCCATGAGATCCCGAAGCACCAGCCACGTAGGGCAGGTCTTCGACCTGCCGACGCGGGTCAAAGACCCGCGCTACCCGTTCCGCCGACTCTTTGTCGCATTCGCGACGGCACTCGTCATCGCCCTTCCCGCATTCGCACAAGCACCGGACACCGCGCCGCCCTCGAAAAGCCTTTGGAACCTGATTGCGCAGGGCGGCTGGGCGATGTGGCCGCTCGGGCTTTGCTCGCTGATCATGTTCTTCCTGATCTACCACACGTGGCGCGAGACGAAGCGGCCGCGGTTCGTGCCCGATCCGCTGCTCCCGCAATTGCGCCAGGCGCTCGCAGCGCGCGACGTCGCCGCCGCACGGCAGATGATCACAGGCAGCCGCACCGTTCTCGCCAACGCGCTTGCCGCATCGCTCCAGCGAGCGCGTCCCGCCGAGCACGACGCAGGCAAGTCGCACATCGAGGCGAGCCTCGCGGAGACGCTCGAGGTCGAGGACGGCGTGATCGGCCAGTGGATCAACTACCTCAATGTCGTCGCAACGGTCGCGCCGATGATCGGGCTGCTCGGCACGGTGTCCGGCATGATCGGCGCGTTTCAGACGATCTCCACCGGCGGCATGGGTCGGCCCGAGTTGCTGGCGGGCGACATCGGCGAGGCCCTCATCACCACGGCCACAGGCCTCGTGATCGGCATCCCCGCGATGGTCGCCTACTTTATCATGCGCAATCGCCTCGCGAATCAGATGACCGCCACCGCGCAGACGGCGACCGACCTCGTGGACACGCTGGCTGGCGAGACGCAAGTGTAGCGGGTTGATACACAGGGAATACGCGGAAGGAAACAGACCTGCGCAATCCAGCGTATCATCGGCAAAGCCCGACTTGCGCACCTGTGCTCCGCGGATAACCTGAATTCCATGAGCATCGCGGAGATTAAGAAGATGTCCACGAGCGAGCGACTGGCCGCGATGGAGCAGCTTTGGGATGCGATCTGCAGCGAGGACCGCCAGCCATCGTCGCCCGCGTGGCATGAGTCTGTGCTCGAGGGTCGGAGGAAGCGCCTTGCGTCTCCGGATGCCCGGTTTCTTACGCTCGACCAGATTCGCGAGAAGTTCCGCTGATGCACGAGCGGGCTGTCATCGTCCTCGATGAAGCCGTTGAAGACCTCGAAGCGGGGCGCGTGTTTTACGACAGCCGTGAACGGGGCGTGGGCGTATACTTTCTCGACTCTCTCCTTTCGGACATTGAGTCGCTTCGACTGCACGCGGGAATTCATCCAATCCACTTCGGTTTTCATCGCGCCCTGTCCAAGCGATTCCCGTTTGCGATCTACTACGACCAAACCGACGAATTTGTCCGCGTGGCAGCCATCCTGGATATGCGACGGGATCCAGCGTGGACCCGAGAGGAGTTAGGTGAAAGAGAGGGCTGACAAGGCGTTGGCACCCTCGGTGCCGGGATCGAACCGATCATGATTCGCTTTGCCACTCCGGCCGACGCTGACCGGATCAGTGAAATCCACGTCGCAACGTGGCGCGCGGCGTATCTCGGGATCGTTCCCGATTCGTTCCTCGCGTCGATGTCGGTGGAGGAGCACCTGGCGCGCTGGCGCAGTCGAATCGAGGCGAACCCGAAGCTCGTTTTCGTCCACGAGCGCGATGGTCAGATCGATGGCTGGGTTTCGATGGGCGCCGGCCGCGACGACGATGCAAACAGCGACGGCGAAGTCTACGCACTTTACGTGGCTGCCGAATCATGGCGGAAGGGAACTGGCCGCGCGCTGATGGCAAATGCTGAGAAAGAGCTTTGGAACCGCGGCGTCAGCCGTATCGTCCTCTGGGTGCTTGAGCGAAACGACAGCGCCCGATTCTTCTACGAGTCGATCGGTTACTCACCCGATGGGCGCACGAAGCAAATCACAATCGGCGACACGGTGCTGATTGAACTGCGCTACGAGAAGCGAAAGTAGTCCCACTCTTGCCCGGCAAGGACCTTTAAGATTTCCTGAAGATGTGAACCGCGATCCATGCCCCGGACGGACCTGCCCGTGGATTAAACGCCTGACGAGTATGCGGGCATCGTCTACAACACGACTGCGATGAAGCCGAAGGCGATGATCAGCTGGAAGATATCGTTGGTTCTGTTGGTCACCGTTTGTGCGGCGCTTGCGCTCGTGTTCACCTTTCAAGCCGAGCGGCGAGCCGTCGTTTCCGAATTCAAATGGACTATCGACGGAAGCACCTCTCCCTACTCCTTCAGGATCAAGAATTACACTGACGAAGCATTGGCTGTGTTCGTGACAATTGTCGCTGAAGAGATCACACAAGGAGACGATGGGGTGAAGCTACTGCCGAGAGGGCGCCAGGTGGAAGACATTCACCTCGCACCGCGAGAAGATCGCGAAGTGATCGGAGTCGTGACACTCACCCGGTTCGGAACGAGTGGCACCGTGCTGACACTTTCATCTCAACTCAAGGAGCCGACGAGCAAACGGTGACCGGAAGCCGGCGTTCATTTCGTAATCTGCTCTCCGACTCTCTTGCGAGACTCAGCTCCGTGAACCCACCGGAGGTAAACCGCCGGACAACCGTCACGCCTGAGGAATTGCTCGCGGCGTTCGTCGGGGCGGTCGAGCCGCAGGAGCATCCGCCGCGCGCGAGCGACGGGATCGAGGGCACCGCGGAATGCGGCGTGATGCGATGGCGCGAGCGGACCTTCGACCCCGGCGTCGAAGGAGGCGGCGTCTCGTTCGGACCGAAGTGCGAGGCGCGCGTCACGAAGACGGA
Source organism: Opitutaceae bacterium (assembly GCA_035513275.1). Taxonomy (GTDB): domain Bacteria; phylum Verrucomicrobiota; class Verrucomicrobiia; order Opitutales; family Opitutaceae; genus DATKCJ01. The sequence continues at coordinate 15,336 of DATKCJ010000070.1, forward strand.
CGGCGTGCTGACTATCCGTGCCACCGTCACCACCTCCGTCGGATATTGGTTTCCTTCGGTCTTCGTGTTCGTCTCGTTCGCGGCGCTGTTTGCCGTAACGATGTTCATCGACCCCGAGAATTGGAAAGGACCATGGTGGCTCTCGTGGCTGCTTCCGATCGTCACCGCGCTCATTGTGGTGAAGGCGTTCTGGCAGGTGCGCCGGACGTCGCGGGAAGCACAGGCATTTCTCGAAGGGCTGATGCAATCTGCAAGTTCCAGAAACCCGCGTCCTATTCGAAAGTGAGCGTTTGCCGTTGTTGCCGGCACGGCACTTCGGCGCTTCGTGAGCGTCTGAATCTCCACGCTTACCCCATGCGCGGTTTGAGCCGTCTGCAATTGTCGAATAGTCTACTCCCATGAAACGCACACTGCTCAGCTTGTTCCTCGCCGCGGGTCTGATGGCGCTCATTGCCGGTTGCTCATCAGGACCCACGCTTCGGCCCGACACGGTGGCGATCATCGATGTCCAGTCGGAGAAGAAGCCCGACAGCGAATTCACCTCCTACAAGGTGCGTGTGGGTTACACGCTTCGGAGCACCGAGCGCGGCGAGGTGTCGCTCGGCTTCGATCTCGAAGAGCCCGGGCGCTTCATCGTTCTTGGCCAGCAAAAGGTCGCGAAAGGCACGGGCGAAGTAGAGATGCTCGCCGAAGTGAGATTGCCGAAACGCGTCACGGTCACCGTCTACGCGGATCTTTCCGAAGAAGACCATCCTCCCGAATGGACTTCGCTGGCCAAGGCCAGTCGGGTGATCCCGCTCGGGGAGTGAATCATTCCGGTTGAGAATTGATTCGTTTTCCGGGCCACAGAGTGACGGAATGGCGGAACCATGAAGCCCCGTCTCCTCCTTACCCTCGCTCTGTTCTCAATCGTGTCGGCCTCCGGCGCGTTCGCCGCGCAGTTCAAGGCACTCCTCATCACCAAGACCGACGGCTGGCACCACGATTCGATGGTGGCCGCCGTCCCCGCCATGCAGGCCCTCGCCAAGCTGCACGACTTCGAACTCGTCTGGCCCAACAACATGGCGAGCGTGATAACCGACAAGGGCCTCGCCGATTTCCATGTCATCATCTTCCTGCTCACCACCGGCAACGTCCTCAACGACGAGCAGCAGGCCGCAGTGGAGCGTTTCATCCAGTCGGGGAAGGGCTTCGCCGCCATCCACACCGGCACCGACACGGAATACGACTGGCCTTGGTATACGAAGATGCTCGGCGCGCAGTTCCACATTCACCCCGCCGTGCAGACCGCCACCGTCGTCGTGCAGGATCGCAATTTCCCCGGCATGGACCTCTTCGCTCCGCGCTCCCTGCGCACCGAGGAATGGTATCAGTTCAAGACCGAGCTGCCCGAGGGACCCAAGGTGCTGCTCACCGTCGACGAGACGACCTACAACCCGGATGCCAACTGGGGCGTCAAGAAGGGCGAGGGCATGGGCGATTTCCACCCGATCTCCTGGTATCACGAGTATGACGGCGGCCGCGCATTCCAGACCGCGCTCGGACACCTCCCGGCAACTTACTCGGAGCCGATCTTCCTCCACCACGTCTACGGCGGCATCTACTGGGCCGCGACTGGCAAGGGTTTCAAGGCGGAGTGACAGAGCGGAATCAAGAAAGACAATCTGCCGTCTGACTTGGGATCCATGGCGAATCCAGCAAACGCGCCGAGGCATGACTCGCGCGCGTTCCGCCCTGCCCCGATCGGCATAGGCGCATGGATCGCATTCGGTATCCTGCTCGTGCTTCCTGCGATCGCGTTGAGCCGGCTCGCATTTTCCAGCGAATGGAGGCTGCTTGCAGGTGTGCCAGTGATTGTTTCGCTCCTGACATTTCTCGCTTATCGAAGCGACAAGAAGCGTGCGCAGACAGGCGAGTGGCGTGTCTCCGAGGCGACGCTTCACTTGATGGAGTTGACCGGTGGATGGCCCGGCGCGCTTCTCGCCCAGCGAAGATATCGGCACAAGACATCGAAGGTTTCGTTCCAGGTCGCCTTCTGGCTCCTCGTCCTGATCCACCAGGCCGTCTCTCTCGACTTCCTGCTCGACTGGCGACTCTCAGACGGATTGCTGCAACTCATCAAAAGCCAGATCGCCTGAACGAGCGACGGTGGAAGCCTCTGCGAAGCAGGGAGGCCATTTCTTCGTCACAGAGGTCACGGAGAACAGAAGGAGTACACAGAGATCGATGCATTGCTCCGTGGCCTCCGATTGGATCTCTGTGCGCTCCGTGACTAATACTCGGAGTTCTCCCGCGGATCACGCGGATGATCGCGGATGAGTTCAGAAGCAATCTGTGACCATCTGTGAAATCTGTGGCAAACGCCCGGCTCGATGCCTTGCTCCGTGAACTCAGTCAGGCCTCTGCGTTCTCCGTGACGAAAATTCTTCCGTGTCGTTCCGTGTGTTCCGTGGGCAATCCACTCCGTCTTTTGTGTCTCTTTGTGCCTCTATGTGGCCAATGTCCGACTCCGTGACCTCGGATCGGACCTCTGTGCTCTCCGTGACCCAATCCGATCCCTAACGCGGACTCACTTCCCGAAATTCGCCTCGAACCACTTCTTTCCGCGCGTGACAAACTCCGTCGGGTCCTTCGCGAACTCCGCGCTGTCGGTCTCAAGCGCCATCACGCCAGACCAGCCGGCCTCCTTCATCGCAGCGACGAGCCCGGCATAGTTCGTGTTGCCGAGGCCGATGTGCGTATCGACCGCCGTAGGTTTGCCATCGACGAGGTCGACTCGCTTGTCCTTCAGGTGCATGTCGTAAACGCGATCGCCGTAGTTCTTGAACACACTCTCGGCGTCGAAGCCCGCCGCAGTCACCCAACCGATGTCCATGCAAACGCCGATGCGGCTGTCGCGCTGCGCGAGCATGTGTTTCACGGTCGACGGATTGCCATAGACCGAACCCGTGCCGTGGTTGTGGACGGCGAGCTTGATGTCGTATTCCTTCACGAGCTCCTCGAGGTTGTCCCACTCGGCGAGGTTGCCCGGCTCGACGACGAGAAGCTTCACGCCGAAGAGTTTCGCGAGTTCGAAGAGCTTGCGGTTCTCTTCCTTGTCCATCGACGTCGGGCACACGCCGAACGTGTAGGCCTTCACGCCGTGCTTCTCGAGAAAGGCTTTCTTGCGAAGGTTCACCTCGACGGGATCCGAAGCGCTGATGTGCTTCCGGTAGAGCTGAAGATTCGTGATGCCGTGCTTCTTCGCGAAGAGAACGGTCTCCTCGAAAGTCATCTCGCGACACGTCCACGTCTCGATTCCGAGACTCGGCCTGGCGTGCGCCGCCGCGGCGGCGAGCACGAATGCAGCAATCAGAGCAACGGTGCGAAAGATCGTTTTCATCAGGGTTGGAGAACATAGCCGCAACAGGACTCGACGGCAAGGCCAGCAATGCAGGTCGCGTGTGGTCCGTCCACTGATGGTGTGTCCGTCTCTTCTTGTGGGTCGGGCTTTACGCCCGACTGTTTGCGATCGTGTTCAATCCCGTCGGGCGTAAAGCCGACTCACAAGAAGACCGGGCCGAATCCCAAGCTTGTCTTCCACTTCTCGGCGCGCCCCGATAATTCACCCATCGAAAAAATGAGCGGCGCATCACCAGTTCAGCCCACCCCGGCCACTGTCGTCTTCATCCACGGGCCGCCGGCGTGCGGCAAGCTCACGATCGCGCGCGAGGTGTGCGCGCTCACGGGGTTTGCGCTCTTCCACAACCACCTCGTGGTCGACCTGCTTCTGTCGCTCTTCCCGTTTGGGAGCCCGGAGTTCGTGCGGCATCGCGAGCGGATGTGGCTTGACCTGATCGGCGACGCCGTCGCGGCGGGAGAATCGCTCGTCTTCACCTTCAATCCGGAGCGCACCGTCAAGTCTGGGTTTCCCGAACGGTTTCGCGAATGCGTCGCTGGCGCAGGCGGCGCCGTGCGATTCGTCGAGGTGCTCTGCTCCGAGGAGGAAATCGAGGCACGGATGGAGGCCGCCTCACGCAAGGAGCACGGCAAGCTCAACTCTCTCGCTTTCTACCGCGAACTGAAGCGCGAAGGCGCGTTCGAATACCCGGCAATTGAGTCGGAGCACGTGATCGACTCCACTTCAGCTTCTCCCCAGGAGTCGGCGCGCCGCATTATCGATGAACTCGCAGTCATGAGAGTCTCACGCGCCACGGACACGCCACCCGGATGACCTCCACCCTCTACTTTGCCTACGGGTCGAACATGAACGAGGAGCAGTTGAAGATGCGCTGCACTACGTCGCACTTTCTTTGCCGCGCAGTGCTGGCGGAGCACCGGTTCGTGATCACGTCGCGCGGCTACGCGAGTGTTGTGCCGCACGCAGGCGGCAAGGCGCACGGCGTGCTGATCGCGCTGACCGCACCGGACGAACGCGCGCTCGACCGCTACGAGGGTGTCGCCGCGGGCATGTATCGGCGTGCGACAGTGGAAGTGATCACGGAGCTTGGCTACGCGGTGCCGGCGCTGATCTACATCGACGACATCGGCGGCGAGGGTCCGCCAAAACCAGACTACCTCGAGCGAATCCTCGACGGCGCCCGGCGTCACGCGCTGCCGCAGGAGTCGGTCGCCGAACTTGAGGGCTGGGCAAATGCGGGGCCTTGAGTTTCGCGTGCTCGAATTGACGCCCGGTCGATCGCCGGGAGGAACCCGTGTCCTTCGACAGGGTCTGATCGGACACGCCGCCAGCCTTGAAGCCTCGCCAACCGGTCTCTTCCCCGATGCGTTTCCTCGCAATGATCACATTGGCGTCTGTAACATCGGCGATGGCCGCAGGGGAACCTGAGAGAAGCGTTTCGTGGTTGACCCGGGTGTTGACGGAGGACTTCAAGTTCCAGCCCAATCAGGACTCCGCCCTAGACATCATGGAAGCGCACGATCCGGAAGAAGGCATCTTCGTGCTGCCGGAATTCAAGGTGACCTCCAACCTACCGAGGGGTCTTGAAGCTGCGGTTGAGAGTAAGCGGCTTGCAGTGGAGGCGGAGAAATTCTCATGGAAGCACGGCGGCACGATCCTGAAGTTGCGATCGAACGTGAAGCTCAAGTTCAAGTACAACCCCGAGCACAACGGGATCGATCTGCTGAGCATTTCGTGGTGAATCGCAAGGGCGCGCCGGAAATCCCGGTAGCACCCGCCTGCACAAGGAAACGCGCGGCCCAACAACCCAGAAGGGCTCGCGATCGCCGCGAGGTTATGGTTTTGGCGCTTCACCGCAATCCGACTCCTGTTCGCCACTGAAAACGGAGGCGCACATTTTCAGCCGATTCGCCCTTGCATATCGCTCGACCGCTCGGCACGGAAACATCCGGCCATGCGCGTCCTGCACTACCCCGCATTCGACCGGCTGGAGATTCGCGACGTCGACCCAATCGCGCCCGCGCCCGACGAGGTGCGGATGAAGGTCGCGGCGTGCGGCATCTGCGGCAGCGAACTCGAGTCGTTCAAGAACCACAGCCCTCGCCGCCCGCCGCCGCTCGTGATGGGTCATGAGTTTTGCGGCACCGTCGTCGAGGCCAGCGCGGAGGTGCACGACTGGAACGTCGGCGCGCGTGTCGTGAGCCACTCGATCGTGCACTGCGGACGCTGCGAGCGCTGCAACCGCGGCGACACGCACCTGTGCGCTGCGCGACAGGTCTTCGGCATGCAGCGACCCGGCGCGTTTGCGGAATACGTGAACGTGCCCGCGCGCTGCCTCATCCCCTGGCCCGACGCACTGCCTGCGGTGTCGGCGGCGCTCGCCGAGCCGCTCGCAAATGGGATCCACGTCACCCACCTCGTGCGCCACCTTCCCGCGGCGACTGTGCTCGTGATCGGCGCGGGGCCGATCGGGCTGTTCTGCCAACAGGCGCTGCAGGTGCTGCGCGGCGCGCGCGTGATCGTGGCCGATCTCAGCCCGGAGCGTCTCGAAGTCGCTAAGACACTCGGCGCGGCGCGCACGATCAATCCACGCGAGGAGGATGTCGCGAAGGTGGTCGCAGCGGCGACAAGCGGCGAAGGCGCGGACATCACGGTAGACGCCGTCGGCGCCGCGGTCACAAAGCGCACTTCGCTCGACGCGCTGCGCCCCGGCGGCGGCGCCGTGTGGATCGGGCTGCACGAAAACGCTCTCACGCTCGACAGCTACGCGATCACGCTCCCCGAGAAGCTCGTCTTCGGGAGCTATGCCGCAACGATCGGCGAACTGCGCGAAGCCATCGACCTTATGGCGGCAGGACGGATCGAAACGCTCTCCTGGGTGCAACAGTTCCCGCTCGAGAGCGGCGTCGAAGCTTTCCACCGCATGCTCGCCGCGAGGGGTGCCGACATAAAGGCGGTTCTCACTCCGAAGTGAAGAGACCACGAGACCACGGACCACTGACCATTGGACTAAGAGACTAACGGACTAACCGACCAAGAGACCAGGCCACCGACCACGAGCCTCCGACTGTCGGAGCAGCCGTTTCGACAGGCTTATAGGCCCTGCCCGGCGTCGAAGGACTCTTCAAAGCGACTCCGATCTCCAATCTTCGATCTCCAAACTCCGATCTCCGATTCCTTTCACTCTCACTTTCACTTTCACCCTCCTGACGCCATGATCGACAACCCCTCACGAAAACCGATCGCCGGACGCTTCGCCGGAAAAGTCGCGCTCGTCACCGGCGGCACAAACGGAATCGGCCATGCGATCGCGCTCGAGCTGCTTCGCGAGGGCGCACACGTCGCGGTGAGCGGTCTGCCGCGGGATGTCGAGGAGGGCCGGCGCGCGTTTGCCGACGCCGGCTTCGACCCGCTGATCGTCGGGGGCGACATGGCCGACGAAGCGTTCTGCCGGCAGCTCGTGGCGGACACGCTCGCGCATTTCGGCCGGCTCGATTTCCTCGTGAACAACGCGTTCTCCTTCATCGCGAAGGGACTCGATGCGACGCGCGAGGAGTTTCACTACTCGTTCGACGTCGGCCCGCTCGGCTTCGCTCTGATGATCCAGCTCGCTGCGGAGCCGATGAAGAGGACCGGCAGCGGGGCGATCGTGAACGTGTCGAGCATCTCCTCGTGGGTCGCCCAGCCGGACCGCTGGACCTACAACATGGCTAAAGGCGCGGTCACACAACTCACGCGCTGTGCCGCGCTCGACCTCGCGCCATTCAATATCCGCGTGAACAGCATCAGCCCTGGATGGATCTGGACGCGCGAGGTCGACAAGGCGGCGGGCGGCGACCGCGCGAAGTGGGACCCTGTGTGGGGCCAGTATCACATGCTCGGCCGGATGGGGCATCCCATCGAGATGGCCGGCCCCGTGCTCTTCTTGCTCAGTGACGATGCGTCGTTCATCACGGGCACCGACTTACCCGTCGACGGCGGCTACAACGGCATCGGTCCCGAAGGTCTCGGCCAGACCAGCAAGATCGCCGGCTCCAAGTAGGGCAGGTCTCTGACCTGCCACCCTCTCCATTTCTCATGTCACAACCCACCGTCCTCATCACCGACCACGGATTTCCGAACCTCCGACACGAGGAAGCCGTCCTCGGCGCTGCCGGCGCGCGGCTGGTCGTCGCGCAGTGCAAGACGACCGACGAAATCATCGCCGCCGCGCGCGACGCCGATGCACTTCTCGTGCAATGGGCGCCGGTAGATGCCGCCGTGATCGCCGCGCTGACCCGCTGCAAGGTGATCGTTCGCTACGGTATCGGCGTGGACAACGTCGACCTCGCCGCCGCGAAGGCGCGCGGCATCCCGGTGTGCAACGTGCCCGACTATGGCGTGAGCGAGGTTGCAGAGCACGCGGTGTCGCTCGCACTCGCGCTGGCGCGACAGCTCCCGCAAATCGACGCGCGCGTGCGCTCTGGCACATGGAAGATCGTGCCCGACCGACCGATGCACCCGGTTCGCGAGATGACGTTTGCCACCGCGGGCTTTGGGCGGATCGCACGCGCTGCCCATGCGATGATGGCAGGCTTCGGTTGCACGCGGATCGCCTGCGATCCGTTCGTGGGCGCGGACACGATGAAGGCCGTGGGCGTCGAAAAGGTCGAAACGGACGAACTCTTCGCGCGGGCTGACATTCTCTCACTGCACCTGCCGCTGACCGCGGAGACGCGTCACTTCGTGAGCGCTGCGCGCCTCGCGGCGATGAAGAAGACCGCGATCCTTGTGAACACCGCGCGCGGTCCGCTGATTGACACTGTCGCGCTCTCGCAGGCGTTGCACAGCGACGCAATCGCGGGCGCAGGCATCGACGTGTTCGAGACCGAGCCACTGCCCGCGGATCATCCGCTCCGCACAGCGCCGCGCGCACTGCTCACTTCGCACGTCGCGTGGTATAGCGAGAGCAGCATCCCGCGGTTGCAGAAACTCGCAGCCGAGGAAGTCGTCCGCGCCCTGCGCGGCGAACCGCTAAGGAATCAAGTCAATCCTTAGGCTCTGGGCTGGAGCCACGGATGGTAACGGATACGAACGAACAGGAGTCAGGCGACAGGAGATAGGAAAACCCAGTTCGTGAAATTCGTGTCGCCATGCCGTGCCATAGCACTCTGAGCGCAAGCGAGTCCGCCTGAATCGAAAATCGAAAATCCAAAATCGAAAATCCCATGCCCTCATTCCCCATCGTCGACACGCACCTGCACATCTGGGATCTCGGCCGGCTACGCTACCCGTGGCTCGCGAGCGTGCCGATGCTCAACCGAAACCACCTGATTGAGGACTACCGCGCGGCGTGCGGCCCGGTGCAGGTCGCGAAGATGGTGTTTCTGCAATGCGAGTGCGACTCTGCCCAGTTTCAGGAGGAAGCAGATTGGGTGACCGAGGTCGCGCGCACCGACCCACGGATCCGCGGCATCGTTCCGTGGGCGCCGCTCGAGCGAGGCGACGCGGCGGAGGAGGCTGTCGCGCGACTGGCATCGAATCCACTCGTGAAGGGCATCCGGCGGATCATCCAGTTCGAGCCGGACCCGGAGTTCTGCCTGCGGCCGGATTTCGTTCGCGGCGTGCAGTTGCTCCCGCGTCACGACCTGAGCTTCGACATCTGCATCAACCACACGCAGCTCGCCAACACGCTGAAGCTCGTGCGGCAGTGTCCTGAGGTGCGGTTTATCCTGGACCACATCGCCAAGCCCGACATCAAGGCCGGCCTGCTCGATCCGTGGCGTGCGGAGATGCGCGAACTCGCGGCGCTGCCCAACGTCTGGTGCAAGCTCTCGGGCCTCGTGACCGAGGCCGACCACGCGAAGTGGACGGCAGCCGACCTGCGGCCCTACATCGACCACGTGATCGACTGCTTCGGCTTCGATCGCGTGATGTTCGGCGGCGACTGGCCGGTCTCGACGCAGGCGACAGGCTACCCGCGATGGGTCGCCACGGTCGACGATGCGCTCAAGGGCGCCACGTCCGATGAACTGCAACGGCTCTACGTGCGCAACGCCGAGGCGTTCTATAGGGTATAGTCCGGTCGAGCGCGCGTTATCGTAGATTGCGCGCTCGCCGCGCAACTTCCGCGAGCGTGGCGCGACAAGCGCGCCACTTACGCCGAGCTGAACCGGGCCCCGCTTAGGGATTCGACCCGGGCAAGTTCAGCTTGAGCTCTGGGATCTCGCCGGTGGCGGGCGCGGCGGCCTCCGGACTCACCGTCTCGGACGGGAGGCTGGAGCGAAGCATGAACGCACGCTGCGCCCACGAGCCGGTGAGATCTGTCTGCACGACTTCGTCGAGCGCCTTGCGTGCCTCGTCGAGTCTGCCGTCGCCGATCGCGAGGGTCGCGAGGTGGTAGCGCGCCTCGGAGCGCTGGCCAGCCATGATCGCCAAGTCGTCCGCGAGAGCCTTGAGCGCGGCCTCGCCCTTCGCGCGATCGCCTCCAAGCGCCTGGCTGATTGCTGCGCCGATGCGGGCGCGCACGGCCAACGGGCTGTCCTTTAGCGGGGCGACGGCCTTCTCGTAGTTGGCGGCCGCCTCGGTGTAATTGCTTGCTGTGTAGGCTTCGTCGGCCACGCGCAGGAGCGCGAAGCCTGCAAGCGCGTGCTCCTCGTGCTCGGCAGCAAACGCCTTCAACCTCTCCGATGAATCGCTCGCCCCATAAGCCTCGGAGATGTCGCGCTCGCGCTCCTTCCACATGTATTGGACGACTTCGCGGCCGATGATGACGGCCAACCCGATGATCACGAGCAACAGGATGAACCGGCTGTTCTTCTTCCAGAAATCCTGGATCTGGTCCTCAAACGAGACCTCCGCCCCGGCGGTGCCGGCAGCGACTACGTGGCGGTCGTCGCCGGGAAGCGGCGAGGACTGGGTGGGCTTGGAGGGAATGCTCATGCGAATCAGACGGGGATTTGTCGAGTAAGGGGCAAGGGGGTAACAAATGCCCCGCCGCGTGTAAATGCTCTTCGCCGGGGGCCCTGTTTGCCCGAGCCTTTGCCTAAACCTCGACCACGCAACACGGTTGTCCGGGCCCGGGTTGTAGGCCCGGTGCCCTCACCGGGCGTCCGGCGTTGCGCCGCGTGAGGGCACGCGGCCTACAGTCAGCGCTGTAGGTTGCGCGCTCGCCGCGTTCTGCTGGCCAGCAGAATGACGCGACAAGTGCGCCACCTACAAAAACGAGACCTGAGTTCGAGGTAGCGCGCCTATCGCCGAGAGGCGCGTCGCGCCTCATCGCCAGAACACATCGAACCCGCGCCCCTCGGCGATGGGCGCGCTACCCCAATTCAATCATTTGCAATACAGCGGCAGGTATCGCTCGGTGAGATAGCGGATGAGGTGCTTGGGCGAGATGTTTTCCCCGGTCACGCGCTTCACGAGCTCCTCGGTGTCGTAGCGTTTGCCGTGCGAGTGGATGTTCGTGCGCAGCCAGCCGAGCAGCCGCGAGAAATCGCCGCGCTCGAAATCGCTTTCGACGTCCGGCATCGCCTTGAGGACCGTGAACCAGAGCTGCGAGGCGATCATGTTGCCGATGCAGTAGCTCGGGAAATAACCGAACGCGCCGCCGGACCAGTGCACGTCCTGCAGCACGCCCTCGGTGTCGCTCGCGAGATCGAGCCCGAGCATTTCCTTCGCCTTCGCGCGCCATGCGCCGGGAAGATCGGCGACCTTCAGCGTGCCGGCGAAAAGTCCTTTCTCAATTTCGAAGCGCAGGATGATGTGAAGGTTGTAGGTGACCTCGTCGCTCTCGGTGCGGATCGGCGTGAGGCCGACGCGGTTGATCGCGAGGTAGAGCGCGTCGCTCGACACACCGTCGAGCCGCGGCGCGTAGAGTTCGCGGAAGCGCGGCTCGAAGTGTTTCCAGAACGCGCGCCCGCGGCCCACCTGGTTTTCCCAGAGACGGCTCTGCGATTCGTGCACACCCATGCCGACAGCCTCGCCGAGCGGCGTGCCGAGTTTGTCCATCGGCAGGCCCTGCTCGTAGAGGGCGTGCCCGCTCTCGTGGAGGCTGCTGAACACGGAGTCGAGCGGCAGGTGCTCCTTGAACTTCGTGGTCATTCGCGTGTCGGCCGCGTCGCCCGAGCAGAATGGATGCACAGCGGTGTCGAGCCGGCCGCGATCGAAGTTGAAGCCGACCGCCGCGGAGATCTCGTGTGAAAACGTGCGCTGCAACTCGGTGGGGAAGCCGGTAAACTTCGAGGTGTCGGCCTTGATCGGCGAGTCGACGATCATGCGCACGAGTGGCACGAGGTCGCGCTTTAGCTCGTCGAAGAGCACGGCGATGCGCGCGGCAGTCATTCCGGGATCGTGCTTGTCGATGAGGTAGTCGTAGGCGTCCGGCTCGCCCAGCATCGCGGCCTCGCGCTTCGCCGTGTCGAGCTGGCGCTGCAGGTATGGCGCAAACATCGCGAAGTCGTTCTTTGGCTTTGCCTGCGTCCAGACTTGAAAGGCCTCCGTGTCGAGCCGCGCCTTCTCGGCGACGAACTCGGCGGAGAGCTTTGTCACCCGGTCGTAATCCTTGCGCACGTGCTTGCAGACGACTTTCTCGTCGGCCGTGGCGGCATCGCCCTTGGCCTCGAGGGCCTTGAGCGACTCGCCGATGCGCGGATTCGTAGCGGCGTTGAAGTAGAGCTTGGACAGCGCAGCCATTTGTTCGCCGCGGCGATCGTGGCTGTTCGGCGGCAGGTTCACCTGCTGGTCCCAGCCGAGAAGGCTGCCGATGGAGCCGATGACATTGGCCTCCTTGAGGTCAGCGACGAGAGTTTCGTAAGGGGTAGAGCTCATTGTTTGAAACGGGAAAGCATTGGTTGGCGCCTCAACGACCGCAAGCAGGCTTGTTCCACCGTTCCGGATCTAGGATCGGTCCCACGACGGCGAGACCTCAACCCACCGCGCGCGACCGTTGAAAGTCGACGCACGCCGGGGCTCCTCCCGCCTCGGAGCGGAAGAGCGCACCAGCCGCGCGTCGAAAACCAAATGTCACCTAATAGGTGACATTGTCCCAAGGCCTACCAGGAGTCCGCCGCAGTGAATGTCACTTAATAGGTGACATTCGCATTCAGAACAACGTGGGCTTCGCTGGCAGAGAAGTGCGACTCGCCGCGTGCGCAAGGTGTGGCACGAGGCAGCGCATTTGTTCACCGCACCAACGCGCTCGCGCACCAGAGCAACGGCGCCTGTCCGTGAAAATCGCCCGCGGCGCGCGGCCGGTCGAGGTAGTGCTGGCGGTCGTTTCTCGCGCCGGTGCCCACACAAACTTCGCGCAGGTTTGCGTCGGCGTCGAGATGGGTGACGAGCGCGAGCCATGCGCGCCGCGCCGCAGGGCCGTAGATGTCGGCGTCGAGCCAGCCTTCCTTCACGCCCGCGATGAACGCAAAGGTGAACATCGCCGTGCTCGACGTTTCCGGCCATGAGTCGGGGCCATCGATGAGCTGCAGCCACATGCCGGAGTCGGCCTGGTGCTCGAGCAGAGTCGCCATCATCAGCCGGTAGGCGTCCATGATTCGCGCACGGTCTGGATTGTCCGCAGGGAGCCAGCGCAGGAGGTTTGCCATGCCGGCGGCCATCCAGCCGTTGCCGCGCCCCCAGAAAAACGGCGCATCGGGCGTGTGGAAGAAGAGCCCGTTCGGCTTCTGCAACTCGTCGAGATAGAAAACCATCTCCCGCGCCGCGCGGTCGATGTAGGCGCGGTCGCCCGTCGCGCGAAACGCCTGCGACTGAATCGCCGTGATCATGAACATGTCGTCGATCCACAGCCGCGTCTGCCAGCTGTGGCCCAACGCGGCGAATTCCGCCGCTCGCTCCTCGATCCGGTTGCCAAACGGTTTGCCCCATTGGCGCTGCGCCATCCACTCGCCGAGCGCGAGCCCGCGCATGTCGCCCGTCTGCATGTAGATTTCCAGCGGGAGCGATCCGAAGACCGTCCAATCGACATGCTTCGGCTCGGGCACGAGGTGCCGCTCCTCGCGATACAACGGCTCGAACCGCTCCACGAGCCGCGCGGTGAGTTCCTTGCTGCCATTCGCCTGCGCGAAACTCAGCGCGCCGATCCACGTGCACACCTCTGCGTAGTGGACCACGCCGTCCGGCGGCATCATCATGTGCGGCCGCGCGAGGAAATTCTCAGTCACGCGAAGTCCGGCTTCCTTTGGCGACGCTCCAGTCGGCCATTCGTCGAAATGTCCCGCAGCCAGCGCGCCAGGCATAACGACGAGAATCGCGAGCCTCCGGATCACGGACGGGGTAATCATGGCATCAGCGAACACATTGTCCCGTTCCCCCGCCACCACTTTTGGGGCTTAACTCCGCCCGGTTCCTCGGTGAGAACCTCACCGAATGCCACCGAGCCGACAACCCCGGCACCACGCGCACGCGTGGAAGCTCGACTACCCGCCGTCGCTGCCGATCACGGTGCGCCGGGCCGAGATCGTGCGCGCGATTCGCGAGCATCCGGTCGTCGTGCTTTCCGGCGAGACCGGCTCGGGCAAGACGACGCAGATTCCGAAGTTCTGCCTCGAGGCCGGCCGCGGACGCCACGGCATGATTGCGTGCACGCAGCCGCGACGCGTCGCGGCGCTCTCGGTCTCGCGACGTGTCGCCGAGGAACTCGACGTCCCCTGGGGTCGCGAGGTCGGCTGCAAGATCCGCTTCAACGACCACACCTCGCCGCGCACCGTCGTGAAGTTCCTCACGGACGGCATGCTGCTCGCGGAGGTGCACGGCGACCCGGAGCTGCGCGCCTACGACACGATCGTCGTCGACGAAGCGCACGAGCGCAGTCTCAACATCGATTTCCTGCTGGGCCACCTCAACGGCCTCCGCCGCCGCCGGCCCGACCTGCGGATCATCATCACCTCAGCTACGATCGACACGGCGAAATTTTCGGCGGCGTTCGGCGGCGCACCGATCATCGAGGTCTCGGGCCGCATGTTCCCTGTCGAGATCATCTACGCGCCGCCCGACGAACTCCTGAGCGAACGCGACGACGCCACTCGTGTCGACGCCGCGGTCGATGCGCTTATGCGCATTCTCGAAACGCGCCAACAGGGCGACGTGTTGATCTTCATGCCCACCGAGCGCGACATCCGGGAGACCTCGGACCTCATCGAGGGCCGCAAGCTCCGCGGCGTGACGGTGCTTCCGCTCTTCGGCAGGCTCACCGCCGACGAGCAGCAGCGCATCTTCGCGCCCGCGCCCGGGCGCAAGATCGTCGTCGCGACAAACATCGCGGAAACTTCGCTCACGATTCCGGGCATCCGCTTCGTCATCGACGGCGGCGAGGCGCGCATCAGTCGCTACAATTCGCGCACGCGCACGAAGCGCCTGCCGATCGAGGCCGTCTCGCAGAGCAGCGCCAACCAGCGCTCCGGTCGCGCGGGTCGCGTCGAGGCGGGCGTCTGTATCCGGCTCTATGACGAGGAGGATTTCGCAAACCGCCCCCTCTACACGCCGCCTGAGATCCTGCGCGCCAACCTCGCCGAGGTGATTCTGCGAATGCGCGCCGCGCGGCTCGGAGAGATCGAAACGTTCCCCTTCATCGATCCGCCGCCCGCCGCGGCCATCAAGGCCGGCTACACGCTCCTCGAGGAAATCGGCGCGATCGATCCCGGCTCGCCGGGACTCACCGAAATCGGCCACCAGCTCGCCGCGCTGCCTGTCGACCCGACGGTGGGCCGCATGCTTCTGCAGGCGCGGCGCGAACGTGCGCTCGACGAAGTGCTCATCATCGCCTCGGCGCTCGGCATCCAGGATCCGCGCGACCGCCCGCTCGGCAAAGAAGCCGCAGCCGACGCCGCGCACGCGAAGTTCGTCCATCCCGACTCGGATTTCCTCACGCTGCTCAACATCTGGGAGGCGGTGCACGACGAGACCTCGCGACTCCCGCTCGGGCGACTGCGCAAATTCTGCAAGGAGCATTTCCTGTCGTTCACCCGGATGCGCGAGTGGCACGACATTCACTCGCAGCTCTCGAGCGCCCTCGGCGCACGCCAGTCCGATCGCGCGCGCGCCGAGCAGGCGAGCGAGGCGGACGAAGATGACGACGTGCTGACCGTCGGCGCCGCCACGGCCGGCGTGTCCGACTCGGCCGCGAGCGCCGCGCAGGCCCTAGCGGCGGACTGGCTCTTCGGGGGCGAACGCTACCGCGCGATCCATCGCTCGATCCTCACCGGACTGCTCTCAAACATCGCCGTGCGCGAGGAGGGCAACGTGTTCAAAGCCACCTCCGATCGCAGGGTTGTCGTCTTCCCCGGTTCGACGCTTTTCGAGAAATCGAGCAAGCGCCGCGGCGAAGAAAAGTCGCAGTCACGGAAGCGCGCGAAGCCCGGACGCGAGTCGTGGATCGCGTGTGCGGAAATCCTCGAGACGGGGCGCCTCTACGCGCGCACAGCCGCGCGGATCGATCCCACCTGGGCCGAGGAACTCGGCGCGCACGTCTGCCGCCGCTCGTATGCCGAGCCCGACTGGCACGCGGAGAGCGGTCGCGTGCTCGTGCGCGAGACGGTGCGGCTGCACGGACTTGAGCTGAGAAACCGGATGATCGACTTCGGAAAGGTAGATCCTGCGGCGGCGACGGAGATCTTCATCCGCGCGGCGCTCGTGGGCGATACGCTCGAATCTCCACTCACATTTCTCGCGCACAACCGCCGCGTGCGGGCGCGCGTTGCCACGATCCAGACGCGGCAGCGCTCGCGCGCGTGGCTCGATCTCGACGGCGCGACCTATCGTTTCTATGCGGAGCGGATCGAGGGCGTGTCGTCGGTGCACGATCTCAACCGGCTCTGGAAGGAGCGCGTGACGCGCGAGCCGAAGTTCCTGTTCCTCGACGAGACCGACCTGCTCGCCGACGCCGAGGGCGTGGACGAGACGGCGTTCCCCGACGAGGTGGCGCTCGACAACCGCGTAATCCCGCTCGACTACGCCTACAAGCCCGGCGACGAGCGCGACGGAATCACGCTCCACCTCCCCTACCGCGACCGCGAGAAACTCACGCACGGTTTTCTCGACTGGATTGTGCCGGGAAACATTCGGGAGACGGTCGAGACATTGCTGCGCGCGCTGCCGAAGGAGGCGCGTCAACGGCTCGCGCCA
>DATKCJ010000071.1:0-2199 GCA_035513275.1 Opitutaceae bacterium
GTTGAATCCATTGTAGCCGTAGGCGTGCGCCTCCACGGCGTGGATGAGATCCTCCGGGTAGCCCCACTCGTGGAACCAGCCAAGCGAGATGCGCGGATGCTCCGCCGGGTGCTTCTCGAAATCGAGATCGTGCAGCAGACCGGTGACGAACCACAGGTGCGGATCGCCGCCGAGGTGCGCCGCGTAGCCCTCGAGCGCTGTTGCGACCCTGAGCGCATGGTGACGCTGGTATTCGTCGCTCACGTGTTGTTCAAGCAGTGCGCGGGCTTCGTCTTTCGTCGGGAGGGGCATTGGGGAAGTGAGGGTGAAAGTGAAAGTGAGAGTGGCGGGGAGGGAGTGAGGGAATGACGGATTGAGGGAAGATACAATTGCGGATTGTGGATTGCGGATTGCGGATTGCGGAATGCGGAATGCGGAATGCGGAATGACGGAAGGATACTGTGTGTCTGGTTCTATTGAGACTTGCCCAAGGTTGAGACAGACACGCTCCGGGAGTAGCGCGGTGCTTTAGTCCGCGATCCGAGGGAAGAAGGCGCGGGCTGAGGTGCCGCGCTACTCAGAAGGCCGTCACTTCAAACCGTGGTGCCCAAAGGGATTCCAATCCGCAATCCAAAATCCGCACTCCGCAATCGCGCCGGAGGCGCTTCCTTATCCTCCCGCGAGGACCTTTGGCACGTCCTGCGCTGCGGCGCGCCGCGCAGGGATGTAGCTGGCGATCTGCGTGAGGAGCAGCACGAACGCGACAACGACCGCATACGGCCAGACTGTGTCCGCCGGAAATGCCGTGAGCGCGGACTGCGCCGAGCGCGCCGCCATCCACGCGGCGACGATTCCAATTCCGGCGCCGGCCGCGGCGAGTTGAGCATTCTGCCTGAGCACGAGCCGGAGCACTTCGCCGCGCGTCGCGCCGAGCGCGGCGCGAATCGCCATCTCGCGCTGGCGGTTCGACACGAGCTGGCTCATCACGCCGTAGCTGCCGAGCGCGGTGATGCTGATCGCGATCACGGCGAACACGCCGAGGAGCACGATTTGCAGGCGCGGGAGCGCGGCGGCCTGCCACACAAGATCGTCGAGCGTGGCGGCGTTGAACGAAGCAACATCGGGCGCAGTCGCGGCGAGCGCGCGCCGGCCCGCGGCGAACAGCTCGGCGGTGTTGTCTCCCCGGAGCAACACCCAGCCGCGCCGCAGCGACACTTGCTCCCAAGGCACGTATACCGTCTCGCCCGGAGGCGACGACGTGCCCGCGTCGCGCACGTCGCCGACGACGCCGACGACCTCGACGAGCGGCGCGTCCTTTGGGACGCCGGAGCGGCGCATCTTGCGACCGATCGCTGACTCGCCGGGCCAGTATTTCCGCGCGGCGGTCTGGCTGATGACCGCGACGTGCGGGGTGTCAGCCTTGTCGCTCTCGTTGAGCAGGCGGCCTTCGATGAGTGGAGTTCCCATCAGCGGAATGTAGCCCGGCGAGACGCGTCGGAAGTGGAGCACGGAAGGTTCGGCGTCGAACTCGCCGTTTGCGCGCTGCGGCATGAAGCCACCGCCCCACTGGATGTCGCCGACAGGCATCGTGGCAGAAAAAGCGAACTGGCGGATCGACGGCTCGCGAGCGAGGTTGGCCTCGAGCTCGCGGACGAACTGCGCGCGCCGTTCCGGCGTCGCGTAGGCTGGCTCGGGAAACTGGATCTGGAAGACCACGCGGTCGCTCGACTCGAAGCCGAGCCGGATCTCATTGAGCCGCGAGAAGCCGAGCGCGGCGAGCCCGGCTCCGACGAGGATGAGCACCGACACCGCACCCTGCACAACGATCATCGCCTTTTGCCAGCGCAGGCCCTCGCGACTCAGGCTTGTGCCACGCGACTCCGCGCGCAGCGCATCGGCATGGCAGGTCTTCCTCGCGTGCAGCGCCGGCAGCAGGCCTGCGACGAGTCCGGTGCCGAGCATCAACGCGGTGGCAAAGATGAGAGTGCCCGTGTCGAGACCGATCCCGGTGAGGAAGCGCGCGAGAGCCGGGCTCGGGTTGAGGTGTTGCAGCAGCGGGAGTGAAACATCCGCCATCCCGACGCCCAGCGCGCCGCCGATCGCCACGAGCAGCACGCTTTGCACGAGGAATTGGCGCACGAGCCGCCACGAGCTCGCCCCGAGCGCGAGCCGCAGTGCCGTCTCGCGTTGTCGCTCCGCGGCCCAAGCCATCAAGAGCGA
>DATKCJ010000072.1:0-11793 GCA_035513275.1 Opitutaceae bacterium
GACTCTCAGCACGATCCGACCAAGCATTCCTTTGCCACTTCCGTCACACCAAAATGCCAAAACCCAATGTCACCTATTAGGTGACATTCCCTCTGAGAATCGGCGAGATTCAGGCACCGACTTTCCAAGGGAGAAAACAGGGGACGACGGCGCTGCCTGCTGCTTTTGGAAGTAGTTTCGCGAACTCCTAGAAGCTGTATTTCGCTCCGAGCGATACCAGTTGCCGCGTGAAGTCTCGTCCTTGTTTGTCTGGGATTGAGCTTCGCGCCCGGTCCCATGACCAGGCGATGTCCAGCGTGAGCTTCTTGTCGCGCTTGAACGTCAGCGAGGCGCTCGGCGTGTAGATCCAGTCTTCACGCATCACGGGAGGTTCCCACACGCCGCCGTAAGCTTTGAAGCCCGCGGCAAACGTGAATCGCTCTCTGAAGTTGCGACGCCAGAGGATTTCGTAAGTGATGTCCTCGTATGCCGAGGGCGCTCCAAACGCGGGTTGCTCGAAGCGCTTCACGGTGATCGTCACCGAGTCGGCGGCCGTGACCGTGAAGACGGCGGTGCCATCGATGAAGACCTTGCGTGGTGTGCGATCGAAATCCGCCGGCGGACGATGGTTGAAATCCCTCCAATCCGGGCCGACGAAGAGATTCAGCTTGAGTCGCTCGGTCACCCGACCCTCGAACCCAAGAAGCAGGCGGCGGTAGTTGTTGGAGTAGTCGTAGCTCACTTGCGGCAGCGATGGCTCGTGCTGCCAGCCGAAGCGGTAGGCGACGAAGAGGTAGCCGTCCTTGAACGCCTTGAAGCCTGCGTCTAGCCCGACATTCACGTCGTTCCGGTCGACGTAATTCTGGTAATACGGAAACTTCGCGGGATCGCGCTCGGTCGTCCTGAAGTCGTGAACGTAGGACGACGCGGCCGGCCTGAAGAACCATCTGCCGTGTTTGTGGAATGCGCCGAAGCTGTTTCGAAAGAAGACCGCCTCGCGTCTGTCGCGGAGCGGAATGCCTCCGATCGCAGGAGCCCCGCCGGGGCCTCCGAATGTCAGACCCTCCTCGCTGCCGTCGATCCACGTGACGCTGTTCTGCAGCTGCCAGGTCACCTTGCCGACGACACCACCGAACTGCATGGAGCCGCGATGCGCGACATGGCTTTCACCTGACTCTTGATGATAGGTAACAATCTCAGGCGCGTACGAACCGGAGACGGTGAAACCAACGCACGGTTTGAATCCGAATGTCACGCGAGGAGTGATCGAAGTGACGAACGACTCTTGCGAAGGCCGGGCCGCATTCGCGATCTGCGGCGCCGGCTCGTAGTCCTGCAGATACACGTTGTTGTCGAATGTCGCCTTGAGTGAGAGATCGGTGCTGGCGGTCCAACCCGATTCGCCCGATGCGATGCCAGTCGTGGCAACGACGAGAGAAGCGAAGACGCCGACACAGCGCCGCAGTCCCTGCGGGCGGTTCTGCCGACGCGAGCCCCAAACCTTCACGCTCTCAGAGTGGAAGCAGATGCAGCACTCGCATCCGCGAGGCGCTGATGCGGCGGCTTCACCACAAACGTGGCGATGGCTGCGAGCACCAGCAGGCCTGCCGAACAGTAGTAGGCAAAGTCGAAACTCTGGGTGCGGTCGTAGACCAGACCCGCAAGAAGCGAGAGGCCGAATCCGCCCCAACCCCACGCTGTGAATACCAGACCGTAGTTTACCCCGAAGTTCTTGAGGCCGTAGAAGTCCTTCGTGATCGAGGGAAACAGCGCGAGGTTCGCGCCGTAGTTCGCGCCCACCAGGGCCGAGAGCAATGCAAGCACGCCCTTGCTGCCGAGGAAATTGTCGGTCGAGGCCTGCGAGAGAAGCAGAACGATGACCGTCTGTGTGACGAAGCAGATGAACAGAGTCTTCTGCCTACCGATTCTGTCGGACAAGCTGCCGGCCACGATCCGTCCTGCGCCGTTGCCGATGGCCAGCACGGCGACGAGCACAAACCCCAATTGCACGCCCGCCTGCACATCAACCATCTTTGCGAGCTTGGAGATGATCATCAGCCCCGCGCCCGCGCCGGCGGCGAACATGAACTCAAGCACGTGAAACTGCCACGTCTTGAACATCTCGAGCGGAGAGTAGTCGACCTTGTGAGTCGCGCCGATCCTGATGGGTTTGCTTCCCGGCGGCACGTATCCGGAGGGTGGTGCCTTCAGTATCTGTGCGAGCCCGGTCACGATCACGAGGAAGCCGATCCCGAGTGCCAGCATCGTGAACGGCACACCCTTGATCCCGATCAACCAGTTCGCCAGTGGCGCGATGTAGACGCTGGCCAGACCGAAGCCCGAAACCACGATGCCTGCGATCATTCCTGTGCGCGCGGCGGGAAACCACTTCACTGCCGGCGGCGTGGCGCTCGCATAGCCGAAGCCGAAGCCAGCACCTGCAAGCACGCCGAAGCCGAGCACAAAACCAAGCGGTGTGGCGATCTGGCTCGCGAGTATCATGCCTGCCCCCACCAGAACACCTCCAATCGACGCGACCAACCGTGGTCCCATCCGGTCCTGCATCCGGCCCGCAGGAACCATAACAAACGCAAAGACCAGACACGCGACGGCGTAAGGGAGAGCTTTCTCAGCCTCCGTCCAGCCCCACTCTTCGGGGATCTTTTTGCTCACGACGCTCCACGTGTAGAGCACGCCGAGCGCGAGATTGATGCCGAGTCCTGCAAAGGTCACGGACCAGCCGCGATTCTTCACAGTGGGGACGGAGGGGTTCATTGTTGTCATGGAGTAATCCTCGGAAAGCAGCGAGGTTACGCGGTCCCGGAGGCCGGGCGCGCGTTCGCAAGAGCACAAGGCATGAATGCCCGCACGCGCGGGCAGTGGAGTCACGCGGGGTGGCGCGCTCCTGAAATTCGCGTCCGGCGCCTGGCCCCGCGAAGATTTCGCAGGGTTGTGGTGCTGGAGCGAAGAGTGACCACTTCATTGCATCGTGGTCGCCGCGGAGACCGCCCTCCGGCGGCGTGGCTTGGAGATGGGGCGCGTTGCGCTCCGTCCGTCTAGCGCCGTCCCTTCACGAGCGCCTCAACGACATGAGGGTCTGCCAGGGTGGAGGTGTCTCCAATCTGGTCGACTGCGCTCTCGGCGATCTTGCGCAGAATGCGGCGCATGATCTTGCCGGACCTGGTCTTTGGAAGACCGGGTGCGAATTGAATCTTGTCCGGAACAGCGATCGGACCGATTTCCTTACGGACGTGGAGAGCGAGTTCTTTTCGGATCTCTTCGCTCTCGGCGATGCCCTCCTTGAGGGTCACGAATGCATAGAGGCCCTGGCCTTTGATGTCGTGTGGCATCGGCGCGACCGCGGCCTCGGCGACGCTCGGGTGGCTGACGAGTGCGCTCTCGACCTCGGCAGTGCCGATGCGGTGGCCGGAGACGTTGACGACGTCGTCGATGCGTCCCATGAGCCAGTAGTCCCCGTCAGTGTCGACACGGCAACCGTCGCCCGTGAAGTAGATGTCGGGATACATCGTGAAGTAGGTGTCGATGAACCTGTCGTGATCACCCCACGTGGTGCGCATCATGCCGGGCCATGGTTTCTTGATGCAGAGCTTGCCGCCCTCGTTGCGATCGCACTGCGAGCCGTCGTCGCGAAGCACGACCGGTTCCACACCGAAGAAGGGCCGGATGGCGCTTCCCGGCTTGGTGACGTGCGCGCCTGGCAGTGGCGTGATCAGGATTCCGCCGGTCTCAGTCTGCCACCAGGTGTCGACGATCGGGCAGCGCTCCTTTCCGATGACGTTGTGATACCACATCCACGCCTCCGGGTTGATCGGCTCGCCGACAGTGCCAAGGGTGCGAAGTGAACCCAGGTCGTGCTTCGCCGGCCATTCCTCACCAAGCCTGATCAGCGAGCGGATCGCAGTCGGGGCCGTGTAGAAGACGGTGACCTTGTATTTCGCGACGACCTGCCAGAATCGTCCGGCGTCGGGGTAGGTGGGCACACCCTCGAACATGATCGTGGTCGCTCCATTGCAGAGCGGGCCGTAGACGATGTAGCTGTGGCCGGTGACCCAGCCGATGTCCGCGGTGCACCAGTAAATGTCATCCTCGTGGACGTCGAAGACGTATTTGTGCGTGAGGCTCGCGTGCAGGAGATAACCGGCGGTCGAGTGGACCACGCCCTTTGGCTTTCCGGTCGAGCCGGAGGTGTAGAGCATGAACAGCACGTCCTCTGCCTTCATCGGCTCGGGCGCGCATTCCGCGGATGCTTTTCCCATCAACTCGTGCCACCAAACATCGCGACCGGCGACGATGTTGCACGGGGTGTCGTTGCGGCGAACGACGACGACATTCTGGATCGTCGGGCAGCCACCCAGAGCCTCGTCGGCGATCACCTTCAGAGGAATGCTCTTTCCCGCGCGAAGCGAGGTGTTCGACGTGATGAGCAGTTTGCAGGAGGAATCTTGAATCCGGCCCGCCAGCGCATCTGCGCTGAAACCGCCGAACACGATCGAGTGGATCGCGCCGATGCGCGTGCACGCGAGCATGGCAATCGCGAGCTCGGGAATCATCGGCAGGTAGATCGCCACCCGGTCGCCTTTCGCGATCGAAAGGGACTTGAGGACATTCGCGAAACGGCAGACTTCCCCGTGGAGTTCCGAATAGGTGAGCACGCGGCTGTCATTCTCAGGTTCACCCTGCCAGATGATTGCAGGCTGGTTGCCACGCTTCGCAAGGTGCCGGTCGAGGCAGTTGGCGCTCACGTTGAGGACGCCGTCTTCGAACCAAGTGTGGTGAATCTGGCGCTTGGCCGTATCCCAAGTGTATTCCCGCGCTTGCGTCGGGGCTTTGAGCCACGCGAGCGTGCGCGCTTGCTCCAGCCAGAAGGTATCAGGGTCGTTGATCGACTGCTGATACATTTGTTCGTACTGTTCCGCGTTGATGTGCGCGCGTTTGACGGCCTCCGGCGACGGAGGAAACGAGCGCGTCTCTGTCATCAGGGAGGTAACGGATGCAGGTTGGGTAGACATGACGGCTGCTAATGCTGAGGTTACAAGAAGCGAGTGGATCTTACTTTCGGTGAAAGTTTCGTGTCAACCTCACCGGCCCGGGCGGCTACTTCTGAAGGGCGCGTAATCCTACCCATCAGCAATGACGCCATGAAGAGGAAAGAGTGCAGTCTGCAGTCTTTCGCAAGTGGCTTGAAGCTCTGCGTCGACTGCGAGCCGCTGCTCAGCGAAGACCGGGCGACCGTGGTCCCTAAGGCCGCCGACCCAGTCCGAGCTTGCGAGCATGTTTCCACCGACGACGGGATGGTGCATCTCAGCAAACTCGTCGCCGCTGCATGTGCTCCATGCAAGTGCCCAGCCGCGGACGGTATTCTCGACATGGTATCCGCCGCCACCTGCGACCAACATCGGACGGTCAAGCGCGAGGAGAGATTGGAGAACATCGACGACCACATTGTTCGTCAGCCGCAGATGCGTGAGCGGATCGCCGGCGAGAATATCCATCCCGAGCCCAATCACGAGGCAGTCCGGGTTGAACGCCTTCAACAACGGCATCGCAACGCTACCAAACGCCCGCATGTAGGCCTCGTCGTAGATATCCGCGGGCAGAGGGATATTGACGTTGAATCCCAAGCCGGCGCCGGAGCCGATCTCATCCTCGAAACCGCCCCACGGGAACAAAGTCTTCCCGCTCTCGTGCAGCGAGATCTTCAGGACATCGTTGCGCTCGTAGAGGATCGATTGGACTCCGTCGCCATGATGCGCGTCGACGTCGACATACGCCGTTCGCTTTCCGGCCCTCGCCAGATGATCGCATGCCAGCGCGACATCGTTCAGGTAGCAAAATCCTCCGGCGCGATCGGCGAATGCGTGGTGCAAGCCCCCGTAGAGATTGAAGGCGACATCCGCGGCGCCGCTCAACAGGAGGTCAGCGCCGACCAGCCCGGCACCGCTCGCCCAGCTCCCGTAGCTGAACAAATCCTTGAACACGGGCGTGTCGTGTCCGCCGATTCCCATGTGAAGCGCTTCGACGGTGAGATCGCCGGCAGCCGCGCGCTGCAGCTCGGCGAGATACGCCGGCGTGTGAATCCGGCCCAGCTCGGCAAGTGTCGCTTTCCGCGGCGCGATCTCCACCTGGTCTGTGCCTCCCAGTAGTCCGAGAGAGCGCAGGCGCCGCCGTGTCTTTCCGGCCCGCTCCGTTTTGAAGGGACAGTCTGGCGGGTAGGAAAGAGCCTCAATCTCCGGCGAGTGCAGGTAGGCGAGGCGTCGGCGTTGCATGCGGATTGAGCCGGCTTTGCCGCTCTACTCGAAGTCTATGTCGTAGCTGCAGACATCGCCGCGGAATTCACTCTTCAGCTTGAGGGCGCTCCGGTTGAAAACGATCTGCATCCCCTTGTTTTCGGCGAGCACCTCGGCGGTGAATCCGCTGATGCCGTTGCGGCGGGCGATTCGTGTGAGGACCTTCAACATGAACGTGCCGATGCCGCGCCGCTGCCAATTGTCGCTGACCGCGAAGGCTACCTCCGCTTTGTTCGTTTTTGGATCAAGATAGTAATTGCCCACTGCGATGATCTCGTCGCCCGAGGCCTCGGGGAGCACGCACACGATGCAAACCTCGGTTCGATGGTCGACGTAGACGAAGTCCTCTATCTGGCTTCGCGGCACGCGTGTGAGGTGTCCCATGAATCGGTAGAACTTCGACTGCTCGGAAAGCCTGTAGAACAGGTCCCGCATGCGTGGCTCGTCTGTCGGGTGAATCGGGCGGTAGATGATCTGCGTGCCGTCGTTGAGCAACTGAGTCGTGCGCAGCTCCTTGGGGCCGACCATCAACTTGCCACCCTTCTCGGCGAGCTCGGTCGAGAGATACTTCGCCTGTATCGCCTCGCGCAAGAGGCTTGCGCGAAACTTCGGATGAGCGATGCAGATGAGGGCAAGCGCGCGCTCCTGGATGCTCTTGCCGTGCAAATAGGCGACGCCGTATTCGGTGACGACGTAGTTGACGCCGGCGCGTGTCGTGACGACGCCTGCGCCCGGGCTCAGTTGCGTGACGATGCGCGAGATCGTGCCACCTTTCGCGGTCGACGAGAATGCGATGATCGCCTTGCCGCCGTGTGACTTCGCGGCACCGCGATTGAAGTCCACCTGGCCGCCCACGCCGGAGTGGAACTTGCTGCCGATGGAATCTGCGCACACCTGGCCTGTGAGGTCGATCTCGAGCGCGGTGTTCACCGCCACCATCTTCGCCTGCTGGCTGATCAGGTGGGGATCATTGACATACTCCGTCGGGTGAAACGCGAACGTCGGATTGTTGTCGATGAACTCGTAGAGCTTCTTCGAGCCATGGCAGAAGCTGGCGACAACCTTGCCACGGTCGACCGTCTTGCGGCTGCCATTGACGGCGCCGCTCTTCACGAGGTCGACGATGCCATCGGTGATCAACTCGGTGTGGATGCCCAAGTCCTTTTTCGTGTGCAGAAACTTGAGAAGATTCTGCGGGATCTTGCCGATTCCCACCTCGATCGTGGAGCCGTCCTCGATAAGAGCGGCCAGGTTCTCTGCAATCTGGTTGGTGTCCGCGTCGGGGGCCAGATCCGGAATCTCCGGAATCGGCACATCGACCGGGACAAGCACGTCGATGTCGTGCACGTGGATCGACGAGTCGCCGAGTGTGCGCGGCATGTTCGGGTTGACCTGCGCGATAACGAGCGAGGCGTTTTCCGCTGCGCTCTTCACGATGTCTACCGACACACCGAGGCTGCACATTCCCCGCTCGTCCGGTGGTGTCACCTGAATCAACGCTGCATCGAGCGGGAGCTGGCCCGAGTTGAAAAGGCGCGGGATATCGGAGAGGTGGATCGGCGTGTAGTCGCCCAATCCTTCCTGGATGATGCCCCGCACGTTCGCGGCGATGAAGAAACTGTTGATCCGGAAAAACGGCGTCATGTCGACGTGCGCGTAGGGCGCCTCGCCGAACGTGAGCAGGTGAACGATTTCCGTGTCGGGCAGTTCCCGTGCGCGCGCCGTCAGTGCTCGCACGAGCTCGAGTGGCTCGGCGACACCGGTGCCGATGAAGACGCGCTGTCCTGGGCGCAGTCGCGCGACCGCTTGGGCGGGTGTGGCGATATCGGCTGCGTGCTTGGTTTTCCAGAGCGGATCGAACCGTGGTTTGTCCGGGTTCATGTCAGAGAGTGAGTTTGGAGAGGCTCATGCGGGCGTCTGCGACATACGGCGCGTAGCCCACTTCGCCTACGATGAAAGGATTGATATCGAGTTCGGTGATCTGCGGGTAATCGGTTGCGAGCTGGCTGATGCGCTGGAGAGCGTTGGCGATCGCCTCGAGGTCCACCGGAGCCTGGCCGCGCGCGCCTTGCAGAAGCGCGTAGGAGCGGGTGCCCTTCAGCATCTGCATCGCCTCGTCCTGCGTGATTGGCGCGAGGTAGAACGTCACGTCCTTCATCACCTCGACGAAG
Source organism: Opitutaceae bacterium (assembly GCA_035513275.1). Classification (GTDB taxonomy): domain Bacteria; phylum Verrucomicrobiota; class Verrucomicrobiia; order Opitutales; family Opitutaceae; genus DATKCJ01. The sequence goes on from DATKCJ010000072.1 coordinate 8,459, forward strand.
ATTCCGCCGAGGCCGAACATGAGCATCGGGCCGAACTGTGGATCGCGCGTCATGCCCAGGATGACCTCGCGGCCGCGCGGACCCATCTTCTCGATGAACCCGCCGCGGATGAAGGCATCCGGGGAGCGCCGCTTGATGCGGAGCATCATCAGCTCGAACGCGTCGCGCACCTGGTCGGCATTCGCGAGATTGATGCGCACGCCGCCGAAATCGGATTTGTGAATGATGTCGGGCGAACTGATCTTGAGCACGACCGGGTATCCGATCCGCTCGGCCGCATCCACCGCTTCCTCGGCTGTCGTCGCCAGATGGCCGGCCAGCACATTGAAATCGTAGGCGCGCAGAATCTCCTTGGCCTCGACTTCCGCAACCTGCGTGACGTTTTCGCGTGTGTGCCACTGGATCACGCGGTCGACCCGCCGCCGGTTGACAGCGAACCTCGTGACGACCCGGGGCGGGCGCTTGCGCCACGCGGCGTAGTCGTTCATCGCGCGCAGTGACGCGATTGCGCGGTCCGGGGCCGTGTAGTTGGGAATGCCGGAGACCATGAGAAACTCGCGGGCCGCCTCGACCTCCTTGCCGCCCATGAACACGCACAACAACGGCTTCTTCCGGTCGTGCATGGCGTGCAACTGCTGCGCGAGCTCGAGCGGCTTGGTCATGTTCTGCGGCGTGACGACGATGACGATCGCGTCCACGTTTGGATCCTTCTGCACGAGCTCGAGGGAGTTCACGTAGCGATCGGGGCCGGCGTCGCCGATGACGTCGATCGGGTTGCCCACCGCGGCTGAGGCGGGGAGCACGGCGCGAAGTTTTTCCTGCGTCTCCTTCGTGGGAGCCACCATCGTGAGCCCCACCAATTCCGCGGCGTCGGCGGCCATGATGCCAGGGCCGCCCGCATTTGTGATGATCGCGACTCTCTCGCCCTGAGGAAGCGGCTGTGTGGAGAACGCCAGCGCATAGTCGAAAAGCGCCTCGAAGTTTTCCGCGCGGATGACGCCGCTGCGGCGAAACGCGGCCCAATACGCCATGTCCGCGCCGGCAAGGCTCCCCGTGTGCGACGAGGCGGCACGTGCGCCGGCCTGTGTGACGCCCACCTTCAACACGACGACCGGCTTCGTCTTCGCGGTTTCCTCCGCGACTTCCATGAACGCATCGCCCTCGGTGATGCTTTCAAGGTAGGCGACGATGACGCTCGTCTGCGGATCGTTTGCGAGCGCGGTGAGAAGATCGACTTCGTTCAAATCGGCCTTGTTGCCAAAGCTGACGATCTTGCTCAGCCCGAGCTGCATCTTCGCGGCCCAGTCGAGAATCGCGACGCAGAGCGCGCCGGACTGCGAGATGACGGAAATCTTTCCGGCAGGCGGCCACGCCGGCGCAAACGAGGCGTTGAGACTTCGGTGGAGGTTTACCACGCCGAGGCAGTTCGGCCCGATGAAGCGCACATGTCCCTCGCGTGCGGCCGAGGCGACCCGCTGCTCGAGCTTGAGGCCATCCGCACCCGCTTCCTTGAACCCCGCAGAGATCACGATCGCCGCTCTCACGCCTGCGGCTCCGCACTCGCGCATGACGCCCGGCACGGATGCCGCGGGAGTGACGATGACTGCGAGGTCGACCGGCTCGGGAATCGCAGCGATATTCGGATACGCCTTCACACCGAGCACCGTCTCGCGCTTCGGATTCACGGGATAAAGGACGCCGTCGAATTTCTCGGACGTCAGGTTCACCATCAACGAGTGGCCCACGGTGCCGGCAGTCTCGGTGGCCCCGATCAGGGCAATCGTTCGCGCGGCGAACATGGACTCGATGGGCTGCCCGCGGTTTTGCGGTGCGGCCCCGGCGGTTGATCCACCGGGAGTCGTGTTGGAGTTCGGTTTGGAATTCACAGGTTGGAAAGTTGAATCTGGAAACGGGTAAGTCGCGAATGGTGACGGTTGAAACTGAATGAGACCAGCAAAGTCATTGGCTCCAATCCACGCCGCGCATGCTCCCGGTCTCCATGAACTGCAGGTGCATCTTGAAAGCACTTCGCAGTGATTGTGGCATGTGGCCGCCGGGCGAGAGGCTGCAATAGCGGCGGAGATCGTCGCGGAAGTCCGGGTGGGCGCAGTTTTCGATGATCACGCTCGCACGCTCGCGCGGATCCTTGCCGCGCAGATCGGCCGTGCCGTGCTCGGTAACGACTACCTGCACCGAATGCTCGTTGTGGTCCGTATGGCTGACCATGGGGACGATCGAGCTGATCGTGCCGTCTCCGGCAGTCGAAGGGCAGATGAAGACCGAGATGGACGCATTTCGCGTGAAGTCTCCCGAGCCACCAATTCCGTTCAACACGCTATGGCCCATCACGTGACTGCTGTTTGCATTGCCGTGGATGTCGACCTCGACGGCCGTGTTGATGGCGACGATCCCGAGCCGGTGGATGACCTCAGGGCTGTTGCTGACCTCTTGCGGCCTCAACACGATGCGCCTCTTCATGTCCGAAAGGTTTGCGTAGATGCTCTTAAGCGTGTCGGTGCCAACTGAAAGGGACACTGCGCTCAGCGCGCGGCAACGGCCCTCCTGCAGGAGCCGCACCGCGGAGTCCTGGATGACCTCTGCGTAAATTTCGAACTCAGGAATTCCGGGATGCCGGCCCATCACCGCGAGCATCGCGTTGGCGATGTTGCCGCCCCCGATCTCGAGAGGCAGAAGGCCCTCTAGGATCCGGCCGGATCGCCTTTCATTCACGAGGAACTCGGCCACGTGCTCTCCAATCCGGTCGGTGACTGCATTTTGCAGAGCGAGGATCGTGGGCTCGTCGGGGAGATTCGTCTCCACGATCCCGGCGATCTTCGCGGGATCGACCTGCACGCACGAACTTCCCACGCGATCGAGGACGGAATAGATCGGAATCTCCCGGCGGTGCGGCGGATCCGCCGGTTCGTAGATGTCGTGCAGACCACGAAGCTCGGCAGGGTGGAAATGGTTTAGCTCCACGAGAATCCGGCCGGCATTGTTGCAGAAGGTTGGGGAGGCGCCGACCGAGGTTGTCAGAGTGATCTTGCCGTCCGCCGTGATGTCGCTCGCTTCGATCACCGCCCAGTTGAGAGGTCCGAGGCTCCCCATCCGCACCGCCCCAGGCAGGCAGCTCAGGTGCATGTCGAAGTAGCGGGTCTCCCCGGCGTTGATCATCCGCCGCAGGTCTGGATTCGCCTGATAGGGAGTCCGAAACAGGACCGCGTGCGCGCGCGCAAGCGCGCCGTCGAGTGAGCATCCGGTCGAAGCGCCCGAGATCACTCCAATCTTGAACGGCCTGCCGGCTTTATGCTCATGCTCCGCCTTCGCAGCAATCG
>DATKCJ010000073.1:0-3188 GCA_035513275.1 Opitutaceae bacterium
GATATTTCGATCGACGTTTTCGACGACGACGATCGCGTCGTCGACGACGATGCCGAACGCGAGAACGAGGCCGAAGAGCGAGAGCGCGTTGATCGAGAAGCCGAGCCCGAGCATCACGGCGAACGTGCCAACGAGCGACACGGGCACCGCGGCGAGCGGGATGATCGATGCGCGCCACGTCTGCAGGAACAGGATCACCACGAGCACGACCAGTCCGATCGCCTCGAAAAGCGTGACCACGACAGCCTTGATCGAGCTGCGCACGAAGATCGTCGGGTCATAGACGATGTCGTAGCTCAGGCCCTCGGGGAAGTTCTTCGAGAGCTCCTTCATCGTCGCGCGGACCGCATCGGACGTGGCGATGGCGTTGGAGCCCGGGAGCTGGGAAATCGGAATCGCGACGGCGGGCTTGTTGTTGAGCAGCGAGCGCAACGAGTAGCCGGAGGCGCCGAGCTCGATGCGCGCGACATCGCGGAGCTGCACGCGTTCGCCCGCGGCGCCGGTCTTCACGATGATTGCGCCAAACTCCTCCTCGGTCGCGAGGCGGCCCTGCGTGTTGATCAGAAGTTCGGTGTCGACCGGGCGCGACGACGGCTGCTGGCCGACGGCACCGGCTGCGACCTGGACGTTCTGCTCGCGGATCGCGGCGACAACGTCGGACGCAGTGAGTCCCTTGGCTGCGACCTTGTTCGGATCGAGCCAAACGCGCATCGCGTAATCGCCCGAGCCGAAGAGAAGGACATCGCCGACGCCGTTGAGCCGCGCGAGCACGTCGCGCACCTGGAGCGTGGCGTAGTTGCGCACGTAGATGTCGTCGTAGCGGTTGTCCGGCGAGAAGAGGTGCACGACCATGAGCAGGTCGGGAGACGCCTTCTGCGTCGTGACGCCGATGCGGCGCACTTCCTCCGGCAACTTTGGCAGAGTCTGCGAGACGCGGTTCTGCACCTGCACCTGCGCGTTATCGAGGTCGGTGCCGAGCTCGAACGTGATGGTGAGCGTCATCACTCCGTCGCTCGTGGCCTGCGACGACATGTAGAGCGAGTGCTCGACGCCGTTGATCGCCTGCTCGAGCGGAGCGGCGACGGTTTCGGAAATCGTCTTCGGGTTTGCGCCGGGATAAACGGCGCGGACGACGACGGTGGGCGGGACGACCTCGGGATACTCGCTGATCGGAAGGCGAAGCATCGCGATCGTGCCGACGAGAAAGATCACAATCGAAAGGACGCCGGCGAGAATCGGGCGCTTGATGAAGTAATCGGAGAAGTTCATGGGAGGAGTTTAGATGTGTTGGAAGCGGAGGCAGAAAACGGGCAAGGCAGTGGCCATGTAGCCGCGTTTGGGGCGGCCTTTGGGAGGGCGGTGTTGGCGCTGTGGGTTTAGTTCAGCGCGGCGACGGTGCCGGTAGCTTTCGGTTCGGCCGGGAGCGCGGCGACTGACGCCGGCTCACGCTCCGGTGTGACTGTCATGCCGGGTCGGACGCGCATCAGGCCGTTGACGATGATCGTATCACCGGACTGGAGGCCTTCGTTGACCACGCGCAATCCGTCGTGCACGCCGCCGAGTTTCACGGTGCGGTAGGCGACGGTGTTGTCGGTGCTCACTGTGAGTACGAATTTCTGACTCTGGTCGGTGCCGATCGCGCGCTCGCTGATCAGAAGCTCGGTCTCGGGCGCGCCGACCGGAACGCGGACCCGCGCGAACAGGCCCGGGATGAGATCGCCGTCGGCGTTCGGAAACACCATCCGGAGCGCGAGCGAACCGGTGGCGGGATTCACCTGGTTGTCGGCCGACTCGATGTAACCGGAACGCGGGAAGCCGGACTCGTCGGCGAGCTGGAGATCGACGGGAATGCGGCCGTTGCGCGTGAGGATGCGGTTCTCGCGGACGAGCCGGTTGAACTTCAGCAGCGTGGACTCGTCGATGTCGGCGTAGACGAACGCGGCACCAACGGAGACGATCGTCGCGAGCTTCGTGCCGCTGCCGGCGGTGCCGGAGACAAGATTGCCCGGCGTGACGATCGCGCGGCTGATGCGGCCGGTGATCGGCGCGCGGACCTGTGTGTGTTCGAGATCGAGCCGTGCCGTGGCGAGTTGGGCGCGGGCCTCGGCGGCGCGTGCGCGGCGGGCTTCGGCCTCTTCGCTCGAAATCGCGGCACCGGCAAGGAGCTGGTCGGCGCGCTTGGCCTCGCGCTCGGCGACATCAGCGCGCGCGGCCGCGAGGTCGAACTGCGCCTGATACCAGCGCGCGTCGATCGTGAAGAGCAGGTCGCCTTTGTTCACGACGTGGCCAGCCTCGAAGTGGATGTCCTCAAGGTGACCGGAAACGCGGGCGCGCAGCTCGACAGTTTCAACCGCGTCGACGTGACCGGTGAGCTCCTCATATTCGGTGACGAGTTGCTGGGCGACCGGCGCGACAGTCACCTTCGGCGCAGGCGGTGCAGCCGTGGCTGCGGCAGCGGACGAATCCGCGGCTTGGCCGCGGGCGGGAAAGACGACAAAGGCGCCGGTGGCTACGGCGGCGAGCACGCCGGCGGTGACAAGCACCGTGCGGCGGCGAAAGCGTGAAGGACGGGTGGCGGGTGTGTTTTCGGAGTTCATCGGATTGGTCGAGTCGGAAGTAGGTGAATGGAGGACTGAAGTTGTATGAGGCCTGAGGCAGTAGGTGTTTTGCAGAGGTGACGAAGGTCGTTCGGAAATCTTACAGGCCGCGCGGAGGTCGCTCTTATAGTTGACTGGTTATCTAGCGTTTAGGCAAAAAAAGGGCGCACGTGGACAACGTGCGCGATTTGGAATCAGGAATTCGGTGCGGTCGAAGCGGTCGGAAATTTAGCGCCGAGAATGCGCATTGCGAGTTCGGGAAGCCCTCGAAGAACCTCTGGATCGTTCATGATCCGGGCCTGGGTGAGTATCCCTTCAATCAAGCCGGAAAGGGCTGTGGCTTTTTCGGCGGCATCGCCAGGCTCGATGGAGCCTTCAGCGATTGCGTCGCGGATCGCCGATTCATAGTAGCGGCGTTTGCGGCTGAAGAGTTCGCGGATCTTGATACCGATGGCCTCTTCCTCGTGGCAGGTGCAGGTCTCGGAACCGACTGACATCACAGGACATCCGAGAACCTTGCCGTGCTTCGCTTTAATCTCGGCCTGAAACTCGTACATGCTGGCGAGATAGGTGGTGATCCGCGTGAGGGGC
>DATKCJ010000074.1:0-15060 GCA_035513275.1 Opitutaceae bacterium
GATCACGCAAGCTGATCCGGGCGACGAACTCACGGCGGTTTACGAGGCGATCGTTCATTGGGCGGATGTCATCATCATGGCCACGCCGATCCGCTGGGGGCAGGCGAGCTCGCTCTACTTCAAAATGGCCGAGCGGCTGAATTGTGTGCAGAACCAGATCACGATCGCCGATCGCGTGCTCGTCCAGCGAAAGGTTGTCGGCTTCATCATCACCGGGGGGCAGGACAACATCCAGGGCGTGGCCGGCCAGCTCATGGCGTTCTTCACGGAGCTTGGTTTCCACCTGCCGCAGTTTCCATTCGTGGCGCATTCGCGCGGGTGGACCGCGGAGGACATGGAAAAGAATATCGCCGAGGTGCGGAATAGCGAGGAACTGCGCCAGGGCACGCGTGAACTCGCGGACCGCTCGATCGAGATGGCCAACGCGCTGCTCGCCCATGGCGACGCCGGCGCAGGGAAGACCGCACGCGGCGGCCGCAAGGCGCACCGCCTCGAGGTCGAGCGCGCGATGGAGGACAAGTGATCGAGCACGTGCGACAGTAGCCTTATTAAGGGGCGCGGCCGTTTCGACTTCGCTCAAGGCCCCGGGCCAGGTCGAGTATCCACGTCCTCTCCAGTTTCGATTAATGGCGCGCACAAGGCGCGCCCCTAAACTGTCGATTCGAGTGGCGGCTGGTGATTACACGCATGCACGACGATCGTTAGCGTCACATGCGGCTCGTTCTCGCGCCGGGAAAAAAGCTGAAGACAAGGGTTGGCCGGGGCGTGATATTTTCGCTATGATGCTGCGATGACCCGAAGCACAACGAAGATCAAGTCCCGGAAGTTTCGCGTCTTCGGCCGCGCCGACCTGGATCGCATTCCCCAACTCGAAACATTGTCCGCCGACGACCGCCTCGCGATGAAGGCCGTGGCAAACGTGCTGCCGTTCCGCGTCAACGAATATGTGGTCGACGAGTTGATCGATTGGGACGCGGTGCCCGCTGACTCGATCTTTCAGTTGTCATTTCCCCAGCCCGGTATGCTCGACGAGCCGGACCTGCGGCGGATGAAGGACCTCGTGGCGCGCGGTGCCGACAGGGAGACGATCGATCGCGCCGCGCGCCAGATCCAACGACGACTCAATCCGCATCCGGCCGGCCAGATGGAGCTGAACGTGCCGCGTCTCGAGGGCGAGGCGCTGCCGGGCATGCAGCACAAATACCGCGATACGGTGCTCTTCTTTCCGAGCCCGGGGCAGACCTGCCACACCTATTGCACGTATTGTTTCCGCTGGCCCCAGTTCGTGGGGATCGACGACTTGAAGTTTGCCGCGAGGCAGTCGGCAACGCTCGTGGGCTACTTGAAACAGCATCCCGAGGTGAGCAACGTGCTCATCACCGGCGGCGATCCGCTCACGATGCGCACAAGTGTCCTGCGCCGCTTCATAGAGCCGCTACTCGTGCCGGAGTTGGAGCACATTTCGGTGATTCGGATCGGCACCAAGTCGCCGGCGTGGTGGCCGTATCGTTTTCTGAGCGATCCGGATGCGGACGACCTGCTACGCCTCTTCGGCGAGGTGCGTGCATCGGGCCGGCACCTCGCGCTCATGGCTCACTTCACGCACCCGCGTGAGTTGCAGACCGCCGCGGCGCAGGCTGCGCTTCGCCGCATCCAAGACTCCGGCGCTGTGGTGCGCTGCCAGGCGCCGCTCGTCCGGCACGTGAACGACGAGGCCGATATCTGGGCGGATCTGTGGCGTCTTGAGGTGAGGCTCGGAGCCGTGCCTTACTACATGTTTGTCGAGCGCGACACGGGGCCGAAGGGATACTTCGAGGTGCCGCTGGCGCGTTGCTACGAAATATTCCAAATGGCCTACCGGCGTGTTTCCGGGCTCGAGCGCACGGTGCGCGGGCCGTCGATGTCGGCCACGCCGGGGAAGATTATCATCGACGGCATCACGGAGATCCAGGGCGAGAAGGTTTTTAGTCTTCGCTTCATTCAGGCGCGAGAGCCCGACTGGGTGCGGCGGCCGTTCTTCGCGAAGTTCGACGAGGATGCCACTTGGATCGATCAACTGCAGCCCGCGTTTGGAGCGAACAAGTTTTTCTTCGAGCGCAGGCTCGAGGAGATGAAGGAGGCGAGCCAGTCGCCCGCCTACGGACACCGCATCGTCGCGCGGCGCAAGCCCTCGATCTTCGGACACGTGGAATGGGAGTGATGAATCCCTCACCTCTATCCGCACCACATCTCAACCCGAATGTCTTCGGAATCGAGCCGTCGGCGACGCTGGCGATCAACGAGCGCAGCGACGCCCTGATCGCGCGGGGCAAGAAGGTCTACAAGCTCGGCCTCGGCCAGTCGCCGTTTCCCGTGCCGCCGACCGTGGTCGAGGCGCTGCGGCGGGCCGCGCCGCAAAAGGATTATGTGCCCGTGCGCGGCTACCGCCCGCTGCGCGAGACAGTGACCGAGTTCCTCCACCGTCGGCATGGAATCGAGCGTACACGGCGGCAAGTGCTCATCGGTCCGGGATCAAAGGAGCTGATATTCCTCACTCAACTCGCCTACGCGGGCGAACTGCTCGTCCCAAGCCCGTCGTGGGTTTCCTACGCGCCACAGGCGCGCATCATCGGCCGGAGGGTCACCTGGCTTCCCACGGATTTTGATCACGATTGGAAACTTCTGCCGGAGACACTCGATGCACACTGCAGCCGCTCGCCGGGCCTGCCACGGCTGCTCGTGCTCAACTACCCGAACAATCCCACGGGCGTGAGCTTTCGTGAGATCGAACTTGCCGCGCTCGCCGAGGTGGCGCGGAAGCATCAGGTGCTCGTGGTGTCCGACGAGATCTACGCCGACCTCGATCACGAGGGTCGCACTGCAAGCATCGCTCACCACTATCCCGAAGGCACGATTGTCTCCACCGGCTTGAGCAAGTGGTGCGGTGCCGGCGGCTGGCGGCTGGGTGTGTTTTCATTTCCGGCGGAACTCGAGTGGCTTTGCTCGGCGATGGCGTCGATCGCGAGCGAGACCTACACCTCGGTCAACACGCCGGTGCAACACGCGGCGGTCGTCGCGTTTCAAGGAGGACCGGAGATCGACGCTTACCTCGTTCGGTGTCGCGCGATCCTGCGGATGCTCGGACGCCGCTGCGCCAGCGTGCTGCTCGAGGCGGGTTGCCGGCTGCCGAAACTCGACGGAGCGTTCTACCTGTTTCCCGATTTTCTTCCCATGCGCGAGCGGCTGCGCGCGAAAGGCGTCGTCGACTCGCGGACGCTCGCGGAGCGCCTCCTCGAGGACACCGGCGTGGCGACGCTGCCCGGCGTGGTCTTCGGCCGGCCGCGAGAGGAGCTGACGCTGCGTCTGTCCTACGTGAACTTCGACGGCACCGCCGCGCTCGCGGCAGTCGAAGGCGGCGCCGCTGTCGACGAGGCGTTCCTGCGCCGCCACTGCGCCGACACACTCGAGGCGATGAAACGCATCGCGGAGTGGGTGGGGTGAGTAGAGAATTGTAGGTGGTGCGCATGTCGCGCCACGTTGCGCGGCGAGCGCGCAACCTACAACAGACCCGGCAAATGGGCCCCGCCTGTAATTCCTGCCCGTGTCTCGCGTAGAGAGTGCTGAGCCGGTGCGTGTTTCCTTCGCCCTTGTGAAGGGAATGGGCCGCGGCTATCCACGCTCATCCCCACCTGCACTTGAATCCCCCGGCATCCGAAGAGTCGTTGATCGTCCGGATACTCGAAATGCCTCCCGATGAGCGGGCCGAGTTTCTTCGGCGCACTTATGTCGAGAACCCGGGCTTGCGCGACCGGCTGCGGCAGATCGCGCAGGCGGTCTCGTCGCTTGAGAACGAGTCGCGGACCGCGCCGCTTCCATCGTCGGATGCCGAGCGGGCGAGGGTGATGGAGCTGGCGTTCACCCATCAGGAAGTCGCCGGCGCCTCGATCGGACACTACAAACTGATCCAAGAAATCGGCGAGGGTGGCTTCGGCGTCGTGTGGATGGCCGAGCAGCAGGAGCCGATCCGGCGACGCGTGGCGATGAAGGTCATCAAGAGCGGCATGGATTCCCGCGAAGTGATCGCGCGCTTCGAGACGGAGCGCCAGGCACTCGCGCTCATGGACCATCCTGGCATCGCGCGCGTGTTCGATGCCGGGACGACCCAGAGTGGCCGGCCGTATTTCGTGATGGAACTCGTGCGGGGCACGCCGATCACGAGGTATTGCGACGACTCCCGTATGCCGGTCGAAGCGCGGCTGCGGCTGTTCATCTCCGTATGCCGCGCCGTGCAGCACGCGCACCAGAAGGGAATCATTCACCGCGACCTGAAACCGTCGAACATCATCGTCACGCAGCACGACGGCGTGGCGGCGGCGAAGATCATCGATTTCGGCATCGCAAAAGCCACGGGATCGGAGCTGAGGGAGCGAACGCTCTTCACGCGATTCCACGCATTCATCGGCACGCCAGCCTACACGAGCCCGGAGCAGATGGAGATGAGCGGGCTCGATGTGGACACGCGGAGCGACATCTACAGCCTCGGCGTGCTCCTCTACGAACTTCTCGCGGGCCGGCCGCCTTTCGACCCGGCGCAGTTGCTTAAGTCGAGCCTCGAGGAGATGCGGCGCACGATCCGTGAGGATGAGCCCCCGCTGCCGTCGCAAAGCGTCTGCGCATTGCAGGATGGCCAGCGCGCGGCCGTCGGTGCGGTGCGGTCCGCGACGCAGGAGGCGCTGGCCAATGCACTGCGCGGCGACCTCGACTGGATCGTGATGCACTGCCTCGAGAAGGACCGCACGCGCCGCTACGAGACGGCGAGCGGGCTCGCGGCCGACGTGTGCCGTTACCTCGACAACGAGCCCGTGACCGCGCGCCCTGCGAGCACGGCATACCGCATCGGGAAGTTTGTCCGGCGCAACCGGCTCGCCGTAGTCGCGGCCGCCGCGGTCGTGATCTCGCTGATGACGGGGCTCGTGGTGGCCTCGGTTGCGCTCGTGCGCGAGCGGGCCGCGCTCATCCGCGAGAGCACGATGCGCCTCGAAGCCGACGCCAACGCCGCGCAGGCGCGCACTGAGGCTGCAAAGAACGATCAGGTCGCCCGCTTCATGAAGGACATGCTCAGCGGCGCGGGACCGAGCGCGGCGCTAGGGCGCGACACGGCAATGCTGCGCGATATCGTCGACGCCACGGCGCGCCGGCTCGACAGCGAACTGAAGGACCATCCGGAAGTTGCGACCGACCTGCTCGAGACGCTCGCCCTGGTATACCGCGATCTCGGATTCTATCAGGAGGCGGAGGAGCGGACGCGGAAAGTGGTGGCGTTCAAGCGTGGGCGGTATGGGAACGGGAGTGCGGAACTGGCGGACTCGCTTGTCAAACATGGCGTGGTGCTTCGCCATCTCAACAGGATCAAGGAGGCCGAAGCCGCGCTCGGCGAGGCGCTCGCGATTCTCCGCGCGCTCCATGGCCATGCCGATGCGACCGTCGCCGACACTTTGTTCGAGTTGGCGCGGCTCTACACCATGGATCGTGGTCCCGGGGAGTCGGAACGGATGATGCTCGAGGTGCTCGACATCCGACGGGAGGAGTTTGGCTCGAATCACATACTTGTGGCCGCAACTCTCGACGGACTGGGCACGAGCGCGTCCCTCGACACACGTGTGGCGGAAGCGGCCGAGCGGTATTCGGAGGCCCTTGCGATGTATCGTCAGTTGCTCGGAAACGACCATCCCACGGTCGCCCTGACGCTCTACAATCTCGCATCGTCGTTGCGCAATGAGGGTCCATCCCCGAGGGCAACCGCGCACTTCCGCGAGGCGCTTTTCATCCAGGGCAAGGTGCTCGATCCGGATCATCCCGACCTTGTCGTCACGCTCCTCGACTATATGGCCGACATACCGGCGTCGGAGGCCGACGAAGAGACGACCGAATTCCTCCGCGAGTTCGTCGCGAGGCAGCGCAGGGCGATGCCCCGCGTCCCGGCGAACCGTGCGCCGGCGTTGATTCTTCTGGCCACCTTGTTGGATCGACCTGAACGCGATCCGGCCGGGGCGGCCCTGCTGCGCCGGGAAGCAGAGGACTTGATCGAAGGGTCGCTTGCCGACGGGCCGCGGATCGATCTTGGCATTGCCAGCGCGATGGGTCGCTTCGGTTGGTGCAAGTTCTTGAACGGCAATGTGGCCGAGGGACTGAGGATGTGCGAAGCTGGGGTCCGCTCATTGCATGGCGGCACGGAGGAGACGCGCGGGACCCTCACGGCTGGATACCTGATCCTTGGGTGGATGCAAAACGGGATGGGCCGCCATGGGGACGCTGTCGCCTCATTCAAGGAGTCGCTTCTGATCCTGCGTGCGAGGTGGCCGGCAAACCACGGTTTGCTGGGACTGGCTGTCTCCGGCTTGGGCATGGCGCACCGGCTGACTGGGCACAATGCGGAGGCGCAACAAGTCCTGCGGGAAGCGCTCGACGTTGCGAATCGGGACCGCGCTCCGAACGCGGGAACTCCGCGCTGGTTGCCGGCCGTATTGTGCGAACTAGGGCGGACGCTGAATCACGAATCGAGTTTCCTCGAGGCCGGGGAATGTTTCCGCGAGGCGATTCGACTCCAAGACGGGGGCGTGAGAATGTGGTCGGCGGCGAACGTCTATCCCCGCGCGCTTGCAGAGAGCGGCCTCGGCGTGGCGCTGGCGGGGCAGGGCCGCTTCGGGGAGGCGGAGCCGCTGCTCCTCCATGCCCTCGAGGAAATGCGTAAGGAAGAGCGTTCGACCTCCGGCTATGGCGCGGTGCTTGCCATCGAGGCGCTCGATGCCATCGTGGCTTTCTACGATGCCCGGGGAATGCCGGAACAGGCCGCACGCTGGCGGTCGTCGCTGGAGTGAAGGGTCGCGCGCAAGCACCTCACAACGGATGAATGTGGACGAAGAGTGGGGCATTTCCGGCGAGAGAGCGACCCGCACGGGTTCGTTTCCCGAGACGCAGTGGTCGATCGTGCTGCGGTCGGACGCATCGGGTGACACACGTGCGCATGCCGCGCTCGAGTCGTTGTGCCTGAAATACTGGTATCCGCTCTACACGTTTGTTCGGCGCCAGGGGCGCGATCATCATGAGGCCGAGGACTGCACACAGGAGTTCTTCGCCCGACTGCTCTCAGCAGAGGGCTTGAAACGCGCGCGACCTGAGCGAGGACGTTTCCGCTCGTTCCTCTTGTCGGGCATGCGCAACTTCCTCACGAGCGAGTGGCGTCGCGCGAGCGCCGCGAAGCGCGGAGGCGGCCTCGCCACTGTGCCGATCGGCACGGTTGATTTCGACGAGCGTTTTTGCCATGAGCCGCGTGACACGGCGCTGACGCCCGAGCAGGCGTTCGACCGCTCGTGGGCGCTGGGCATGATCGACCGGGCGGTCGGCGAACTGCGTGCGGAATACGTGCGCAGCGGCCGCGGGGAATTGTTCGATTCCCTCGCGCCGCAGATATGGGGCGGCGGCTCGGGGGGCACTGTCCCTGTTGACGTGCTCGCGGCCCGCCTCGAAATGACAGCACAGGCCTACGCCGTCGCGCTGCACCGCGCGCGACGGCGGCTCGGGGACCGGCTGCGCGCGCGCGTGGCGGAGACTGTGGCCGATTCCAAGGAGATCGATGCCGAGCTCCGGCATCTCGTCGCCGCGATCAACGAGGCCACGGGGCCCGCTTGAGCCGAATCAGGTAGCACGCTTTCGCCGAAATTCTCCGGGGGCCTGTAATCCTGCGCGAAGAGCTGCGTATACTCCCCTGCAGACCCGCATTCCGCGATACCTGCAAGACCCGGCCAAACTCCCAGATACTACCTGTCAGGATCGCCGCGGCACCCAGTTGCCGTATCGGTGTCACCCCACCCACGAAAATTGCCAAAAAAATGAAAACACGCAGCACCCCAGGAATCGTCGCCGCCATTGCCGCGGCCTTGTCACTCGCATGCACAACCGCACTCGCCGTTTGCCCGGCGGTCGAAATCGCCTCGGGCCTCCAGTTCCCTGGCAGCGTCGCGATTTCCAATCAGGGAAACCTGATCGTCTCCGAAAGCGGACTCCACGGGCAAAACCTTGGTCGTATCTCGATCGTTGATCCAAGCGGCGCGCGCCGCACGCTGATCAGCGGCATGCCGTCGGGAATTGCGGACGTCGGCGATCCCGCGGGTCCGGCCGGACTATTCTTAAGGGGGCGCACGCTGTTCGTCGTGATCAGCGTTGGCGATGTTGGCATCAGCGGCGGGATGCCCGGAACCGCACTGGCCAATCCGAACCCGGTTTCCTCGCCGCTCTTCAGCTCGGTGCTCGCGGTCCACTTCAGCGCCGCAGTCGAGAAGAACACGGAGGGATTTGCCCTCACGATGGCCGACCAGCAGGCGATCGCCGCTGGCAACAAAGTCACGCTCACGAACAGCGCGGGCGAGAAGTTGACGATCGAGATGATCGCCGACTTCCCTAACTACACGCCGAATCCGATCCCCGCACTGCCTGCGGGCATCCGGGTCTCCAACCCCTTCGACATTGTGGTCGTCGGCAATTATGCCTACGTCACCGACGGCGGGCAAAACAACGTCCGGAAGGTCGACATCGAAACTGGCGCGCACTGGGTTCTCGCCTCTTTCCCGAACGTTCCCAATCCGATGTTTGGCGTTCTTGGCGGACCGTTCAGCGAGGCGGTCCCGACCGGTATTCGCGAGGTCGACGGCTTGCTTCTCGTGGCACTGTTTCGCGGATTTCCATTCGCGCCCGGCACGTCGGACATCGTGGCCGTGGATCCGGGGACCGGGGCCTTCGCCTCGTTCATCGGCGGCCTGAAGAGTGCGATCGACGTGCTATCGATGCCTGTCGGATTGAGCGAACACGACTACCTGGTGCTCCAACACGCCTCCGTGGGACCGTTCTTCGCGAGCCCGGGCCAGTTGCTTGGATTCGACGAGGCCGGCGGCTCGAAAACCGTGATTGCCGACTGCTTGACGCGGCCAACGTCGATGGCTCTCGATGCCAAGAGCGGGACTGTGTACATCGTCGAGCTCGGCGGCCGCGTGCTCGCAGTTCCGATGGCGGAGTAATTTTTGAGACTTGTGCGATTGGGCGGTCGCTTCGTGATCGCCCCGATTTCCGAGGTGGGCCGCGTTGTCCCTAACGCGGCCTTTTCCTTGTAGCCCTGTCCGTGAGGACAGGGACCGCTGCGCGTGTGACCGCAGTCGGATCCCTGCGCTTACGCGCAGGGCCACGCGAAGCAGGACACTTCCGATGTAGCCCGCTCCGTGAGGAGCGGGACGATGCGCCGGCTCCCCCGGAAATTCCATGCCCGAAATTCGGGCGCGGCGAGGAGCGGCGGTTTGCTACCATGCATGCACACGCCATGATACTCCAAGCAATGCCAGTTCTCCCGTCCCGCGAATCCATGCTCCGTGCGTTCTACGAGCGCGATCCCGCCTCGGAGGGGATATTCTTCGTCGGCGTGCGCACGACGGGGATTTTCTGCCGGCCAACCTGCAAGGCGCGCAAGCCGCTCGAGAAGAACATCGAATTCTTTCCCGACGCCTCGGCCGCGCTCCACGCGGGACTCCGGCCGTGCAAGCTCTGTCGCCCGATGAACGAGACGCGGCCTCCGCCGCTCGTTGAGACACTCCGAGACGCTGTCGAGCGCGCGCCCGACCGCCGCTTGATGGACAAGGAGCTCAGCACGCTTGGCGTCGATCCGTCGACTGCGCGCCGCCAGTTCAAGCGACACTATGGGATGACGTTCCAAGCCTACCACCGTGCGCGTCGGATGGGACTCGCGCTCCGCGAGGTGAAGGATGGCGCGCGCGTGGTCGACGCGCAGCTCAGCAGCGGGTTCGAGTCGGCGAGCGGATTTCGCGACGCGTTCGTGCGCATCTTCGGCGAGCCTCCGCGCAATGGCGCCGTGCGCACCGCGCTCCACGCCGAGCGCATAGCCACGCCGCTCGGCACGATGCTCGCCGTCGCGGGCGACGATGGGTTGATCATTCTCGACTTCGTCGACCGCCGCGGACTCGAGCGAAAGCTCATCACGTTGCGCAAACGGCTGAAGTGCGCCGTGATTCCCGGTGAGCACGCCGAGATTGAGAAGATGCGTGCGCAACTGGCGGAGTATTTTGCGGGGAAGCGGCGCACATTCGACCTGCGGCTCGCGCCGATCGGCTCGCCGTGGGAACAGTCGGTTTGGGACCAGTTGCTCAAGATCCCCATGGGCGAGACGCGCTCGTATGGCTGGATGGCCGCTCAACTCGGGCGCGCCGGCGCATCGCGCGCAGTCGGTCGCGCGAACGGAATGAACTTCATCGGCATCGTGATTCCGTGTCATCGCGTGATCCGCGCCGACGGCTCGCTCTGCGGCTACGGCGGCGGCCTCTGGCGCAAGCAGTGGCTTATCAACCACGAGCGCGCGATGGCGAAAGGGTGAACGACGGAGACACGGAAGCCGGATTTCACCACAGAGACACAAAGACACAGAGAAAAAAGCTCGGAGCTTTGAAGTCCGAGGTTCGGAGTTCCGCCTTTAAGCGGTTCCTTGGTCAGACACGGACCGCGTAAACGCGGAACTCCAAACCGAAGGCAGATTAGGGCCAGGCGCGCGAACCAGACGACATTCGGTTCCGACTCTGTGCCTCTGTGGTGAACTACTCCGTCTCACCCCGCCGGCAGGATTGTCCCGCGGCATTCGCCGAAGCCGATGCGGCGGCCTTCGCTCTCGCACCAGCCGGTCATGATGACCGTGTCGCCGTCTTGTAGGAACGATCGCTTCTCGCCTGACGGGAGTTCGACCGGCCGGTCGCCGCGCCATGCGATCTCGAGCATACTGCCGAACGAGTCTGGCGTTGGCCCGCTGATCGTGCCGCTGCCGAGGAGGTCGCCCGGTTGCAGATTGCAGCCTGCGACAGTGTGGTGCGCTACCATCTGTGCAACCGACCAGTGGAGATTGCGGAAATTCGAATCGGTCAGCTTGTGCGGTGTCGATTGTTTCTCGGTTGCCAGTGCGACTTGCAGCCGGATGTCGAATGTTTGCGGCTCCTTCGCGGCGAGATAAGCGAGCGGCGGTGGCTCCTGCGCGGGCTGCGCGATGCGAAAGGGTGTGAGCGCGTCAGCCGTGACGATCCACGGCGAAATCGTCGTCGCAAAGCTTTTCGAGAGAAACGGCCCGAGCGGCTGATATTCCCAGCGCTGGATGTCACGCGCGCTCCAGTCGTTGAGCAGCACGAAGCCGAACACGTGATCCATCGCGCTGTCGATTGCGATCGAATCGCCGAGCGCGTTGCCAGCGCCGATGACGGCGCCGATCTCGAGTTCGAAGTCGAGCATTCTCGTGGCGTTGAGCGCGGGCGGCGCCTCCTCGGAGACCTTCGTCTGCCCGCGCGGGCGACGCACAGGCGTGTCGCTCACGACGACCGAACTCGCGCGGCCGTGGTAGCCGACGGGAAGCCACGTCCAGTTCGGCATGAGCGGATTCTCGGGGCGGATCATCGCGCCGACGTTGATCGCGTGGTCGCGCGACGCGTAGAAGTCGGTGTAGTCGCCCACGCGCATGGGCATCTGCATCGCTACGTCGGTTTGCAGAAAGATCGCCTGCTTGCGAAGTGCGGCGTTGTCGCGCAGCGACGGCTCGTCGGCGGAGAGCAGGCGCGAAATCGCCTGGCGCGCGCGTGTCCAGATCGGTCTGCCAGCGGCGAGGAATGCGTTGAGACCTGGCTCGAGGAAGACGCCCGCGGCGCGCAGGAGCGCTGCGTCCAACAGTCCGGCGCGCTCGACAGCGGAGAGATCGAGCACGTGTTCGCCGATGGCGACGCCGATCCGCGGTGCGCCGCCGGCCTTCGGACGGAACACGCCGTAGGGAAGATTCTGGATCGGAAAGTCCGAGTTCGCAGGGACGGGCATCCACGAGCGCAGTGTGGGGGAGTTCGTGTCGATCATCGGGGTGGGCAGGGCGACATGATTCAGGCGCAGACGTCACGAAGGCGCAAGGGCGCGCCGTCCTGTTGCTGGCTCGGTGATTTGTGGGTCGGGCTTTACGCCGACTATTCCGATGTAGCCCGCCGCGTCAGCGGCGGGACAAGAGTGTTGGGGCAACTCGCTCCACCTCGGAGGCCGGAACAAACGGTCGGGCGGCCTTGGTGGAATCTGTTACGCGACTATGTCCCGCTCCTCACGGAGCGGGCTACATTCGGACCCCCCCAATCCATTCGACGCGGTGTGCATTGTGGTTCATCTTGGTCCCATGTTTCAGACGCTCGATCCCGACACGCTTCAGCCCCGCGAGATGTATCAGCACATGATCTCGTTCATCACGCCGCGGCCGATCGCTTGGGTGAGCACGATCTCGCCCGAGGGCGTTACCAACTTGGCGCCGTTCTCGTTCTTCCAGGGAATCACTGCGAAGCCGCCGACCGTGCTTTTCTGCCCGGTCAACGACCGCGAGGGGAAGCCGAAGGATTCGCTGCGCAACGTCGAGACCATGGGCGAGTTCGTCGTCAACATCGTGGATTTCGCGCACGCCGCACCGATGAACGCGACCTCCGCGCCGCTCCCCTTTGGCGAGAGCGAGTTCGAAAAGTTCGGAATCGCGTCGACTGCGTCGACGAAAGTGAAGCCGCCGCGCGTGACGACGGCGCCAGTTGCGCTCGAGTGCGTGCTTCACCAGATCGTGCGCGTGGGCGAGGGTCCGCTCGCCGGAAACGTCGTCATCGGCCGGATCGTGCTCGTGCACATCGACGAGCGCGTGCGTGGTGCGGACGGTTTTTGCGACCCGGCGAAACTCGACACGATCGCGCGTCTCGGCGGCGACGGCTACGCACGCACGACGGAGCGTTTCACGATCGAGCGGCCGAGGTAGGGGTAGGGCAGGTCTTCGACCTGCCTTCGCGGGTCAGAGATCCGCGCTACTTGCGACCGGCGTGGCCTCGGTCTTGACGCGCATCACGTAGTAGGTTGCCGGCGTGTCGCCGGCGTTCTTCCAGCCGTGCTCGTCACCCGACGACACGAAGACGATCGAGCCGGGCGTCGCGCGTGTCGTGACGCCGTTGATCGTGACGTCGAGCTCACCTTCAGAGAGGAAGACAATCTCTTCGTCACCATGTCGGTGCGGCGGATGCGGAGCGATACCGGCGTTGAGCGTCGTCACATGGCACGAGAAGTTCGCGAGTGTGGAGGTCGGCGAGTCGACGACCGCGCGGCGCTCGCCGGTCTTCGTGGCCACGGCCTTGAGGTCATTCCAGTTCCAGATGGCCGATCCCATCCGGCCGGGTGCGGCGGGCAGCGGGAGCTTGTCCTTGAATGCCGCGGTCGCCGCGCTCGAAAAATTGAAGACGAAATACTTCGCGGGCGTGTCGCCGACGTTCTTCACGGCGTGCCAGTCGTAGGAGGCGAAGAAGAACAGCGAGCCGGGGCCGACGCGCGTCTCGACGCCGTTGAGATGCACGTCGAGCGTGCCTTCGCGGAGGATGATGAGCTCCTCCTGCGGGTGGATGTGTGGCGCGTGCGACGCGAGGCCGCCATTCAGACACGTGATGTGACACTCAAACTCGCGCATCGTCGCCGTCGGGTTCCTCGCGACACCGCGATACTCGCCGACGTCGGTGGGCCGCGCCTCGCGGGTTTCCCACGTGAAAACCGTGGAGCCCAGCTTGGCGGCTTCATCCGCGGCGGAGGCTGCGGGCACGAAGAGTGACATGAGGCACAGAATGAGTGGGGCGCGCATCGGAGTGGAGCAAACAGTCGCCGCCCCGCGCGGCATTGCAAACTGCAACTTGGTCGAACTACAGAGCGGCGAGGTTTGCCTTCGAAGGTAGGAGCCCGCTCGCGGGCGATGGAGGCACGGCCTCTTTCCGAGGCTGCGCTCGGAATAGGTGGCGCGCCGACGCTCGCAGCCGAGCTGGTGACTCAATCCATTGAAACGCGGAGCTCGCGGAGTTCGCGGAGAGAATGCCCTTGCTCCGCGTCCTCCGCGTTCTCCGCGTTTCAAATCTGCTCGGTCCGTCATGACAAGCATGTTGGCTTCCGCGCTCGATTAGTAAGACCGACCTCCCGGTTCGTGTGCCTTGAGACACGGGTCAGGAGACCCGTGCCACAAATACTTCGCCCGCCGTTCGACACTGCTCAGGGTCTTCGACAAGCGGGCTCCTACCTTCGGACGACGCGGGCGCGCCGTCACCGGATCGGCGAGAAATCCGTCGGCACGAGATAGACCGACGCCGGTCCCCGCACGAGGAACGCACCGTCCTTTTCCGACTCGGCGCGCACGGCTTTCCACTCGGGATCGTTCACGAAATTGGACCACGACTTGGCCGCAGCCTCACGGCTCGCGTGGGCGACGAAATAGATGAGGGTCGTGCCGGCACCCTGGTCGGGATCGACGGGATGCCAGTAGGGCAGGTTGATCATCCCATGTCGCTCGAAGAGCTTCAGGGTGTGATTGCGAAAGCGCGCGTCGAGGCCATCGAGTTTGCCGGGGTTGGTGATGTAGGTGCGCAACTCGAAAACGTGCGTGCCTTCGAGGTGCGGTAATGCCGGCGAGTAATCTGTCGGCGCTAGGTAGGTGAGTTCGCCGCGCGTCACGAGCGGACCTCCCGCGCGGGCTTCGCTTTCCGACTTCACTTTGATCCACTCCGGGTCGGCGCCAAACGCGGCCCTGGCAGCCTCGCCCGCTTCCACACTCTGAAAACTCACGACGTAGTAGAGCTTGTTCCCGTCCTTGGCAGGATCGGCCGGAGTCCACGCGCCGACGAGCGTGATGCCGTGCTTTTCAAACAGCGCGCACGTGTGATCGCGGAATCGTTCGAGCAGCGCGGGCATTTTCCCTTCGGCTACGGTGTAGACCCTGAGTTGGTAAACGGGTGGCGCGTCGCCGGCACGGGCGGCGGCGGACGCGAGGAAGAACGCGAGGAGAAACAAGCGGAGCGTTTTCATGTTGAGTCGAACTACACAATCTTCCGTGCCGCCGCCTGGGCCTTGAGGCAGAGCTCGGCGGCTTTGAAGGCGTGGGCTTGGGTCATGGCTTTTTCGGTGCGGTGGATGCAGTCGAGGACGAGTTCGCCGAAGAAGCGGAAGCCGACCTTGCCG
>DATKCJ010000075.1:0-23069 GCA_035513275.1 Opitutaceae bacterium
ATCTCGAGGAGCGCGTTCGCACCCGCACGTCGGAACTGGAAGCCAGCAACAGTGCATTGAAGTCCGAGATCCTCCGCCGCGAACGCTTGGAGGAAAACCTGGTGTCTGCGAGAGACGCTGCAGAAGCCGCGGCCCGCGCGAAGAGCACGTTTCTTGCAAACATGAGCCACGAAGTGCGAACGCCCATGAATGGCGTCATCGGCATGGCGAACCTGCTTCTCGACACGAATCTCGACGACGAACAGCGCGATCTCGTGCAGACGGTCACGCAGAGCGGCGAATCCCTCCTGGCGATCATCAACGACATCCTCGACTTTTCAAAGGTCGAGGCCGGCAAGATCATCCTGGAAAACATCGAGTTCGACCTCGCCGAGGAGCTATCGCTCGCCATCGACCTCAACTCGGACCAAGCCACGAAGAAAAACGTCGAGCTGATCCTGGACATCGCGCCGACCGCGCCGGCTTCCGTCATGGGCGACCCGATCCGTCTTCGCCAGGTGCTGATCAATCTCATCTCGAACGCCATCAAGTTCTCCCCGAACGGAGAAGTGGTGGTTCGCGTCTCCGTTGCCCCTTCCGACGATAGCCGGCGCCTTATGCACCTCGAGGTGGCCGATACCGGCATCGGCATCGCCCCCTCCGCGCTGGCAACTCTCTTTCAGCCGTTCATGCAGGCCGACGCGTCGATGACCCGACGCTTCGGCGGCACCGGGCTCGGTCTCGCGATCTCCAAAAAACTCATCGAACTCATGGGCGGCGAAATCGGAGCGAGAAGTGAACTCGGGAGCGGCTCGACGTTCTGGATTGATGTCCCTCTCCCCGTCTCCACGACAGATGTTGTTTCGCTTTCGACTCACAACGCCCTCGATGGATTCGCCGGCAAACGCGTTCTCGTCGCCGAGGGCAACGCCACCGGTCGCGGCGTTTTCGGACGACAGCTTGCCCATTTTGGAATGCGCCACGGCGCCGCCAACTCGGCCGAATCCGCACTTTCAGAGCTGGGCCGAGCTGCCGCCGCCGGTGAGCCCTACGATGTCGTCCTACTCGACCAAAACTTCGTTGGCGTTTTTGAGCCGGGCATGACGCCGGCGCTCAACGGTTCCGCGCGCAACGGCCGGCCGGTCGTCGCCCTCCTGACTTCGCGCAGAATGTCCAAGGGCGACAAAGAGCGCTTCAGCGAGGGAATCGACCTGTGCGAGTTCAAGCCTCTCAGCCCTGCAAAAATGCGCTCGTTGCTCTCCAAGGCGCTCGCGAAATCGGCACTACCGTCTTCGTTCCCAGCGGACGGGTGCGTTGCAGCCGAGGCACCTCACGTCCGGCCTGTCGCCGCGAGCCGCAACGCCCGCATCCTCGTCGCCGAGGACAACTTGGTGAATCAAAAGGTCGCACTTCTTCAGCTTCGCAAACTGGGCTACGAGGCCGATGTCGCGAACAACGGGCGCGAGGCCCTCGAAGCGCTCGCCACCCGGACCTACGATCTCGTTTTCATGGACGCCCAAATGCCTGAACTCGACGGATTCGAGGCGACCCGGATCATTCGCGAGGGACAGGCCTCCGGAAACCCCGCCTACCCGGCTCACCTGCCGATCATCGCGATGACGGCGCATGCAATGACAGGAGTGCGGGAGGAGTGCCTAGAGGCCGGCATGGATGATTACGTCTCAAAGCCAGTCCGCATCGAGCGCCTCGAAGCGCTGCTCGATCAATACCTTTCAAAAACACGCAATGGAGTAACCGCCGATATCTCATGATCACCGAAACAGCCGTCACGCCAACCGACTGCCCTCTTTCCGCCAAAGATATCGTCGCGCCATTGCCTTGCCCGGCTGGCGATCTTTCGGAACGCACCCTGCTCGAAAACCTCCTGGCGACCGTGCCCGATCACGTGTATTTCAAGGACCTCAACTCCCGTTTTCTTGCAGTCAGCGAATCGCTTGCCAGCAGGGGCGGAAAGCGGTCTTCCGATCTCGTCGGCAAATCCGACTTCGACCTGTTCACCGACGCACACGCGCGCCCGGCGTTCGAGGACGAGCAACAGATCATCCGGACAGGCGAGCCGATTACGAACAAGCTCGAGAAGGAGCAATGGCCCGATGGCCGCACGACTTACGTCCTCAGTTCGAAGCTGCCCCTGCGCAGCGAAACGGGTGAGATCGTCGGAACATTCGGAATCAGCAAGGACGTCACCGCTTCAAAGGCCACCGAGGCCGCGCTCGAGAAGACACGCACTGAGCTCGTCGACGCATCGCGACTCGCTGGCATGGCCGAGGTGGCCACGGGAGTTCTGCACAACGTCGGCAACGTGCTCGTCTCGATCAACATTGCCACGGACTCGCTGGCCTCGGCCGTGAGGAGCTCGAAAGTCGGCTCCATCGGAACGGTCGCCGCTTTGCTGAAGGAGCACGCCGCCGACCTGGGCGACTACCTGACTGTCGATCCAAAGGGCCGGCTCCTGCCGGAGTTCATCGGCAAGCTCGCCACCCATCTTGTGGAGGATCAAGCGAAGATGCTCGCGGAGATCGAATCCCTCCGCAGCCACGTCGCACACGTGAAGGACATCGTCACCATGCAGCAGGACTGGGCGCGCCTGACCGGCCTTTCCGAGCCGCTCGATCCCGTCGGCCTTGTGGAGGACGCGCTGCGCATGAACACCGCAGCCCTCGCGCGACACGAAGTCACGCTCGTCCGTGAATTTCAGACGACCACTCCAGTTGTCGCCGAGCGCGGCAAGGTTCTGCAAATTCTCGTCAACCTCATCCGCAACGCGAAGTATGCGTGCGACGAAGGCAAGTCGGGGCGCAAGGACATCATCGTGCGCATCGCGGAAGGTGCGCCGGGTCGTATTCGGTTCGAAGTGATCGACACCGGCATCGGGATTCTCGCCGAAAACATCAACCGGATCTTCGTGCACGGCTTCACCACAAAGGCCGACGGCCATGGCTTCGGCCTGCACTCGAGCGCAAACGCCGCCCGGGAGTTGAACGGATCGCTCAAAGCCGATAGCGACGGACTTAACAAGGGCGCCAGGTTCATCCTCGATCTACCCGCCGCGGATTCACCTCCCGCCAGCGGCAGCTCCGCCTGAAATTGCGGGCCGGGCTCCGTGCGCGACGGTTAATTGTGGGTCGGGCTTTACGCCCGACGGATTGAATGTCGCTCAGGTTCTTTTGTCGCGCCAAAGCTCGAAGAGCGACGGCGGAACGCCCGACGAAAAGGTCCGGCCACAGATCGCACGGATGGGCACGGATGGATGAAAGCGCTCCCGGCCCCATTTCACTGAGGCGATTCCGAGGTGGGGCGCGTTGTCCCTAACGCGCCTTTTGCTCCTTCCTCGATTTCGAGGAACTCTTGCTCGCTCGGAATCTGACAATCGTCGACGTGAACGACGCCAGCTAGCTCCTGCCGTCACGCTTCAACCGCTTCACCGACTCCGGGGCATCAAGATAGTTCTCCCTGCTCACCACCTTTCGGCCGGACTTCTTCTCCAGTTCCCGGCGCGCGTTGCCGGCAACATTGCCTCCTTCGACGGCGGCAACTTTGCTTTCGGGAAAACCCAGCGCGTCCTTGGTGCGGGTGATCTCGGTCGTCGCTGCCTCGCCGAGCATCGAAAAGATCAACTCCAGATCGTTCATGTGGTCGCGCAGATTCTCGCGCTTCAGTCCCTTCAACACGCTGTATTCCGAAGGCGTCAGCCCAAAGGCAGCTTTCGAGATCTCAGCCGTCAGGATGGCGAAGTCCTGCTGCTCCTTGATGCCGCGTTTCTTCCATTCGTCGGTCAACTCCTCCCGGATGGCTATGCCACGCATCCGCCGCATAATCCACGCCTCAGAGTAGCCCTTCGCCTCGTAGATCGCCCGCATCCTCTTGCTCGCGAGTTCGGGATTCTCGATCTCCTGGATACGCTCATAGCCCACCCTCGCCAGCCACCGTTTGAACGGTTCGGCCTTGAGGCTCGGAATCGATTGGATCAGGCGAAAGATGCCCTCGGTGTTCCAGCACAGGAGTTTCTGTTGCCCCCCCGTGGTTTGGACAGCCAGCGCAAGGGGGGGGGCAATTTGCCCCCCCCCTTTGAAGGCCTCGCCAAGAAGCGGATCGCGCTTGCGCATGTCTCGGAGATAGCCAGCCGGATTCGCAGAGTCGGTGAGCGCCGCCACCACATCCACGACGACAAACCACCACTCTCCCTCGTGGAGGGTCTTTCGAATTTCCTTCTTCTGGAAGAGTGCAATGCGGGTGTCCATGGCAGTTGTGTTTTGATGAGGCAGTTCGGAGAACTACCTCAAATACGTCCCCTCCCCATCCCCGCGATGCGCGCGACCGAGGGCTCGGTCGCGACCTCTTTCGCACACCGAGGTTCCCGGATCGTCCCCCCTGCTTGTTCGCAACTCGGAAAACTTTTCATCGACGAACCCTCGCGTTAGCGAGTCTCCGCGGAACCGTTCCTGCAATCTCGAAAACTCGCAGGAGGCGCGTCACCAGCTTTCGTTGATTCGAGGTCTCGCACTCCCACACGTTCACCACTCTCCATCCCATCCGGCGGAGTTCGCTGGCCTGTCTCTTGTCCCGCGCAACATTAGCCTGAAACTTTTCCAACCAGAATTCCTTCCGTGCGGTCGGGGTGGTGCATTTCGGACATCCCGAATGGCGATGCCAGAAACATCCGTGAACGAAGACGACCACTCGATGCCGAGGCAGGACGATGTCAGGACGACCCGGCAGGCTTCTATTCCGGGGGCCGTCGACCGTGAATCGCAGTCCTGCGCGATGCAGCAATCGCCTGGTCGTCAGCTCCGGTGCCGTGTTCTTCGTCCGAATGCGCGACATCAGCAGCCGGCGATCCGCGACGGAGAGAGAGTCGCGTCCTATCCTTGCCATCGCGCGTCAGATCGATCCGAACTTCGTGGCGTAAAGGTGCGCCAAACGCTGGATCAGTGCATCGTAGCGGGCGATCGCGTCCACTCTCGCGTTGATACCCTCGTTTATGCGGACCTCGGACCCGTCGTTCCGACAATCGATCATCGGGATTCCGATGGCATCGAATCCAACCTGTCGCTCGTCGCTCCTGCGCGGCAGCTCCATCATTTTCTCCAAGACCTTCACGGCCGCATCCGGCTGGCGGTGCCGGTTGTAGACGAGGCTTCGCTTCCGCACCCGGCCGGGGTTTCGCGCCGACGGACTTGCGAACACGTCCTCGCAATTGATCATGACAAATGCAGCCGCGATCGCGTTGTTGGTGTCTCCGTGGACAGCTTGGAAGGATGACGCGAGCTCGTCATAGAGCCTCGGCCGCGCCTTTACGTGCTCGGTCATGCACGCCTTCGCTTCCAATGCGACAAGCACGTTCGAAACCGACCCGCGTCGAACGTCCGGCAGACCCTCGAGCTCCCTCCTCTGCTCGTCAGTCAGGACAACTCCGAGTTCGGCGCCATACTTCATCAGCGACGACTTCTCCGGCCCCACCGGTGTTCCGATGCAAACGACAAGATCCAGATTCTTCTTCCGGTTCACGCGAAAGTCCCGCAACTCGTGGTTGATTCCGAATCCGATCTTCCCTTCGGCAGCGTGTTGCCGGAGAAGCGGGCAAGTCCGCATGAGATCGAACATGATCGCCCAGCATGCCGTCTTGCTGTGGCGGTCGCTTCGGGAGTGATACTGCCATCGGTTTCCGTGGCGGTCTACGACCAGAGCCTCCTGAAGTGTGGAGGCGACAATCTGCTCGCCGAACGTCCGGCTCATGCGACCGCCAGCTCCAATTGCCCGCGCATCCGGCTCGCATGCGAAACAAGCGCCTCCATGAACTCGGGTGGATGGCGAAGAGTTGAACTCCTCAGTCTCGAGACAAAGCCTTCCGTCGCCCGCAGGGAGAGGGGCTTCGGTTCGAACCGCAGAAACTCCGTGAGAGGTGGACGTGCTTCAAGCTTCGGAAACATGGAGACGCTCACCCCAAGTCGGCGTTGACCCGGCCCCCCGAATGCGGCGGTGGGCCACTTGCCGTCGGCGTTGAAATCGAACACTCGCATATCCACGGCGCCTCGTCCTTTAGCGAGCTTTCTGCCGAGCCACTCCGCCGCGGGCACTGAGACCGCATTTCCGACAAGTTTCCACCGGAATCCCTTTCGCAATGCTTGCTCGGCGGGTTCCGTCCAGCCCTCGGGGAATCCCTGCATTCGCTCGGCATCGCGAATGTCAGCCGTGACGATTCGGCCGTCGGGCAGCCAGATCGCCGGCGAGGACGGAATTCCGATGGTCGAACCTCCCTTGAGTGTTGGAATGGCATCCACAGCCCAACCAAGCCCTCGCACTCCCTCGGTCCAATAGAAGCCACACGCCTTTCCTCTCCATGATTCGGGCTCGATAGCGGGATGGTCGTCCGCCATCAAAAGTTCCATCGGCTCGATCAACCGCGACGCGATCAGATACATCCGCTGCCTTCTTTGCGGAAGTCCAAACGCGCGGCTGTCCATCACGCGATAAGCCCACCTATAGCCAAGACGTTCGAGTTCATGCGTCACGTGCGTCATCGCATGCCCTCGGCCCAACGCCAGTATGAACGACACGTTCTCAAGCAAGACGTGCGGCACGTCACCTGCCCGTAGGAGGCGAAACACCTCGTTCACCAAACCGGAGTTGCGCCCCGAAATTCCACCCGTCTTGCCTGCTTGGGAAAGATCCTGACATGGGAATCCTCCCGCCACCAGTTCCGTGTCCTTCGGGAGCTTTCTGAGAGTGCGCACATCGCGATGCAAAGGGACTTCCGAAAAGTGTCGCTGAAGCACGCTGCAGGCAGCCGGATCGACTTCGCAAAGCAAGACTGTCTGGTGTCCCGCCCGATGGAGGCCGGTTTCAATCCCGCCTATGCCTGCGAACATGCCAGCAACTTTCATTTGCATCGCAGTTCACTCGACCGTCCGCCAAACGCAAGACCCGGCGTCAATCCTTCGCAGTGCATCACTGAACTCTCGCGTGTTCGGAAGCTTCCGCCTTCGACCAGCGCTCGTTGAACAAAACTGGGCATGGGGGTGGACACGATGGATCAACCTCCGGCGGCAGGTGTGTGGGCGCCTTCCAGCCCGGGCGCAGAAGTTGTCGCGAACGCAACGCGCCGCCGCAACGGCAAAGTGGTTCGCGCGTGAAGTCGACGACCGCAGGCATTCGCGCGCGACTGCTTTTCCTGTTTCCCCCGGCGCACGCTGCGTGCATAGCTGGCTGCGATGTCGAAGAAGTGCCAGTTGCTCCTCGTCGCGGGCGTGTCGGGCTCCGGAAAGTCCACGATCGGAAGCATGCTCGCTTCCCAGGTCGGCTGGGAGTTTCACGACGGCGACAGCTACCATCCGCCGGAGAATGTCGCGAAGATGCGATCGGGCATGCCGCTCGACGACGCGGACCGCGTGCCGTGGCTCGCCGCGATGCGCGCGGCAATCGAAGCATGCCTGCGGGACGGGCGCGGCGCGGTGTTCGTCGCATCCGCGCTGAAGGAGGCGTATCGCAGCGCGCTCTGCGACGGGCTCGACGGAATCGGGCTCGTGTTTCTCCACGGCGACTTCGAGCTGATCCGCTCGCGCATGACTTCGCGCAAGGACCACTACATGCCCGCCGACTTGCTGCAGAGTCAGTTCGACCTGATCGAGTGGCCGCGGGGCGCGCTCGAGGTCGACGTGCGCGCGACGCCTGAAGAGGCCGTGCGGACGATCCGCGCGCATTTCGGGATGTAACGGCGGTCGCAGATCGGATTATTGTGGGTCGGGCTTTGTGCCCGACTGTTCGACGCACTTCATCGGAGTCGCCCATAAAGCCCGACCCACGTAGGCCGGGGGAACTCCTGACCCCCGGCGAACGGCTTGCCACCACGACGGACCACGACGATTGTCGGGCCCCGTGCCGAACACCCCGAACATGGGCGCCGCCTTTCGCGACGCGCTTGCCGCTGAATCGCCCCTGCAAATCGCGGGCGCGATCAACGCCTACTCGGCCCTTCTCGCGCAGCGCGCCGGTTTCAAGGCGCTCTATCTTTCCGGAGCGGGAGTCGCCAATCACTCGCGCGGCATTCCCGATGTCGGCGACACGACGCTTGAAGACGTGGTCATCGACGCGCGGCGGATCGCATCGCGCGTGCCGCTGCCGCTGCTCGTCGACATCGACACGGGCTGGGACGATCCGGCCGGTGCTGTGCGCGCGCTCGCAGCAGCCGGCGCCGCGGCCGTGCACATCGAGGATCAGGTCCCGGCGAAACTCTGCGGCCACCTGCCGGGCAAGCAGATCGTGCCGGTCGAAGAGATGGTCTCTCGCGTGCGTGCGGCGGTCGCGGGAAAACCGAACTCATCCTTCGTCGTGATGGCGCGCACCGACGCCGCTGCAAATGAAGGACTGTCCGCCGCGATCGCGCGGGCGGAGGCATACGTCACCGCCGGTGCCGATATGATCTTCGCCGAGGCGCTCCGCACGCTCGACGATTACCGGCAGTTCGCTACCGCTGTGAAAGTGCCTGTCCTCGCGAACATCACGGAGTTTGGGCAGACCCCGTTTTTCACCGTCGACGAGCTGCGTTCCTCGGGAGTCGCGATGGTGCTCTATCCACTCTCGGCGTCGCGCGCGGCCGCTTCCGCTTCGCTCGATGTCTACACCGCCATCCGGCGCGAAGGCACGCAGAAGAGCGTCGTCGCGCGGATGCAAACTCGCGGCGACCTCTACTCCACCCTCGGCTACACGCCGCCGCCAGAGAGGGGTTAGCCAAAGATTTCACAGATGATCACAGATGCATCGACATCCGAAGGTAGGGGCGCTTGCCCCAAGCGCCCTTGCCTTGCCTTCATGAGCGGCGCCCCCAAGGGCGGCTGGGACAGCCGCCCCTACCTTGCATGCTCCACCTTGGTTGCACTCTCCCAGCCGGCTTGCGCACTTGTGGCCTAATTTCCATGTCCGACACACCCGCACCCAAGGTCAAAAAATCCGTTGCGCTCTCCGGCGTGCCCGCCGGCAACACGGCGATCTGCACGGTCGGCCATGCAGGCAACGATCTGCACTACCGCGGCTACGAGATCGCCGACGTCGCCGCGCAGTCCACCTACGAGGAGGTCGCACACCTTCTAGTCCACGAGCGGCTGCCCAGTCGCGCCGAACTCGACGCCTACATGAAGCACCTTGCGTCGCTCCGCGGCCTCTCCGCGCCGCTCCGCGCGATCCTGGAACAACTCCCGGCAAGCTCCCACCCGATGGGCGTGCTGCGCACCGGCTGCTCCGCATTGGGGGCGATGGACACCGAGCCCTCCGCGCCCGACGGCAGCGGCCCGAAGGACCCGGTGCTCGCGCGCCACATCGCCGACAGGCTCATCGCGTGTTTTCCTTCGATGCTGCTCTACTGGCATCACTTCGCCACAACGGGAAGGCGAATCAACGTGGAGACCGACGACGCAACAATCGCCGCGCACTTCCTCCGGCTGCTTCATCAGCGCGATCCGAAACCATCGCACGTCCGTGCACTCGACCGCTCGCTCATCCTCTACGCCGAGCACGAGTTCAACGCCTCGACTTTCACCGCCCGCGTCATCGCCGGCACGGGCTCCGGACTCTACGGGTGCGTCACCGGTGCGATCGGCGCACTCCGTGGCCCGAAGCACGGCGGCGCCAACGAGGTCGCGTTTGAGATCCAGCAGCGCTACCGCACACCCGACGAGGCCGAGGCCGACATCCGCGCCCGCATTGCACGCAGGGAAATCATCATCGGCTTCGGTCACCCGGTCTACACGACCGGCGATCCCCGCAATGCGATCATCAAGGAAATCGCGCGCGAACTCTGCACCGAGGGCGGCGACATGAACATCTTCAACATCGCCGAGCGGATCGAGACGCTCCTGTGGAACGAGAAGAAGATGTTCCCCAACCTCGACTGGTATAGCGCTGTCGCCTACCACGAGATGGGTGTGCCGACCGCGATGTTCACGCCGCTCTTCGTGATCGCACGCACCGCTGGCTGGGCCGCGCACGTCATCGAGCAGCGCATCGACGGCAAGATCATCCGCCCCGGCGCAAACTACACCGGCCCCGCGCCACGGCCGTTTCCGGCGATTGAACAGAGATGAGTTTCGTCACAGAGAGCACGGAGAAACACAGAGTTCACGGAGGACCGAACCGAAACGATGCGGGTGAATGTAGCCGCCGAGGTAACGAGGCGGGTGGCCCTGTGGATCCTGCAAGACTGCCTCGTTACCTCGGCAGCTACGTCAAGACGCTCGACTCTGTGAACTCCTTCCAAACTCTGTGCCCTCTGTGACTCCTCCGAGTTCTTGATCACTGATGTCCTCCCACATCTCAAACGTCCGTCCGCCGTCCGACTCGCTGCTCGTCGAGATCGCCGACTACGCGCTGAACTACGATTCGCCGAGCGACGAGGCGCTCGACACCGCGCGCTGGTGCCTCGCCGACACGCTCGCCTGTGGCATCATGGCCCTCGCCTACCCTGCCTGCACCAAGCTGCTTGGCCCGGTCGTGCCCGGCACGACGATCGCAAACGGCGCGCGCGTCCCAGGCACCTCCTACCAACTCGATCCGGTGCAGGCTGCATTCAACATCGGCACGATCGTCCGCTGGCTCGACTTCAACGACACCTGGCTCGCAGCCGAGTGGGGCCACCCATCCGACAACCTCGGCGCCATTCTGGCCATCGCAGACTGGATCTCGCGCAACCAATCGACCGGCACCACTGTGGCTGCCTTCCAATCGAAAATCGAGAATCCAAAATCGAAAATCACCATCCGCGACGTCCTCGTCGCGATGGTGAAAGCCCACGAGATCCAAGGCGTGCTCGCGCTCGAGAACTCGTTCAACCGGGTCGGGCTCGACCACGTGCTGCTCGTGCGCGTCGCCTCCACCGCTGTTGCGACCGCGATGCTCGGCGGCACGCGCGACCAAGTGATCAACGCTATTTCGCATGCGTGGCTCGACGGCTCGGCCCTGCGCACCTACCGCCACGCGCCCAACACCGGATCGCGCAAGTCGTGGGCGGCGGGCGACGCCACCAGCCGCGCCGTGCGGCTCGCGCTCATCGCGATGACAGACGAAATGGGTTACCCGTCCGTGCTCACTGCAAAGACGTGGGGATTTCAGGATGTCTCGTTCAAGGGCAACGCAGTGAAGCTCGCGCGCCCCCTCGGCTGCTACGTGATGGAGCAGATCCTTTTCAAGATTTCGTTCCCTGCGGAGTTCCACGCGCAGACCGCGGTCGAGTGCGCGATGCAGCTTCACCCGCTCGTGAAGGACCGGCTCGATGCGATCGAGCGCGTGGAGCTCACCACGCACGAGTCGGCGATCCGGATCATCGACAAGAGCGGCCCGCTCAACAACCCGGCCGACCGCGATCACTGCCTCCAATACATGACCGCGATCGGGCTCATCTTCGGCGAACTCACCGCGGATCACTACGAGGACCGCGTCGCCGCCGACCGGCGGATCGACGCGCTGCGCGCGAAGATGACCGTCACCGAGGACAAGCAATTTTCGCGCGACTACCTCGACCCCGACAAGCGCTCGATCGCCAACGCCGTGCAGGTGTTCTTTAAGGACGGCACGAACAGCGAGCGCGTTGAGGTTCACTTCCCCATTGGCCACCGCCGCCGACGCTCTGAGGGGATTCCGGTGCTCAAACAAAAGGCGCTCACCGCGTTCACCGCGCACTTTGGCAAGGAGCGTGGCCACGCGATTGAGAACATCCTCACGGACCGTGCTGAGCTGGACCGCATGCCGGTGCACGAATTCGCAAGCATGTTCAGTCACTAGCGTCTCGCGGGGCCGCGCTCGTCATCCTCTGCACGTTCTACAAGTGCCATTGCGAAACTTCGGCGCGCTTTAGCTATTCCGCCTGCCAGCGAGGCGTTGCCTTCGATTCAAAGCCGCGTTGTTATGGTGCACCCTTCAAACCCATGAAAAACGCACTCCGCTTCATTACTGCGCTCGCACTTCTCACCGCGGTTACATTCGTTCACGCAGAGAAGCAGGCTTCCCCGACGGACGTCTCCGGAAAATGGAACTTCGAGATCGTCACCGACCAAGGTTCCGGAAATCCGACTTTCACCTTTGTCCAGGACGGTGAGGACATCAAAGGCGACTACAACGGTCTCTTCGGCCAGGCACCGGTGACAGGAACGGTGAAGGGCGACACGATCACGTTCTCGCTCAAGGTCGACGTCGAGGGGCAGCAAACGACGATCGTCTACAGCGGCGCGGTCAGCGGTGACACAATGAAGGGAACGGTCAAGTTCGGCGAGATGGGGAACGCCACGTTCACCGGCAAAAGAGCATCGAAGTGACGCGGCGCAGCGTTGCGGTCTAATGTTCCCCCGCCGCGGGGCGTGAAGCGCGGGCGCGGCTCGCTCATACTGTCCCCATGCCCCGCCCCATCCTTGCGTTCCTGCGGCTCGCCACCGCGTCGCTAGGTCTTGCTAGGCTCGCGTTCGCCGAACCTTCACCGCCCGGAAGCCCGGCCGATCATCTGCCGCCGCACATCAAGCATCTGACGCATTTCGGCGAGCGCCCCGACTGGTCGCACGACGGCACGAAGTTTGTGTTTCTCTCCAAGATGTTTGGCGACGCGCTGGAGTTCGACGTCGCCACGGGCCACATCACCAACCTCACCGACTTCTACCCGCACCACGGAAATGTGCGCGCGATGTATCTCTCCAACGGCGATATCCTTCTCTCCGCGCCTGAGGCCTTCGACCCGAAGGACACAAGGACGGCCCGCCGGAATTCCTTCCTCATGGTGCTCGGTCGCGACGGCAAGACGCGCCCCGTGCCGCTCGGCGTGCGTTGCAACGAGGGACCCGCGATCTCGCGCTCGAAGCTGACGATCGCCTGGACCGAGTGGGTCGACCCGAAGCCCGGCGAGGGCAACCTGGCGTTCTCCAAGATGTATGCCGCGGACATCGTTTACACCGACGGCGTGCCGGCGCTCGCGAACCGCCGGCTCATCAAGGACGGCGCCGACATGCCGTTTCGCTGCACAATGGAGACGCAGAACTTCAATCCTGCGAACGAGGACGAGCTGATTTTCAACACCTACACCGAAGGCGGCCAGAAGTGCGACGTCTTCGGCATCAACCTCAAGACCGGCGAACTCACGCGCTACACCGACTCGCCGGAACTTTACGATGAAGCAGAAGGCATATTCCCCGACGGCAAGCACACACTCGTCGAGTGCGACGTGCAGCGCCCAGGCGGCCCGGGCAACCTCGATCTCTGGAAACTCGCGCTCGACGGCAGCGGCGCGCAGACGCGGCTCACACACTTCAACGACTACCCCGGCTACAAGGCGACCAACGGCGTCGTGAGCGACGACGGCCGCTACCTCGCATTCCAGATGGGATTTTCCGGCGACGAACCCGGCATCGGCCACGGCATCTTCGTGCTGGATCTCGAGGCGTTGCCTTGATCGGAGTTTAGCGGAACGCGCTTGTCGCGCCGAAGCTTCGGCGAAGGCGGATCAGCGTTCGTGACGGAGGAGCCCGCTGGCGGGCGATTCAAAGTGGCTGCGGCTTCGAGCCGCAGAGTCCACCGGCTGCCCCTCGACAGGCTCGTTCTGCTGGACAGCAGAATGAACCTGTCGAATGGAAAAACCGGCGCCACTTCAGACGGTAGGTTGCGCACTTGCCGCGCAACCTGTCGCAACGCGCAAGCTGACGCGGTGAGCAGGTCCCGTCTGGGTCGGCGCCGCTTGGACCCGGCGACTCCCGCCAATTCGTCTGACGGAGCCCCTGGTGCCTCCCAGGCGAATGTCACCTAATAGGTGACATTCGCCCGGAGCGAACTTCCGAGGTCCCGAAACGCAATGTCACTTAATAGGTGACATTTGGTTTCTGACGCGCGGCCGGTGCACTCTTTCGTTTCGAAGCTGCAGGAGCGGGTTTATTCCACGACTACTTGCTCCATGCATGGAGGGTCGCGGCGTAAAGCCGTTCCGACAACCGAACGGTTAGTCCCGCCTCAGTTCAGATCGCTATCCTTCCAATACTTCGTGCCCTGCAGCGTGGCCTGCAGCACGATCCCGTTCTTCGTGATCTGGTAGATCTCGACCCCGGGCAACAACGAGCCGGAGCCCGTGACCGCATTGCCCTTCTTGTCGGACTTCGCCGCTGCGTCGGCTTGGCCGCTGAAGTCCCAGCCCGACGCGAGAAAGTCCTCCAGCTTCTTGCGGTCGGTGAAGATGAAGAGCGCGCGGAAATCCTTCACGCCAAGTCCGAGGCCGATGCCCGCCGAGCCCATCTTCATGAACGTGTCCTCGTCCTTGAACATGCCGCGCCTCACGACGATGCCGTGGCCGCCCGCGAAACTCGCGAAGATGATGTTCACGCCGACGTTTGAAAACACTGCGTAACCCACGGCGTCGCGCACGCGCGCCTTCAACTCGGGCCGGCCCGCGTAGAACTCGGTCAGCACCTCGTCACGCATCCTGCGCACATCGGTGCGCTCCTCGTCGTCGGTCTTCGCGGCAAGCGGCGGCGGCGGCGTCAGCAGGATCGCGAAAACAATCAGGGCGGAGACATGTCGGGTGAGTGCAGTCATGAAGTCGGGGCTTGCAGCCTCCCTCGACAGCGCGACGCGCCTGCGGTTCCGCGCCGCTGCCCGGGCCATTGGAGCGCTTCGCAATGTCCTTACGATTCGCACGCCGCGCGCACCATCGCCTCGATGCTGCGCTCGACATCGGCGTCCGTCGTCGCCCACGAGCACACGCTGATCCGCATCGCCGTGCGTCCCTGCCACACGGTCACGCCCGCCCAGCACGTGCCGTCGCGCTGGATACCGTCAATGACACGCTTCGTGCGCTCCGGCTCGCCGAACGACACGAGCACCTGGTTGAGCACAACGTCGTTGAGAACCTCGAATCCAGCCGCGGACAATGCCTCGGCGAACCGCCGCGCCTGCGCGCAGTTTCGCTCGATCATGTCCGCGACTCCGGTCCGGCCGAGCGCTCGCAGCGCAGCCCACACCTCAACGCCGCGTGCGCGGCGCGAGAGCTCGGGCGTGAAGTCGCTCGGCTTGCGGTGCCCGGTGTCCGACGGCAGATATTCCGCGGTGACCGCCATCGCCGCCTGCAGCGCGTGAGGGTCGCGCACGAACGCGAGCCCGCAATCGTAGGGCACGTTGAGCCACTTGTGCGCGTCGGTCGCCCACGAGTCGGCGAGCTCGACGCCCGCGGCGAGGTGCGCGAGCTGCGGCGAGGCGGCGGCCCACAATCCAAACGCGCCGTCGACAT
Source organism: Opitutaceae bacterium (assembly GCA_035513275.1). Taxonomy (GTDB): domain Bacteria; phylum Verrucomicrobiota; class Verrucomicrobiia; order Opitutales; family Opitutaceae; genus DATKCJ01. The sequence continues at coordinate 15,242 of DATKCJ010000075.1, forward strand.
GCACCCACGCGCCCGCGTCGTGCGCGATGCGGCAGATCTCACCCATGGGATCGAACGCGCCTGTGTTCAGGTTTCCAACCTGCGCACAGAGGATCGCCGGTCCGTCGAGCGTCGGTATCTTATCTGCGCGCATCCGGCCCTGCGCATCGACGGGAACCTTGACGACGCGCGAGCGACCGAGCCCGAGCACGCCGAGCGACTTTGTCACGGTCGGATGCGCCTCGTCGCCGACGATCACCGTGACCGGCGGTGCGCCGAAGAGACCGTCGGCCTCGACGTTCCAACCCGCGCGCTTCAGCACCACGTGGCGGCCTGCGGCGAGTCCGCAGAGATTGGCGGACGTGGCGCCAGTGACAAACGCGCCTGTCGCATCGCGTGGAAGGTTGAGTACGTCGAGCAACCAGCGAAGCGCCACTTGCTCGAGATGCGCCGTGCCTGGCGTCGCGTTGTAGAGGCCCGTGTTCTGGTCCCATGCATTTGCGAGCCAGTTCGCCGCAAGCGTGACCGGCAGTGCCCCACCCATCACGAATCCAAAAAACCGCCCGCCTCCAATCGCCATCGTCGCAGGCGAACCGACCTCATCCAGGAGCCGCAGCGTCGCAGCGGCGTCTGTCGGTCCGTCGGGCAGCGGCTCGTCGAACGCGCGGAGCCCGGCGACCGCCTCCGGCGTGGGTGCAACGCTGCGCGAATTGCGTGTCTCAAGGTAGCGAATCGCGCGATCCGCCGCATCGGCAAGGATGGGTTTCATGCAGCAGCGGGATACCGGGGCCCACGGTCCGCGTCAAACGCGGCGGCGTTGTAACCTTCCCCCGAATGCCGGTCGAGCTTCATGCCCGCCGGCTCGATCAATGAAGCACTCTGCGGAAGCAGGAGGACTCCTATCCGATTGTGGGGCGGGCTTTATGCCCGACGGTTCAGCAGGCGCGCGGGCGCTCAACGAGCTGGCGCCAGCCCGCAGATCCGTTTTGATCACTCCCTCCCATCGGCTTGCGCAGCGGCCAGAGTGTCGCGCCATGCCTGCGCTCTTTCCGGCTGATTCCACTCGGCGTATAGATGGCCGACGCGACTGGCGGCTTCGCTGATCATGTCGCGATCGGGCGTGGGAATCTTCTCCTTTAATTTCAGCAATTCTTCGTAGCCGGCGAGCAGCAGCGGCTCGGCTTCGTCGAATCGCTTTAATCCGACCAGGACGGCGCCGAGCCGGCTTTTCGTTTGCGCGTGGCGCCACGTGTCGGGCGCAAATTGTGACTGGGTTTCGAGCGATTCGCGCAACAGCGCCTCGGCTTCGTAGTAGCGGCCTTGCTTGCCGAGGGCGTCTCCGAGCGCGTCTTGTGCGCTGAAGATGAATATATGCCCTCGCTTGCCGATGCGCTGGGCAAGCTCCGCGCTTCGCCGAAACATCGCCTCGGCTTCGACAAGCCGGGCATCATCGACATAGAGGCGGCCGAGATTCATCAACGTTGGAAACACATCCGGATGATCGGGACCGGATACGCGCCCGCGTATCTCGACGACCTGCGTGAATAGCGCCTCGGCTTCGCCTCGCTTGTCCTCGCCGGCACGGGCGCAAATCCGTGCGAGGTTGTTCATCGAAATGAGCGTAACCGGATGTTCGGGCCCGAGCACGCGTTTGCGAGTCTCCCAAGCTTCGCGACTGAGCACCTCGGCTTCCGCGAGCTTTCCCTGGTTGAACAACACGACCCCAAGATTGTCCATCAGTGTCGTCGATTTCGGGTGCTCCGGGCCGTAGATGCGCCTGAAATGTTCCAGCGTCTCCCGTTGAAGCGCCTCTGCATCGGCGAACTGGCCCAGCTGGTTGCACACGACGCCAAGGTTGTTCATCACTTCGAGCGTCTTCTCATGCCCGGGTCCAAGCTTCCTCCGATGAATCGCGAGCACGCGCAAGTAAATCTCCTCGGCCCGCGCGAGCTTAGACTGGCGGCGGTATATGCCCGCAAGGTTGCTCAACGCATCGAGCGTCTCCGCACGCTCGGGACCGTGGACTTCCTGCGACAGCGGGATCGCCCGCTCGAGCAATTCCACGGCCTCCTGATTTTTTCCGGTATATGAGACATCCGTCGCGAGACCGATCATCGTTTCGATCGTCTGTTGAGACCGGGGGCCGAGCTCCCGCTCGTAGATCGCAAGCGCGCGTTCGCGGTGAGTCTTCGCCGAGGGATACTCTCCAAGTGATTTGTAGGTATCGGCGAGGGTCACGCGCAGCGAGGCCTCCACAAGCGGACGATCGGCGAAGCGTCCTTCGATGGTGTCGGCAGCGCGATCGAGAATGGTGCGGAGCTTGATATCGCGATCGGGCTGATTGTCCGGCGCGGCCTGCGCGAGCAGATCGCTTTGGAGAAAGTCGTTCACGGCCCTGCTGGTCGCCGCTTCAGCCTCCGCGCGGGCGTTGGCGCGGGCGAGCCGCAACGCCACGAGCGGTCCGCCAATCGCGAGCGCTAGCACCAGGAGCGCAGTCGTGCCGGCGAGCGCAGCGGTCGCCGGGCGGCGGCGGCACCACCGCACCGCCCTTCCCGCTGGACCGACCGGGCGCGCCTCGATCGGCTCGTCCCGCAGGAAGCGCGAGAGGTCGTCGCGCAGCGCGGCCGCGCTCGCGTAGCGGCGAGCGGGTGTTTTCTCCAGGCACTTCAGGCAGATCGTCTCCACATCGCGCGGAAGATCGGTCCGCAGGAGCCGTGGCGCCGGCGGATCGGTGTTTGGGAGTTGTGCGAAGATCGCAGCCGCCGAATCGCCGATGAACGGGGGCCGACCGGTAAGACACTCATAGAGCAAGGCGCCGAGGCTGTAGACGTCGGACGCGACCGTCGCATGATCGGCGCCCGCCAGAAGCTCGGGCGCCATGAATGCAGCAGTGCCGGCTACTTGCCCCGGCGAGGTGAGATCCCCGCCACCCTCGAGTGCCACTGCGAGACCGAAGTCGGCCAGTTGCGGCTCGCCGTCTTCGCTGAGGAGGACGTTCGAGGGCTTGATGTCGCGGTGTAGAATCCCGGCTGCATGGGCGTGCGCGAGCGCGTCGGCGAGTTTGCAGGACCACTCCGCTGCCAGCCGCACCGACGGGAGGCCGCGACCGAGTCTCTCGCGGAGGTCGCCGCCGGGCGCGAAATCCATCACGAGGTGGTTGCCATGTGCGCACGTGCCGAGTGTGTGAACCGGGACGATGTGCGGATGCCGCAACCGCGCAGCGGCCTGCCCTTCGCGGATCAGCCGCTGGCCGAGACGCGGGTCGGCCGTGGGTCCGATGATCTTGAGCGCAACGAGGCGGTCGAGCTTCCGCTCGCGCGCGAGCCACACAACGCCCATCGCGCCGGCGCCGAGGCGGTGCAGAAGTTGGTAACCCTCGGGTGAGGTCGAGCCCGGAGTTTCCTCGCGCGGCTCGCCGCCAGCACCGTCGGTGACGAGTCCCTCCAGCGCGGCCGTGAATGCACACGCCCGACAGATCCCGTCCATCGTCGGCGCGGAGCAGGTCGGGCAAATGTGGATTTCAGTCACGGCTTGTCTGAAGCGCTTCCGGTTTCAGCCCGTTTTTCGCGCGACGAGGTGAAGCAGATGCCGGAGTTCTGCCTCCACCTCGCGCCGATCGGCCACCGTCTGTGTGATCTCCGCGCGTATGATCTCGGCGAATCGCCGCGTGAGCCGGTGCACCCACACCGCCACTTGTCCCGTCGTCACGGTGAACTCCGAAGCGATCTTCTCGTAGTCGCCCGCGGTGGGTGCATCGGTCAGGAAGCCACGCAGCCGCTCAAAAACGCGCGCCTTTCCCGCATGAGCCTGTTCGGATGCGAGGCGCGCCACCGCTGCCTCGATAACGCAGTCGGCCCAGCTCTGCTCGTAGAGCAGTGCCGGATCAACGCTATCGGCGGGTTGGCTCGCGAGCTCGCGCTCGCACTCGTCGGTGTCGAGCGAGAGCACGATCCCTCCGCCGCCCCGCTTGAGCGCGCTCGCCCGGCGCCGACGGTTGCAGACGAAGAAATTCACGCTGCCTCGCAGGAACGCTCGAAAACTTCCGCGTTCGCGATCCGCCAGCTTGAGCCACTCGCGCTCGAGCATATCCGTGAAAAAATCCTGGGTCGCATCCTCGGCCTCGTCGCGCGGCACTCCGGATGCGCGGATGAATACATAAACCGGCCGCCAATAGGCGCGGCAAAGGCGGTCCAGCGCCCGTCCTCCATCCGACGACGCCTCCAAGACCATGCTCCATTCGGTCGATCCGAATCCATCGGGCGCGGCGTCTCCACCGCTGGCGCCTTCGGGCATGGACGGACTCTCCGGCATTTGCGCGAAGGTGCTCAGGTGCGCGCGAAGACGCAAGTCGCCCGCTCCGCGAAGCCCGTCAGGCCTTGATCTCGACGCGCGCGCCGTCCGACGCGGCTGAGGCGTAGATGGCCTCGACGATCTGCATGTCGCGCCGGCCCATCTCGCCCGGCACCGGAGTGGCGCGGCCCGTCTTCACGCACTCGGCGAAGTCGTCCATCTGGAGCGCCTGCTGGTTGACCTCAGGCGAAAATTGCAGCGGGCCCTTGTGAGTCGCGCCGCGGAGGTTCCGGTAGATGTAGGCGGACTGCAGCTCGAACCAACCGCGGTCAGCGTCGGCGCGGAAATTGTTTGCCCGGTCGTTGTAGCTGGTGAGGCCCTTCGCGAGCGCGCCATCGGAAAACTCGAGCGTCCACTCAATGCCTTCCTCGACCTCGTTGAAGAGCTCCGGCTTCTTCTTCGGGATCTCGCGCGCAGTCACGGCGACGGGCGAGGCCTTCGTTGCCATGCAAGATTCCTGGATCACATAGACTCCGAGATCCATCAGCGGTCCACCGCCGGCGAGCGCCTTGTCGATGCGCCACGCACGCGAGTTCATCTCGAATGCAAACCCGCCGCTCATCTTCATGAACGGGCCGCATTCGCCAGTCCGCACGAACTCGCGCAGCACCTCGTGATACGGGTCGAAGTGGAGCCGGTAGCCGATCGAGAGCCGCACGCCGGCCTTCTCGCAGGCAGCCATGATCGCATCGCACTCCGCGACGGTATTCGCCATCGGCTTTTCGCAGATGACGTGCTTGCCCGCGCGGGCCGCGGCGATCGAGTGCTCCGCGTGCAGTCCGTTTGGAGTGACGACGTAAACGATGTCGATGTCGGGATTGTCCGCGAGGCGGCTCATCGCGTCGTATCCGTAGATGTTTTTCTCCGGGAATCCGTAGTCAGCCGCCCACCGCGCGCCTTTCGCCGCGTCGCCCGTGACAACTCCCGTGAGGTGGCAGTGCTTGGTGAGTCGCAGCGCCGGGCCGAGTTCGCCGCGGCTGTAGTTGCCAAGACCCACGAGCGCGACACCGAGCTTGCGCGCAGGTTCAGCGGCCATCGCGCGTTCGCCGAGTGCGAGCATCGCCGCGCCGCCGAGGGTTACATGCTGGAGGAATCTGCGTCGGGACACGACGGGGCCTGACCGGGGGTGTTGCGGCAATTTCATGCGACGCAAAGTGGCGACGAACCCTCCCGTTGGCAAGCGGCGGGCCACGGAGAAATTCGGCCTGTCTTTGTGGGTCGGGCTTTACGCCCGACTCCGTGAAGCAGCCAATATACAGCCGGAGGCTTTCGCAGCATGCCCGCTAGACGGTTGACCCCTCGCACTCGCCGCTGTTTGGATCGACGGATATGAGTTTGCCGCAACCCAGGCTGGATGACCTCCGCATTGAACGAGGCAGGGAACCGGTTCGGCAATCGAAGAAGGGCCCCTTGATCGTGATCGCGGTGGTGATCGTGATCGTGGCACTCGTCATCTGGTGGATGACACGCCCGCGGCCGGTCGAAGTGCGCACGGCGCTCGTGCGCGAGGTCGCCACGGGCGCGGGCGGCGAGCGCACGGTGCTCAACGCCTCCGGCTATGTGACGGCGCGCCGCGAGGCGACTGTGTCGTCCAAGGTGACCGGCAAGGTCGCCGAAGTGCTCATCGAGGAAGGCGTGCGCGTCGAGGTCGGCCAGGTGCTCGCGCGCCTCGACGACACGAACGTGCAGGCGAGCCTGCACCTCGCCCGCGCGCAGCTCGCAGCCGCGGAGAGCGGACTCGAGGAAACTCGCGTGCGCCTTACCGAGGCCGAGCGCGAATTCGCGAGACAGCAATCGTTGCTCAACAGCGCCGTCGCATCGCAGTCGGAATTCGAGCGCGCCGAGGCGGGACTCGGTGCGCTGCGGGCGCGGCTCGCGTTGCAGCAGGCGGACGTCGCAGTCGCGGCGCGGAGCCTCGCAGTGTGGGAGCAACAGCTCGAGGACACGATCATCCGGGCGCCGTTCGCCGGCATCGTGACCTCGAAAAATGCGCAACCCGGCGAGATGATTTCACCGATGTCGTCGGGCGGATTCACGCGCACGGGTATTTGCACGGTCGTCGACATGGAGTCGCTCGAGATCGAAATAGACGTGAGCGAAAGCTACATCAACCGCGTCAAGCCGGACCAGCCGGTCGAGGCTACGCTCGACGCCTATTCCGACTGGAGGATTCCGTGCAAAGTGATCGCCATCATCCCCACGGCGGATCGTGAGAAGTCGACCGTGCGCGTCCGGGTGGGCTTCGTGCAGCTCGACCCGCGCATCCTGCCGCAGATGGCGGTGAAGGTCGCGTTCCAGGAAGCCGCTGGTGTGCAGCCCGCGGGAGCGCGGAGCGCGGTGATTGTTCCGAGAAGCGCTGTCCGCAACCAGGAAGGCCGAGACGTGGTGTTCGTGATTCGCGATGGCCGCGCCGAGCGGCGCGCGGTGACCGTCGCCGGCACCCGGGGCACCGAATCCGAGATCAGCGCCGGACTTTCATCCGGAGAAAAGATTGCCGTCGAGCCGCCCGCTGGATTGGTTGACGGCGCTTCAGTCGGCGAAAGGAATTTATGAGCGACCCCACCGGAAAAAACGGCGCCTTGGTGCGCATCGATGGCGTGGAGAAAGTTTTCCACCGCGGCTCGGAGGAAATCCACGTCCTCTCGAAGCTCGACCTCACCGTTCCCACGGGCGAGTTCCTCGCGCTCATGGGCCCGTCGGGCTCGGGCAAGAGCACGCTTCTCAATCTCATCGGCGGACTCGACCGCCCGAGCCGCGGCACAGTGGAGATCGCCGGCGACCACCTCGACAAGCTCTCCGACCGGCAGCTCGCCGCGTGGCGCTCGCGGCACGTGGGCTTCGTTTTCCAACTCTACAACCTGATCCCCGTGCTCACGGCCGAGCGCAACGTCGAGCTGCCGCTGCTGCTCACGCACCTTTCGAAGGCCGAGCGCAGGAAACATGTCGACACCGCGCTCGCAATGGTCGGCCTCTCTCACCGTGCGAAGCACTACCCGCGCACGATGTCGGGAGGCGAGCAGCAGCGCGTCGGCATCGCGCGCGGCATCGTGACGGATCCGACGCTCCTGCTCTGCGACGAGCCCACGGGAGACCTCGATCGCAAGGCGGGCGACGAGATCCTCAACCTCCTGCAGGCGCTCAACCGCGAGCACGGCAAGACGATCATCATGGTCACGCACGACCCGCACGCCTCCGCCCGCGCCTCGCGCACAGTCTATCTTAACAAAGGCCAGCTCACGACGGAGCCGGTTCAGTAGAGACTACGAGACCACGGGACCACTGACCACAGGACAACGGACCAAGGGACTATACGAATGCGGATTGCGGATTTCGGATTGCGGATTGAATCGCCGACTCGAAACAACAGTTGGCTTCGATAGCTCGTCTCCGGCCAATCCGCATTCCGCACTCCGCAATCCGCAATCGTCCCAGACCCAAGACCCCGGACCCCACTCTCACTCCCACCTCCGCCCATGCGATTCTTCCACCTCATCTGGGG
>DATKCJ010000076.1:0-11234 GCA_035513275.1 Opitutaceae bacterium
GAGCCAGCGCGGTGAAAACAGTCTGGGTGACATCCTCGGCCAGATGGCGGTCTCCGCCCACCCGACGCAGCGCGCTCGCGTAAACCAGATTAATGTGGCGCCGCACCAGTTCGGCAAAGGCCGCTTCCGACCTTTCCTGCACGTAGCGCCGGAGCAATTCAGCGTCTTCGGTCATGGAGTCTTCACCATCTAATAGCCGCCGGCGGAAAGATCGCACAAAAAAGCACCCCTCGGGAAGTCGCGAGCTGCGGCCGGCAACTTTTCACCGGCGTGGCCGGCGTCACGGTTGTCAGCGCTTCGTCGAAAGGACGGCAAGAAATGCGGCGATTCTTCCGTTGGCCATAGCCCGTAATTCGTGCTTGGCTTTCGTGACTGCAATTCGACGCATACCTCAAATGAAGATCCGTTCCCTACCCCTTCTCATCATGGCTGTCGCCACTTCACTCACGCTCCACGCGGCTCCGACCAATCCGTCCGGCTTCGTAATCCGCCGCGGCACGAACCTGAGCCATTGGCTCTCGCAGGACTTCGGCTGGTTCCCGCGAGAGTCATTCATCACGGAGAACGACATCGCGTGGATCGCGCGCACGGGTTTCGACCACGTGCGTGTGCCGATCGACGAAAAGGAAATGTGGCACGAGGACGGCCGGGCGAGCGAGGCCGCCTTCGCCGTGCTCACCCGCGCGATCGACTGGAGCCGCGCGCACGGGCTGCGCGTGGTCGTTGATCTTCACACGGTGCGCACCCACCACTTCAACGCGGTGAACGAGGGCGGCACCAACACGCTCTTCACCGACCCCTCTGCGCAGGAGCGCTTCCTCGATCTCTGGCGCGAGATTTCCGCGCGCCTCCGCCACTACCCTGTCGATTCGGTCGCCTACGAGATCATGAACGAGCCTGTGGCCGACGATCATGAAGATTGGAACAAGCTGATCGCCGCGGCGTTCGCCGCCCTACGCCCGCTCGAGCCGAATCGAGTGATCGTGCTCGGCTCGAACCGCTGGCAGATCCCCTCGACACTGCCACATCTCAAGGTGCCCGAAGGTGACCGCAACATCATCCTGAGCACGCATACCTATTCGCCGATGCTGCTCACGCACTACCGCGCGAATTGGACGCCACTGAAAATCTACACCGGCGCTGTGCGCTACCCCGGTCCCGTCATCGACTCCGCTTCCTACGATGCGCTTATGAAGCTGGACAAGTCTGCTGCCGACGCCGCGGCCAGCTCGCGCGAGGACTGGAACGCCGCCCGGATCGCGAAGGAGCTCGAGCCGGCGATCCGCCGCGCGAAAGAACTCGACCTCCAACTCTACTGCGGCGAGTTCGGCTGCCTGCCCACCGTGCCACGCGCCGACCGGCTGGCGTATTACCGCGACATCATCTCAGTGTTCGACGCCAACGGCATCGCCTGGGCGAATTGGGAATACAAGGGCGACTTCGGCCTGCTCGAGTGGCACGGCGCCGACCGATTCTACACGGGTGCGCCGGACGTCGAGCTGCTCGACGCGCTGCTGTCCGGAGCGAAGAAATAGAGTGTAGCGCGGGACTTCCTCCTTCGCTCTTCGAGCTTCGGAGGACAGGCTGACCCGCATCGGCAGGTCGTTTTGCTGGCCAGCAGAATGCCCTGGGTGGCAGATCCCACACGGTGCATTCGCCGGTCCATTTCCGGGCGGCGGCGATTCCGAACTTTGTCTCGCGGGCGGATGTGGCCCGGAGATAATCCCACTCCAAGGTCGCCAAGACCTCCCCCAAGCACCCGTCCGCAGCCATGAACAAATACATCCTCGGTTCGTTTCTTGCCGCCCTGGTTTTCTTCTTCTGGGGCTTCCTCTACTGGGCCGTGAATCCGCTCGTGAAGTCAGTCATCCACACCAGCCCCGACGACGCCGCGGCGGGCGCGATGCTCAAGCAGATGTTCCCGAACGACGGCATGTATACCGTGCCGGGCATGGGTCTGGACCAAGAGACGATGCACGCCCGTCACGAGGCCGGGCCGATCGCCACGGTGCACATCAAGCACGCGGGCGAGCCGGCGATGTCGGCGAAATTCTTCATCGTCGCGATCGCCCACTGCTGGGTGTCGACGCTGCTGCTCACCTTCCTTCTCGTGAAAGCTTCACCGGCCGTGCTCGCGAGCTACGGAAGCCGCGTCTGGTTTGTCACACTCACGGGAGTCGCGATCGCGGTCGTGAGCGATTTCAGCTTCCCGGTTTACTGGGGTCACCCGTGGCCGGTCTATCTGTTCAACGCAGGCCACATCATCGGCGGAATGTTTGTCACCGGTCTCGTGCTCGCGAAGTTCGTGAAGCCCGCAGAGGCATGAGAAAAGCCAAGCTCGTTGCAATCCTGGTCATCGCGGTGCTGCTCGGCATCGTAGTGCTGCAGAATACAGGCACGGTTGAGACGAAGTTCCTGCTCATCTCCGTGGAGATGCCGCAGGTGCTCCTGCTTCTCATCACGTCGGGCGCCGGATTCTGCCTCGGCCTGCTGGTCGCCCTCGTGGGCCGCAAGGGTCCGCCGAAATCCTGACCCGCGCCGCTACTCCGGAAGCTTGAACCCCTCGACCTCGCGGCACACGTCGCGCAGGAACGCCGCGCCGCCGGCGCCGTTCACGATCCGGTGATCGAACGTGAGGCAGAACGTGACGACCTCGCTGAGCTTCGCCGAGTTGCCGCTGCGGATCATCTCGTGGAACGACGTTCCCACGAACAGGGTGCCCACTGAGGGCGGCACGACGATCGGGATGCCGCCTCGCACTCCGAAGTTGCCGAGGCTCGTGATGACAACCGGCGCGCGGTGCTCGATGAGCTTCCCTGAGCGAGCGACATCGACCGCTCTAGCACACTCGCGCACGAACTCGGGCCACGAGAGCCGATTCGCATTGGCGACGACCGCGGTCGCGAGCTTGTCGCCAGGAAGCGCGACAGCCATGCCGAGCTCGAAATCCGTGACCTCGACAATCGATCCGTCCTTGAGTCCGAGCCTTCGGAAAGTGCCGTGCTTCTCCATCGCACGCGTCACCGCCCACGCGACCATCACCGACGGCGACGGCGCGCCCGTGGCGTCGCGTTCTTTAGCGACCGCGCGTGCATCGCGGATCGGCGCCCAGAGCGCCTTGCTCTCGAGTGTCGCGGGGATCACCTGCTCGAGCCGGCGCGTGATCGCCGGTGAGAGCGCGGGCTCGACGCGCACCGAGCCCGCGGGCGCACCGCTCGAGTCGATTGATTGTTGCGCCGGCGCCGGTGCGGCCGGCGCTTTCTTCGCCGGCTCGGGCGTGTCGACCGGCATCGCCGACGCGTCGATCCCGGTCGGCGCGAGCACGCCGATTTCCTGGCCGATGAGCACGGTGTCGTCGACGGCGACTTTCCAGCCGACAAATGTGCCGCTGATCGGCGACTCGATCGGATAAACGGCCTTCTCGGTCTCGACCTCGCAAAGCGCGTCGTCGTGTTTCACTACGTCACCGGGTTTCTTCAACAAGGCGACGACGCGCGCAGTGCGGATGCCTTCGCCCATGATCGGGACTTTAATGATGTGCTCCACAACTTGGCTCGACCGCGCGTTGCCGCCGCTGGTCTGGGCGGAAGGCGCGTCTTCCGCCTCCGACGTGACCGCAGCCGGACGCGACGTTTGCGCAGCAGCGCCGCCGAAGGCGCGCGACATCGTCGATGCCATCGTGCGGCGCAGGGCATCGACGACTCCCGCAGCATTGGGGAGCGCGGCGTATTCGTAGATCGGGTTGTAGCCGATCATCACGTTGCCCTTGGTCACGAGAACCGGCGGTGCGACGAGGCGGCTGAACACATCGGGCCGGCCGCAGATGTGCGAAATGATCATCTGGCCGACCGAGCAATTCTCGGTGTCCTCCTGCACGACGACGAGGCGGCCGGTCTTGCGCACGCTGTCCTCGATCATCTCGCGATCCCACGGAACGATCGAGCGGAGGTCGATAAGCTCGACGTCGATCTCGCTGCCGAGCTGATCGATCGCGTCGAGCGAAAGTTCGATGGTGTTGCCCCAGCCGACGAGCGTGACATCCGAACCGCCGCGGCGTTTGCGTGCGGTGCCGATCGGGATCGAGATGAGCGGCTCCTTCACTTCGCGCTCGGCCCAGAGGAGATGCTTCGGCACGAGGAAGACGACCGGGTCCTCGGCGTGCATCGCGCTCCAGAGAAGTCCCGCGGTGTCCTCGGGGGTGCTCGGAATGACGATATTGATGCCTGGAAAATGCGCGATCGCGGCTTCGTTCGCCTGGCTGTGCCACAGGCTGCCGCCCGGCAGGTAGGCGCCGTAGGGAGCGTAGATGACGCACGGGCATTTCCAGCCACCGAAGCTGCGCCAGCGCAGCGTCGCGAGATTCGTCACGAGCTGGTTCCAACCCGGGTAGATGAAATCGATGAACTGGATCTCGAAGATCGGCCGCTTGCCGTAGGATGCGAGGCCGCACGCGACGCCGAGAATCGTGGACTCCGCAAGCGGTGAGTTGAACACCTGCTCCGGAAAATCCGTCGACAACTGCTTCGTCATCTTGAAGACGCCGCCTTTCGGATCCTCGACGTCCTCGCCAAAAATAATCCGCCGCGGGTCGGCATCGAGGCCGGCGCGCAGCGTGAGGTTCATGATGTCGCCGATGCGGTATTTGCCTGCCTTGAAGATCTGCTCGTCGACGACGGGCGCGGCATCGACGACGTTGGACTCGAGCTCGGACGCAACGGGGTCCTCGGCTTTCTCAGCCACGAGGTAGGCTTCGCGCACGTCTTCCTTCACCAGCGCATCGAGCTTCGTGAACTCGTCCGCGGTGAGCTGCCCGTCGGCGATCATGCGATCGCGCAGGATCAGGAGCGGGTCGCGCTCGGCGAGCCGGGCGATGTCCTCGGCGGGGCGGTAGATCTTGTGATCGTCGGAGCTGGTGTGGCTCGATAGCCGCGCCATCTTCATCCACAAGCACGCGGGCCCCTCACCGGCGCGGATGCGCTCGATTGCCTTGCGGCAAGCCTCATGCGTCGCTTCGGCGTCGCTTCCATCGACGAATTCCCATTGCGCGGTGTTCAGCGTGCCGATGGCGAGCGGTGTGATGTCGGTCGTCGGCGTGCTGATGCCGTATTCGTTGTCCTCGACGACGAACAGGACCGGCAGTTTGCGCTCGAACGCGAAAGTGATCGCCTCGTAGAAATCCCCCTGGCGCGTCGATGCCTCGCCGATGCTGGTGACGACGAGGTCGTCCTTGCCGTCGAGCTGCATGCCCCAGGCGATGCCGCAGGCAGGCAACAACTGGGCCGCAGTCGGCGTGGGCACGCTCCAGATTTTTCGCGCGATCACGCTGTAATGCCCCGGCATCTGGCGGCCGCGACTGCCCGAGGCGCGTTTCGCGAAATAGTCCAGCGCGAGTTCGCGGGTGGTGACGCCCTTGCCCATCACGAGGGCGCGATCGCGGTAGTAGGGGCAGACGTAGTCGTCCTCGCGCAGCATCCGTCCAAGCGCACCGAGCGCCTCATGGCCCATGCCGGAGACGTGGAAATGCCCCTTGCCCTGACGGTTGAGACTTTCCTGGCGCAGGTCGCCATGCCGCGACTCGAGGATGAGCCGCAATAGATCCATCCTAGTTTCGCGATCCAGCCCTCCGTCGGCGGCAAGCGCCGGCCCGGAATCCTTGGCTGGTTGGGATTTTTTCCGGCTCATGGGATGCTCCGAAAAAATGCCCGGCCCCGTGGGTTGGCAACCCGTTTCCCGGTTAAAAGTCCGGAACGTGGATTAAAGCTTGCCAGACGCCTTTGCCCAATGGGTGAGGCCGCCGCGAAAAGCCGGGAAGCCCGTGCCCAACAACATCGCAAAATCGATGTCGTCGGCGGATTTCACAATCCCCTCCTCGATGCAGCCGCGTGCCTCGCGGATCATCAGGTCGAGCAGCCGCTCGCGGATCGCCGCGGCGCTGAGCGGCTCGCCGACCGGCGCCGCGCCTGTGATCGCGATCGCATCCTCGTTCACGCTTTCGCGCCGGCCTGAGGATTTGTAGAAGCCTGCCCCGCTTTTGCGTCCCTTCATCGACGCGGCAACGAGTTTCGACGCCGCTGTCGCCGGCGTGAAACGGCCGGCGTAATAGCCACTCATGCCTTCCATAATGAATGCGGTGACGTCGATGCCGACTTCGTCGATCAGCCGCAACGGCCCCATCGGCATCCCGAAGTCGAGCATCGCCTCGTCGATCGCGCGCGTGTCGGGCTGCGTGCTCCAGATGCGCACGGCCTCGTTGAGGTAGAAAAACAGGATCCGCGTGACGATGAATCCCGGCGAGCTCTTGCAGAACACCGCGGACTTGCCGATCGCGCGCGTCCATTGCGCAACGCGATCCGCCGTCGCACGACTCGTGCGCGGACCGAGGATCACCTCGACGAGCGGCATCCGGCTGACGGGGTTAAAGAAATGAATCCCGATGACGCGCTCAGGATCGGGCACGTCCGCGCCAATCGAATCGATCGGCAGTGCCGAGGTGTTCGAAGCGAGAATCGTCGTCGGTGGCACGAGCGAGGCGAGCTTGCGGAAGAGCGCCTGCTTCGCGGCGAGGTCCTCGAAGATTGCCTCGATGATGAGATCACACTCCGTGAGACCGTCCCACTCTGTCGTCGTGCACACGGCCGCGATTGCTGACTCCGCCTGTGCCACGCTGCATTTCCCCCGGCGAACCGCCTCATCAAAAAGTTTTCGGATGCCGTCACGCGCGCGCTCGAGCGCGGGCTCGTCGACATCCTTGAGAACGACTGCGAGTCCGCGCGCGGCGAGCCACTGCGCGATGCCCGCGCCCATGACACCCGCGCCGATCACGCCGACTCGCGCGAAGGGCGCGTGCGAATGCGCAGCGGTGCCTGGAAACCACGCGTCGACCGCGGGTTTCTTGAACGCTTCCTTCAGGAAAAAAGTTCGCACGAGTCCGCGGCACTCGGGAGTCACAGTCACCCGGCCGAACTGCCGCGCCTCCTCGGCGAGCGCCTCTTCAATTGTGTGACCGAAACTTCGCGCGACGACATCTAGCAACACGATCTGCGCCGGCTGCAGTCCGCGCGTCTTCTCAAGCACGCTCGCCCTCCGAGTATCGATCGCCTCGGTTCCCATCTCGCCGGGCGCGAGTGTGCGCTTGGGCACGCCGTTCTGGGCGAGCCTGAGCGCGACTGCTCTTGCCGCATCGCGAAATCCTTCGGCGGGAGCGAGCTCGTCGACGAGGCCGGCGGCCTTCGCCTGAGCCGCAGGCAAGAGACGCGCAGCCAAAATGTGTTCGATTGCCGCGGAAGTGCCAATCAGCCGCGGCAGCCGCGCGCACCCGCCCCAGCCGGGTATTGTGCCGAGGCCTACTTCGGGGAGCCCAATCACCGTGACCGGGCTCTCGCTCGCGAGCCGATAATGCGCGGCGAGCGCGACTTCATAACCACCCCCGGCCGAAGCGCCGTGTATCGCCGCCAAAACCGGCACAGGCAGGTCGGCAATCCGTTGGAAAAGCGCCTGACCGCGTCGGGAAAATGCCTCGGCGGCAGCGGCATTTGGAAACACGGCGAGGCTGGATATGTCCGCGCCTGCTATGAAGATGCGTTCCTTGCCGCTCCAGAGGACGACCGCGCGCACCCCCGACGCCGCAGCAAGTTCGTCGAGGACGACATCGAGCGCGGCGAGCGTCCTCTCATTGAAGACGTTTGCCTTGCCTGATGGGTCGTCGAAAGTGATCCACGCGATGCCGTGAGGATCATGGGCCAGGGTAATTGGGGCAGCCATGAATCGACTCAAGAGTCAGACGTCCCGGCATCCTTGTTCAAGCCGCGTTTTCCGAGCTGCTTCCAAACTTCGTCACCGCACCGTTGAAACGGGGTCCTGCAATCGGTAGAGAGCAAATGGCAGCAAATGCATAGTTCAGAATCCGCGCAGCCTCTACAATGCGCGCCACGATTTTGACCATGTATTTTCCGACAAATTCAAACACAACCCAAGTGGCTCACAGAGCCATTGGAACACAGTTGAGGGATCGTCTATGAAACTACCCCGCCTTCCAAAAACAAAAGGGGGCTGGCTGACTCTCGGAGTCGCTGCCTGGACCCTGCTGTTCATTTCCTGCGTCTCTGTCGACCGGACGCTCGTCGCCCCGCCGATGATCGCGGGCGCAAACTTCGTGGGCGACAGCGACTGCGCCATGTGCCACTCGGAGATCACCGACGGCTTCTCCGGTGCCACTCACGCGCACCTGGGCCTCAAGGACGACAATGGCACCGTGATCGGGTGCGAGTCGTGCCACGGTCCCGGAAGCATCCACTCCGAGCTCGGCGGCACGAAGGACTCAATCGTCAATCCCAGCCGCAATCCCGAGACGTGCTACCAGTGCCACCTCGACAAGCGCGGCGAGTTCGCCCTGCCGAATTCGCACCCCGTGTCGACTGGCCAGATGAGCTGCTCGGACTGCCACGAGAGCCACCAGGGTTCAGCAAACCAGTTCGGCGGCACACAGCTCGCCTCCGCGGCCGATAGTTGCGTCGAGTGCCACACCATGCAGTCCGGCCCTTATGCCTACGAGCACGAGGCTTCCCGGGAAGGTTGCACCGTCTGCCACTCACCGCACGGCTCGATCAACGCCAAGTTGCTCAAGTCGCGCAACGCGAACCTCTGCCTCCAGTGCCACTTCCAGCAACAGACGACCGACGGCCGTATCTTCATCGGCGGTCGCGATCATAACAGCTTCCTGAACAGCGGCACCTGCTGGGTCGCCGGTTGCCACGAGGCCGTCCACGGCTCGCACGTAAACAACTCACTCCGCTTCTGAACCCCCGAATATCCGAAGGAGCTTCGATGAACTTCAAAATTGCAAACCACCTCCTCGGTTCCAGCGCCCTCTTGGGCATGCTGGTGCTGGGGGTTCCTGCGGCTGTCGCGGCGGACGGAGAAGTCCCCGGCAACGTTCTTGAGATCGCCGGCGGCGGCGGCTGGGTCAAAGGCGACGACGCCGCCTATGCCAAACGCTACCAGTTGAACCGTGACGGCTTCGGCGGAATTGAGCGCCTGCTCTACTCCGCGACGGGCGACAACGGCACGCTCTCGATCGAGGCCCGCGCCCTCGCCGGAAACAATGACTACTTGTTCAAGCTGTTGTTCGTAAACGACGAGCGCGGCAGCTTCGAGATCGGCTACCGGGAGTTCCGCACTTGGTATGACGGCACCGGCAGCGTGATCGCTTCAGGTCTCGCCACAGCCAACGGCCGCGCCGTTGTCTCGCTCTTCGACGACATGCTCACGATCGACCGTTCGCAGTTCTGGATGGATGGCATGTTCAAGTCCGGCGAGCACTTCAAATTCCACCTGCGCTACACCCACAACGAGCGCGATGGCCAGAAGGACTCCACGTCCCAAGCCGACACCACCTTCACCGGTGGCAAGGGCACACGGCGCATTGCCGCCTCGTTCTACGACATCGATGAGAAACAGGATCTCGTCGAGTTCGACGCCACCTACACTGCCGGGGCTTGGGAAGGAGTCGGCGCCATTCGTTGGGATAATCGCGAGGTCAGCCACGCCCGCAACATGCGCCGTCGCGCGCTCGAGGCTGGTCAAGACCGCTCCATCTCGCACATCGAGACGAACGATTCCGACCTCTTCAACGCCCGCGGCTATATCCGCCAGGAATACAACGAGCAGCTCACGTTCAACGCCGCCTACTCGCACACAAAGGTCGACACCGTCCTTGGCGGCTCGCGAGTCGTCGGGCCGGAATACTACTCGGAGTGGAACCCGACTTGGGCGAACCGCCAATTTCGTGACGAAGGCTTCTTCGACCTGACCGGCGAATCCGAGACCAAGCTCGATGTCTGGAACATCAACGCAGTTTACACGCCGACTGAGACGTTTGTTTTCGTCCCCTCGCTCCGATTCGAGAGCGAGTCGCGCGAAGTCGTCAGCGAGTTCGCAGAGACGAATTTCACTGCAGCGCGGGTCGCCACCGTCCATGAACTCGAGGTGCTCTCGGAGCGTAAATGGGACGAGTGGGCCGCATCCCTTGAGGGCCGCTACACGGGCGTCAAGAACTGGGTGTTCATCGGCAAGGCGCTCTGGACCGAGGGCGACGGCGAAATCGATGAGGACCGTCTGGATCACAGCCACGTCTCGCTCATCAACCGCGACACCCTCATCTCGAAGTGGACCGAGAAATACGCGCTCACTGCGAATTGGTATCCGGCCCGGAAGGTGAACTTCGCATTCATCTACTCGTTCTGGAACCGCTACACCGACTACGACACGCTCTCCACGAGCGCCAACAGCTCGCTCACCAGCGGCGACCGCTACCCGGCGTTCCTCAAGAGTCTCGACCTCACGACAAACGACTTCGCTGTCCGCATGACCTTGCGGCCCGCCTCGAACGTCATGCTCGTGAGTCGGCTCGACCTGCAGAAGACCGAGCTCGATGCGAACCAGATCGGCCTGAACCTGATCGAGGCCGGAAAATACGACACGATGGTCTTCAGCCAGAGCGTGAATTGGAACCCCAGCTCACGCGTGTTCGTCCAGGGCATGATCAACTACGTTGAGGACACTTTGCACACGCCGGCAAACGACGTCACCGGCGCCGGCGCCAACCTCGCCCTTGAGCAGGTCAACGACTACTGGGCCGCCAGCATCAGCGTCGGCATCGCGGTTAACGAGCAGGACGACCTGCTCCTCAACTACGACCAGTTCTTCGCCGACAACTTCGTCGACAACTCGACCGTCTCGGTGCCCTACGGCCTCGACCGCAAGGATCACTCCTTCGGCGCGACCTGGGTGCGCCGCCTGAACGATCGCACGAAGATCTCGCTTCGCTACGCCTACGCCAAGAACAAGGAGGCCTCCTCGGCCGGCTTGAACGACTTCGAGGCAAACCTCCTCTACGGAAAGCTCGAATACCGGTTCTAACCGGGAAAAGCGCTCTACCACCTCCGCCACCAACCCGTGATGCCAATCCTCAATCCAGCACTGTTCCAAGCCGCTTGCGCTCATGCGCGTGCGTGGCTGGCAGCAGCCTCCGCTGGCGGGGTCTGGTTCGCGGAATGCGCGCAAATCACAGCGGACGGAAAAACAATTTCGGGGCCGGAAGTCACGGCAATGGCTTCCCTGCTCCGATCGGTGTGTAATCCACCATAATTGCACATCGGAATGGTCGAATGGGGTGTTCAAAGGCCCGCTTCGGCGGGCCTTTGTTTTGCCCCCGTGGGTAGGGCGGGACCGCTGGG
>DATKCJ010000077.1:0-3215 GCA_035513275.1 Opitutaceae bacterium
AGAAGCCAGCGACGATGATCGCGTGGGCCTCCACGTCCTTGCCAAGGGACGCGATGCAAGTCGGCTTCGCACCGTCGTAGACGAGGTGCTCGTAAATCTCATCGGAGAGGATGTAGAGCCCGTGCTTCACAGCGACCGCCACGATCGCCGCAAGCTCCTCGCGCGAGTAAACAGCCCCTGTCGGGTTCGACGGCGAGTTGATGAGAAGCATGCGCGTGCGCGGCGTGATCGCCGCCTCGAGCATCGCGGGCGACATCCGGAACCCCGTCTGGTCGTCCGCGAGCACATACTTCGGCACGGCGCCCGCGAGTTTGACCATCTCCGGGTAGCTCACCCAATACGGCGCGGGGATGATCACCTCGTCACCAGGCGAACACACCGCCAGCACCGCGAGGTAGCACGAAAATTTTCCACCGGGCGAGACGATGACCTGCGCTGGGGCCACATCGAGCCCGTGTTCCGCCTTGTAGCGATCAGCGACCGCCTGCCGCAGTTGCGGGATGCCTGGCGTCGGTGAATACTTCGTCTTGCCGGCGCGCAACGCGGCGATGCAGGCCTCCTTGATGTGCTCGGGCGTGTCGAAATCAGGCTCGCCAGCCGTGAAGTTGACTACGTCCACGCCGGACGCGGCGAGCGCCTTCGCCTTCGCATCGATGGCGAGAGTTGGCGACGGCGAGACATGTGTTGCCCAGGTTGAGAGCGGCCCTTTGTCGGTGTTCATGACCAGCCGCGAGCGTGGGAATTCACGGTCGCTACGCAATCGGAACCTCACGGGCGCAAAAAAAACTCCCCGGAGTCCGCGTCGCATGGACGCAATCCCCGGGGAGCTGTTGGCAAAGGGCCCAAAGGCCCTGCGCTTGAGCCTACTTCTTTTTGCTCTTCGCAGCCTTCTTGGTAGCCTTCTTAGCTTTTTTCTTCATGGGTTCGTCTGGTGTTGTTTTAGGCGATGCGACACCGGTCACGGGCCGCACCGAGAGACTGTCCAGCGCAACGCGGAGGAGTTCCCCCACGCTGACTCCCTTCTGCTTGGAGATCCTGACGAGCTCGCGCTTGCGCGCGGCCGGAAGGCGGACGGAAATTTGGCGATGCTTCTCGCGCTTGGGTGCATACGCATCGAAATCAAACTGCTCGAGGGCCGTCCTCACCGCCGCGCTTGTCGACGCGAACCCGTGTGCTGCCCGGATCCTTTCGATCTTCGCGAGCAAATCGACCTTCAAGTCGAAGGTGAGCGGAGAACTCTCTGCTGCGCCACGCGCCATTGGGTATCGTATTCAGTAGGACGCCGAAGTCTTTCGACGTGACTTCAGTTAGCAACAAGAGCGCATGAAGTTCAACTTAAAACTTCACTTTGCGATCGCGCACGACTTCACGCGCACTGCGCGTTCTCGCAAAACTTCTGCGAAAATTTTCTGCGCGCGAGTGCGATCAACGTCGGGCGCACTCGCACTCAGCGGAATTTCTCAAACTGCTCGGTCGGAATTTCGATCGGCGCGATCGGAAGATGCGCTGGCTGAAAAATCGCGCGCGGGTGCGAAATTCCGAGCGCGGCAGCCGTCACGCGGAAGCGCGTCTTGTCGCGTGTCGAGTCGTTGCGCACGTCGATTGTCTTCACGACCCACTGGTCGCGCGTGCGCTTGAGCTCTAGCACGGTGATCGTCTTCACAGGCTCGCCACCTGGACCGATCAGTTCGGCCTGCACGAGCGCATTGAACTGCGCGTCGAGATGGAATCGCACCCCGGACAGCTCAGGGTGCGCGGCTGCGACCGCTTCCGGCGGGTAGGCGATGAAGCGCTGTGCGGGACGGCCACGCAGATTCGTGACGCCCTCGTAGACGATGTCGGACCAGGCTAGAAAAGGCATCGTGAGGTCGAACGCCGTGAGGTTGGTGCCTGCGATCGGTTCGAACATCTCCGCCTCGTCGAGTTTGTGAGCCTCCGGTGCGCTTCCGTCGTGCGACCACACGCCGCCATCCGGTCCCTTTCGGAACAAGAGCGCGCGCGGCTGGATGTCCGCGTTGAACCGGACGAGTGTGACATCAGAGCCGCCCTCTCGCGCGCCGAACATCCGGCCCGAGACCGTGCGCTCATGGCCGCGGCGCGGCATCACGCGCAGATCGAAGTCCAGCGCGTAGTCGCCCGCGATGCCAAGCGACCGAAACTCGGCGAGCATCCGCGCGCCCTCGGCCTTGTCGGGCTCGCCAGCCTCCGCATAGTTCGGTGAAGGCCTGAAGCGGCTTTGCGCAGCGATGTCGCCCGCAAAAAAAGTCGAGGCAAGCACCAGCGCGGCCGCGATCCGCGGTGCAAGGAAACGATTCACCGTCCGCGGACGGTCAAGGAGTCGGAACCGGCGCGGGCTCGCCGACAGGAGCAGGCTGGGCCGGAGCGGCTTCCACGGGAGCCGATAGGGCCGGCACCTCGGGCAGGGCCGCGTCATCGATTCGGGAATGCTTCCGGACATAAAGGTGGCCGAGATAAAGTGTGAAGCTGAGGATGAAGAAAGCGATCGCCGACACAATCGTGGCGCGCGTGAGCACGTTGCCCGTCTCGGCGCCAAACGCCGCCTCGGCCGCGCCGCCGCCCATCGCAGCACCCAGGCCGCTGTCCGCGCGTGGCTTCTGGATCAGCACAACGAGAACCAGAAACAGCGACACGAGGATGAGCACGAAGGTCAGGACATTGATCAAGATGTTCATGAAACCGCCGAGGCAACCGCCCCGAAGTTGGATTGTCAAGGGCTGCTCTGGAGGGGCTCACATGGAGTCCGACAGCGCCATTGCGCAGGTGTGCCGCACCCCCTCGGGAGGTGTAGGTTGCGCGCTCGTCGCGCAACTTCGGGTGATTGTGGCGCGGCGAGCGCGCCACCTACAGGCCCCAGCCGCAAAGAGTGCGAGCGCCGGTCAGGTCTCGACGCCCAGCTTCTCGAGCAGGCGCTGCAAGTCGCTGTTGCCCTGATACTCGATGACGATCCGGCCCTTGCGCGGCGAGTGCCGCACCTGCACGCGTGCATTCAGGTGGGTCGTGAGCCGCTTCTCGATGTTCGCGACCGCGGCCTGCTCGGCCTCGGGGATGATGCGGCCCTTGCGCCCGGCCCTGCCTCCCACCTTCCGGTGCTGCACGATTTTCTCGATCTGCCGCACGTTCAGCCCCTCCTCTATAATGCGGCGCGCGAGCAGCGCCCGGTCCGCCTCGCTCGGCAGCCCAAGGAGCACCTTCGC
>DATKCJ010000078.1:0-12797 GCA_035513275.1 Opitutaceae bacterium
GCAACTGCTCGCGCGTGTCCGTGTTCGCTGTCATCTTCTTGGTCAGACGGGTCATGGTCCTTCTTTCGTTGGTGGTTTTAGGCTTCATCACCAAACCACCTACCATGATCCGTCTTTTTGCTGAACTCTCCGGACACTACCCGGATGCACTCATCGATTGGAGAGCCGGATGCGGGAGATCCGCCCGTCCGGTTCGGAGGGAGGGGCAGGGCATCATCGCCCTGTCCCTACCCCTATCTTCGCCCACGGCAGGCGAGGGTCGCACCACCTCGGCAGTCCCGCCGCTCACGCGGCGGGCTACAAGGAGCCGGGCGACCCACGCTCCCGGCTTTCATTTCGTGTATTTCGTGTCTTTCGTGGTGAACCTTGAAAGTGGCCATTCACGACTTTGATTCGCTCAGTCGCATCGCGCGTGCCGCGAAGGCGCCGCCCGATGCGGTGCGGCGATTCGGCATCCGGCTCTACAAGAAGCACGCGCCGCTTGCCGATGCGCTGGCTGCTCTGCCGGCCGCCGCAGCCGAGCGGGTGGGCGAGGGTGCCGAACTCGCGCCTCTGGTGCTTGCGGAGCGTCGCGATTCGCGTGTGGACGGCGCCACGAAGATCGCGTTTCGCACGCACGATGGCCGGCTGATCGAGTCAGTCGTGCTGCGCTTCAAGACAGGCCGGTCGTCAGTCTGCATCTCGACGCAGGTCGGTTGCGCGGCGGATTGCGCGTTTTGCGCGACGGGCCGGATGGGCCTGCTGCGAAACCTCACGGCCGCGGAGATCGTCGCACAAGTTCTCGAAGCCGGCCGCCTGCTCCGCGCGGAGGACCGCCGGCTGCGCAACCTCGTCTTCATGGGCATGGGCGAGCCGCTGCACAATGAGCGCGCGCTTCACGAGGGAGTCTCGGCGCTGCGCGATGTGAAGCGTTGTGGCTTCACCGACCGGCATATCGTCGTGTCGACCGTGGGAGTGCCCGACGCGATGGTCCGGTTCGCGCGCGCGTTTCCAAACGTGAGGCTCGCGCTTTCGCTTCACAGCGCGCGGCAGGATGTGCGGGAGTTGATCATGCCGGTTGCGCGACGCCACTCGCTCGCGCAGTTGCGCGCAGCGCTTGTGGAGGTCGCGGCGGTGCAGAGCGGCCGCGTGATGATTGAGTATCTGCTTCTCGACGGGCTCACCGACCGCGACGACGATCTTGATGCGCTGCGCGACTACCTCGACGGGATTCCGGTGCACATCAACCTGATCCCCTACAACACCGTCGAGGTGGCAGGCGCGATCCGCGGCACGCCGCGCGAGCGACGCGAAGCATTTGGCGCGCGCCTCAAGCGCGCCGGTTTCCGAGTGACGATGCGCCACTCGCTCGGCGCCGACATCGATGGCGCGTGCGGCCAGCTCGTGCGGCGCGTCGGGGTGGAACCGGCGCGCCACTTATAGCGAGTCGCGTTGTGAGGCGCTAGTTCGCGACTTTGAAACGCATCGGCAGTCGCATCCGCGTCGACACAGTCGTGTTGTTCTTAACGCCCGGCTCGAACTTCCATTTTGCGAGTGCGGTGACTGCAGCACGCTCGAACGCGGAATCAGTGCTCGAGATCACCTTGATGCTGGCGACGCTTCCTTGCGGGGTGACAATGAACTCGAGCAACACATTGCCGCCGTGGCTTGTCCCGCGCGGAACATCGGGCGACACGGTGTGGATCGGGCTCGGTTGGCGATCGAGTTGATCCGGGTTGAATATCTCCGACAGCATTTCACCCGGATCCAACGTGATGGTGTGCATTGGGACGCGGGGACCGTTTGGGTTCACCGGGGCGAACAGGCGCTCGTAGGGAATGAAGGGCTTCTCCGGTGTGAGGACGGGCTTCTCGTCAACCGGCTTTTCGGGAGTGATCGGGGGAGGAGGAGGCTCGAACTTTGCCGGCACCGGGAGAGCCGGGGAATCTATGATAATCCTGTCGGGCGGTATTGGGGACGACACCACCTGCATGAACGGCAATGCGAGGAAGAGCGCAAACGTGACTGCGATCCCCACGGCGAGCAGGAGCAATTGCCTGCGAATCTCGAACTCGTCACCTGCGAGGCGGTGGGCCTGCAATCGCCCGCCGCCGTACTCCGGGATTCCCGGGCTGCGGCTCATCAGGATGGTCATGGTTTCTTGGTGGAGACGACAGGCGGGCTCGAGCCGGCCGGCGCCTCCGGTTGGGTTAAGAACACTCTGAACCAAGCGCAGAGCGTGGGGCGGACTGCGCGCCACACCAACTGGACTCAACTTCGCGCGCTGCGCAAGCTGCCGGCAAAGATCGGATACCGTCGCTGCTCAGCCTGAATGCGAGCCGGAGATGCTCAGTCGGCCACGACGAAGGGGATTGGCTGCTCCATCCTGACCGAGACTCGTGTGTTGTGTTTCACGCCTGGCTCAAACCGCCATTTCGCAAGCGCCTCCTTGGCGGAACGCTCGAACTCAAAGCGCGAACTAGAGACGACCGTGATGTCCCTCACCGTGCCTTGCGGCGAGACGACAAAACGCAACCGGACTTCGCCCCCGATCCGTTCGCGGTTGAGCTGATAGGGATAGATCGGCTTGGGTTGAAAGATGGGCACCGGTGCCCGATCGAGCTCTGCGAGTTCGAAGATTCTCGAGAGATCCTCGGCGGCGAGATCCCCGAAGTTGAGAGAAAGGTCGGCGAAGCCCGCGCCGCCGTGCCCGGGATTCAAGGCCGCCTCGAGTTGCGATAGGTTCAGCTTCGGGACTTCCTGTTTCAGCTCCGGTTTGATGTTCTCCTGCGGCTTGGGCTCCTCGCGCGGCTTGATTTCGGGCGGTGGGGTCGGGGGCGGCGGCACCGATCGGTCCATGTTCACATTGATCGCCCGGTCGAGGCCGCGTTCCGAAATCTTCTGGGTGAGTGGCAGCGAAAGGAACAGGAACACAGTGAAGGCGATCCCGCCGAGCAGCATAATGAACGTGCGCTTGAAGTACGGATCGGGAACCAGGTGCTCCAGGAGCGGAGGCGGCCCGTCATCGGGCCATTGCGGACCGCTTGGGACCGGCTCAACGCGGCGCGTGGGGCGCGGCTGGCTGATCGCGGGGGCGGCGACCAAGGCCATTCGCTGCCCGGGGTTTAGGGAAGTGGGATAGGGGCTTGTGAGAATGCTCATGGCACCAATTGCTGACCACCGGGGGTATTGGGTAGTTATCAAATGCCCCTTTTGGGGGCACGTATAAGGATAGGCCCGAACGCGTCGAAATTCTGCGCGTTGCTTGTGTTTGAAAGCGCATATCTTGAAGCCTCCGGCGGCGCAAAACGGCGACGTTTCCCATTGACCGCAAAATGCGCCGCGTGCGACATGTTGGCATGATTCCGTCGGTGCTCGTCGTGGACGACGAAAAGCATACGCGAGAAGGCCTCCACCAAGCCCTGGAGGAGAACTACGACTGCGCCGTCGCGAGCAACGCCGATGAGGCTTTCAACCTCATGGACGAGCAGCCGTTCGACGTGATCGTCACGGACCTCAAGATGCCGGGGAAATCCGGCCTCAAGGTGATCGACCGCGCGCTCACGCTCTCGCACAAGCCGGTAGTCATCATGATGACCGCCTACGGCAACATCGACACCGCGGTCGAGGCGATGAAGCGCGGCGCATTCGACTTCCTCACCAAGCCGGTGAACCTCGAGAAACTCGAGCTGCTCATCCAGCGCGCGCTGCGCTCGCGCACGCTCGAGGTCGAGGTGAAGCAGCTCCATGAGCGGCTCGACGAAAAATTCTCCTTCGAGGGCATCATCGGCAACTCGCCGAAACTCGCCGCCGTGATCGAGCAGGTGCGACTCGTTGCGCCGTCGAAGGCCACGGTCCTCATCGAGGGCGAGACCGGCACGGGCAAGGAGATGATCGCGCAGGCGATCCACCAGGCGAGTCCGCGCGCAAGGGCGCCGTTTCTTGCGGTGCACTGTGCCGCGCTGCCGGCGACGCTTCTCGAGAGCGAATTGTTTGGCCACGAGAAGGGCTCTTTCACCGGCGCCACCGAGCGCCGCGTAGGGCGGTTCGAGTCGGTGGACACGGGCACTTTGTTTCTGGACGAGATCGGCGAGATCAGCACCAGCACGCAAGTGAAGCTGCTTCGGTTTCTCGAAACGCGCACCGTCGAGCGAATCGGAAGTCAGAAGCCCGTGCCTGTCGACGTGCGACTCGTCGCAGCCACGAACCGCGACCTCGACGCGATGGTGCGCGAGAAGACGTTCCGCGAGGACCTCTTCTTCCGGCTCAACGTCGTCCGCATCAAGATGCCGCCGCTTCGCGAGCGCTCGGAGGACATCCCGCTGTTGCTCGACACTTTCATTCGCAGCTTCACCAAGGAGAACGGCCTGCCGGACGTGTCCGTCGATGCGGCCGCGATGCGCACGCTTCAGGCCTACGCGTGGCCGGGCAACATCCGCGAGCTGCGCAACTTCGCCGAGAACATCGTCGTCATGCGACGTGGCGGGATCGTCGGCCAGGCCGAGCTCGATCCGAAGTTTTTCGCCGCACTACCCGGACCCGGTGGCAATGGCACCGCAGGCGCACCGCCGGGCGGACCTCCCTCGCTTTCTGTCGAGGAGAACGAAAGGCGTCTGTTGCGGCAGGCGCTCATCGAGGCGCGAGGAAACCGAACGAAAGCCGCAAAGCTCATGGGCATCAGCCGCCGCACGCTCCACCGCAAGATCCACCAGTGGCCCGAACTGGATGTGAAGGAGAGTGGCTGAAGTAGCGCAAGCGTCCGAGCTGCGGACGCGGGTCGAAGCCCCGCGCTACGGAAGGAATCGATTCACGCCTTGCGGCGCTGTGCGCTTGCAGCCGGCTGCGGCTCCGCGTTTCCTCGGCGACCTCCGAATCCCCTCGCTTGAACTCTCGTCTCCACGTCGCGGTTCTCCTCGCAGTCTCGTTGCCGGTCGCGCTCGCCGCGAACACCGTGCGGCTCGCAGGCTCCGACTTCGCCGGGCCCGCGCTCGGTGAAGTGCTGAAGAAGAATCCACCTTCGCGCGGTGGTGAGTGGCTGCTCGACCTCGTCGGATCGAAGCCCGGGCTTGACGCGGTGCGCGCTGGCACAGCGGACGTTGCGATCGTGCTCCTTGAGTCGCTTCCAACCGCGTCGGATCCCGATATCGATTACACACCGCTCGCGTATCGCGCGCCGGTGATTGTCGTTTCCGATCGCAACCCAATCAGCGGAATTTCGCTACCTTCGCTCGCGGCCGTGCTCGGCGAGGGCGAGACGGAAAACTTCCGCCGTTGGAGTGATCTCGGACTGCCAGGCGAGTGGAGCGCGCGCACGATCTCTGTCCAAGCAGCCTCGGCCGACGACCCGTTGTTGCTCGATTACCTGCGATCGCGCGTCCTGAAGTCGCCGAGGCTGAAATCTTCGCTCGCGACCGGCGCAGGCACGGCGGCGCTTCTCACTCGACTGCGCGAGGACGAGTCGGCGCTCGGCATTCTGCCGGCGATGCCGGCAGACATGACGGGTCTCAAGTCCGTGCCCGTCGCGCTCAACGACGCTGGCATCCCATTCGGGCCGACGTCCGAAAACATCCACGCAGGCGACTACCCAATGCGGATGATAATGGCGCTAGCGACGGCGCGCGACGCCGGCTCTGGGGCGGCGGCGGGCAGGCGCAGGCTGCTTTCGGACACCATTGCCCAGGCCCTTGCGGAGCACGGCTTTGTGCCCGTGCCGTCCGGGGTGCGGGCGCGACTATCGGCCTCGGTCAAGGTGCCGTGAGTGCCGCGTTTGGGCGGGAAAATACTTGTTGACCGGTCACTTCGGCGATTAATACTGCGGCCTCTTTGACGCGGGCGTAGCTCAGTTGGTAGAGCACCACCTTGCCAAGGTGGACGTCGAGAGTTCGAGTCTCTTCGCCCGCTCCATTTTCGATGAGCGCCTAGTTGTGACACTAGGCGCTTTTTCGTGACCGGAGAAACCTTGAGTCGCTCGCTGAAACCGTCGGTCTGAGCTGCACCGATCAGGTTTTTCAACCTTCTTCGCGCGGACCCGCCAGCTTCCGGATGATGCTTTGGGCGACAAACTCCTTGATCTCGCTGTGACGCGGAACCGGCTGGGCCATCTTGGTCTCGGGATTCATATACCAGTCGTGCTTTCCGCCATGTCTGATGAAGATCGCGCCGCCTTCCTCGATCTTTCGGATCAGGTCACGCCGCTTCATGCAACCTCGAGCTTCGCCCGTCGACGGACGTTGGGAATGGCGCCCGAATTCAGCTCCTTGTAAAGGTCGGTGAGATGCTCCTTGAGGTCCTCGAACGAGCCTCCCTGGGTGAGGTAGTCGGGAAACTCATCAAGGTAACCGATCCAGTCGCCTCCGTCCTGCCAGAAGGTGAAATCGATTGTTTTCATGTTCGACCACAGTAGCCGCCTGCTTGTTGTCGTCAAATCCTTGGCAGATGAACCAGATCAGCCTTGCGGTTCGGCTCTCGGCTCACCCCGTCAGCTTCAGGCCGCCGGCGATCGCGTTCACCGTGGCGAGCAGGTCGGGGAGGAGCTTCGCCGCTTCGCGGCCTTTTCCTGCGGTCAGATGGGCACGCCATTTCTGGAGCAGTTCCACCTGCGTGTAGTGCAGCGGGCGCA
This sequence comes from Opitutaceae bacterium, assembly GCA_035513275.1. Classification (GTDB taxonomy): domain Bacteria; phylum Verrucomicrobiota; class Verrucomicrobiia; order Opitutales; family Opitutaceae; genus DATKCJ01. The sequence goes on from DATKCJ010000078.1 coordinate 6,599, forward strand.
GCGCTTCGTTGCGGCTCTCGAGGGTCTTCGCGAGGCGTGGGCGGCGCTCATCGCGTTCGGCGCCGAGCAAGCGACACAGCATCCGCTCGGTGCGGGCGAGTTCGCCCTCGATCAATTTCATGAACCGCCTGCGCAGCGCCGGCTTCGGCACCATCGCTGCGTAGCGCCGGATGATGTCGACATCGACACTCGCGTGACTCGTCTCGATGTTGGTGATCAGGTAGCGCAGGAACGGGCGCGAGCGGACATGATCGGCGACAAGCTCGAAGGCCTTGGGATCGTCGGCCTCAAGCTGCTCAAGCGCGGTGCCCGCCCCATACCAGCCGGGCAGGAAGAATCTCGATTGCGACCAGCCGAAGACCCACGGGATCGCGCGCAAGTCTGCGAGCGACTTCGCTCCTGTGCGACGCGAGGGCCTCGAACCGATCTGGCTCGCCTCGATTGCGTCGATCGGCGTGGCAGCGCGGTGAAACTCCAGGAAACCCTCCGCATGCAACAGCGAGCGGTAGGCAGCCGTGCTCGTGTCGGCGAGCTGGTCCACGATTGCGGCGAGTTCGTTGGTGCGCGGCAGCGGTTTCGTGCGGAGCAGGGAGTAGGTGAGCGTGCCGGCAGCGAGCAGTTCGAGTTCGTTTTCCGCTGTGATCAGGTTGGCGTATTTCTGTGCGATCGTTTCGCCCTGCTCGGTGGCGCGGAAATCGAGGCCGAGCGCGTTTGCCGGCAGCGCCTCCAGAAAACGATGCGTCGGCCCGGCGCCGCGGCCGATCGTGCCGCCGCGCCCGTGGAAGAAACGGATGCGCACGCCGTGCACCTCCGCGGCCCGATGGATCCCGACCTGCGCGCGGTTGAGCGCCCACTGGCTCGCGATGATGCCGCAATCCTTGTTGCTGTCGCTGTAGCCGAGCATGACGGTCTGCATCGGGCGGTCCGCTCCGTCGGTGCGCGCCCGCGACGCGGCGGGCTCGATGCCCTTGCGCGCGTGATCTCGGTCGTTCTTGTGGTGCAGTTTCAGCGAGCGTGCGGTCATCGGCGAGGCGAGGAAGCCGTCGACGATCGCCTCGCCGCGCTCCAGGTCGTCGAGCGTTTCGAGAAGCGGCGCGACGGGAATGCTGCAAACAGGTCCATCGCGCGAGTCGTTCACGAGACCCGCCTCGCGTGCGAGGAAGTAGACGGCGAGGAGATCGGAAACCGAGCGCGTCATGCTCAGCACAAACGTGCCGATCGCCGCGGACCCGTTGACAGCGAGTTCCCGGGCGACGACACGGAGCGCGCCCACGGCGTTCGCTGCATCCGGTCCCGCCTGCTCGGCACGGCGCAACCTCGGCGCCGAAGACTTCAATTCCTCCTCGAGAAATGCCACGCGCTTCTCTTCGGACCACGTGCCGAACGCGGCGTCGGATTCGCCGGAGGCCTTGAGGATCTCGCCGATTGCGCGGTCGTGCACCGCGCTGTTTTGCCGGATGTCGAGCGCTGCCAGGTGAAAACCAAAGACCTCGCAGCAACGGAGCACCGGATCGACTTCCTGCGCTGCGATGCGTTGCGCGCCGATCTCGATGAGGCTCGCGCGAAGGACGCGCAGGTCCGCGGCGAGTTCGTGCGCACCGTCGTAGCGTGCGTAGGCCGGGCTCTGCTCGGTCGGCAGCCGGGCCGCGATGAGACTCACGAATTGTTTCCATGGCTCGCCCTCGCTCGTCGCAAGGATCTGCGGCGCGGCGTCGCCCAGCAGGCTGGTGAGCGCGCGCATGCGGCGTCTGAGAAGGGCCGGCGGCTTCTGGATCGACTCGGCGAGGCTCAGCAACCGCTCGAGATGCGAGAGTTGATTGCCGAGGAGCGTGAGCGCGTTGTCACGTAGGATCGCGAGCGTCTCGGCGGTGACTTGCGGCGTGACGAACGGATGCCCGTCGCGGTCGCCGCCGACCCACGTGGCGAAGCGGATCCGTGGAAGTTGCGCCGGATCCGCGAGCGCGCCCTCCTTCAGCCCTGATTTTTCCCATGCGTGGATGAGCCGCAGGTCGAGCGCGCGAAGTGCGATGGGGAAGATGTTGAGGAAGTAGTAGGCGAGGGCGTCGCGTTCGCGCGCGACGGTGGGCTTGACGAGTTGAATCTCGCCCGTGCGCCAAAGCCGTTCGAGCGCGGCCTTCGTTTCCTCATGCATGTCCTCGCGCTCCGCAGGCGTCCACATGGCGTTCTCGCGCTTCACGAGCAGGAGGTAGAGCGCGCGGTGCTGCTCGAGCACTGTCAGGCGCTTGGCCTCCGTCGGATGTGCAGTGAGCACGGGCTCGACGCGCAGGACGGGAAGCGATGCGAGGATATCGCGGGCCGACTTCCCTTCCTTTTTGAGACGCGCGAGGCTCGAGCCCCAGAGGCCGGGTTCGGCTCCGATCCCGTTGGAAGCTTCGTAGAGCCGGCGCGTCTGCACGGCTGCGTTTTCCTCAACCGTGTTCAGAAGTTGGAAGGAGATCGAGAATGCCTGCACACCGCGCGGCGTGAGCGTGTGGCCAGCCTTGACCGGCTTGCCCCCCACGTAGGGAAGTTGCGCGGCGATTCCGGCGTCCCCGGTTTGTTCGAGCACCTCTCGAAACGCGCCCATCAAATAGGCGAGGTCGGCGTCGATCTTCTCGAAGCCGATGCGAATGCGGTCCTTGTAGCCGATTTTGTTCATTCGGGCACCCCGTTCCGGGGCGTGCATCGCGCAGCGTGGATAGTCGCGCGCGAATCGGCAACGTTCCGGTGAACAATGCAACGATTCGGAGCCCCCGTGTGCTTCTGACTGGCCAACCCGGGAGTGGAGGGATACCCCTCGCACGGTCCAGCGCACGTGAAATCCGCCGACTTCTTCGCACTTCCGCCGTCGCTCGCACGGTTCGTCGAATTCTTCCCGCCCGACCTCGCCCCGTGGGAGTGGGTGAAAAGAATCGGCGACGCACTCGCCTCTATTAACGACCCGGTCTTCGCCGGTCCGGTGCCGCCGGGTTTCGCAGTGAGTGGCCGTGTGTGGATCGATCCGTCGGTGACGCTTCCTTCCTACGGCACGATCGTCGGCCCGGCCTGGATCGGCGCGGGAGTGAAGCTCCTGCCGGGCTGCTACCTTCGCGGCAATGTGATCATCGGCGCGGGCTCAAGCATCGGTCACGACTCCGAGGTGAAGAACTCGCTGTTGCTCGAAAAGGTGCAGGCGCCGCACAAGCCCTACATCGGCGACTCCGTGCTCGGCAACGGGGCGCACCTTGGCGCAGGCGTTGTGCTCTCGAACCTCCGCCTCGACCAGCGCAACATCACGATCCGCGTGCCCGATTCCCCGCCGGTTGACACCGGCATGCGCAAGCTCGGCGCGATCCTCGGCGACGCCGCGGAGATCGGCTGCAACACCGTTCTGAATCCCGGCACGATCCTCGGCCCACGTGCGGTCGTCGGTCCCGGCGCGGTGTTTGGGGGCGTACTTCCGGCGGACACGTTCGCAGTCGTCCGCCAGAGCTTCACCACGAGCGTGAGGATCGAGTGAGAAAATCGTTCTCGTTCTCTTAATCGTTCTCGTTCTCTCTATCGGGTTCATTCGAGAAGGATTAAGATTACGATAACGAGAACGATCCAGACCATGCCACGAGTCCTTACCGGCATCACGCCCTCCGGCGCCCTCCACATCGGCAATTACTTCGGCGCCATGCGCCCAGCTATCGAACTGCAGGCCGGCAGCGACGCGTTTTACTTCATCGCCGACTACCACTCGATGACAGTCGTCACCGATCCCGCCGAGCGGCGCGAGCTCAGCCTAGCCATCGCACTCGACTGGCTCGCGTGCGGACTCGATCCTGCGAAGGCCGTGTTCTGGCGCCAGAGCGACATTCCTGAGGTATGCGAGCTCACGTGGATGCTCGGCTCGCTCACGCCAATGGGACTGCTCGAGCGTGCGCACAGCTACAAGGACAAGCTCGCCAAAGGCATCGCGCCCAACTTCGGACTCTTCGCCTACCCGGTGCTCATGGCCGCCGACATCCTGCTCTTCGACACGAACATCGTGCCCGTCGGCAAGGACCAGAAGCAGCACCTCGAAATGACGCGCGACATCGCGATCAAGTTCAACAGCACCTACGGCGAGACGTTCGTTGTGCCCGAGGAGCGGATTTCAGAGGAGGTCGCCGTCATTCCGGGCCTCGACGGCCAGAAGATGAGCAAGAGCTATGGCAACACGATCGAGATCTTCGGCGACGAGAAGGCACTCCGCAAAAAGATCATGGGCATCGTGATGGACTCGCGCTCGCCGCAGGAGCCGAAGCCAGACGCCGACAAGAATCTCGCGCTCCAGCTTCTGCGCTACTTCGCGCCAAAGGATGTCGCCTCGGATTTTGAAAATCGTCTCCGCGCCGGCGGACTCGGCTACGGCGACCTCAAGAAGGCGCTGTTCGAACACTACTGGAATTTCTTCGCGCCTTACCGCACGCGGCGCGCCGAGCTCGCCGCGAACCTCGACCACGTCGACGCCGTCCTGCGCGACGGCGCCGAGCGCGCACGCGCCGTCGCCTCGAAGGTCATGGCCCGCGCCCGCGCCAACTGCGGCCTGCGGTAGGTGCTACATTGCTCCGGGTGTAGCCCGCTCCGTAAGGAGCGGGAGACGAAAGCGCTGGAAATGAGGCACAACGGCGGCGCTTGCCACGACCCGATTCGTGTATTTCCTCATGCGTCATGACGCTGGAAAGCATCAAGGACCTTCTCCACGGTTCGCTGCCCTTCACTCTGCGAATGGTGAGCGGAAGAGCCATCGAAGTGCCGCATCCTGACTTCGTCGCGCTCTCCCGGTCGGGTGCGTCGATCATACTTTCGAAGGAACAGGATCGGATCGAGGTCATCCGTCTGAATCAAATCGAGAGCTTCGAGACCGCGGGCGGAGCATCGAACGCCTAACCACTCTGATTCGGCTGTAGCCCGCTCCGGGAGGAGCGGGATTCAGGAATTCGAATCGCACTTCGTCCCTGCGCACGGCTATACGATCGGAAACACTGGCTCCTCGATCGCCGCGATCCGCGCCATGATCCGCTGCGCGGCAAGTTCGTAGCGAGCCTTCCCGAGGGAAGTGTCGTCATACTCGGCCGGCATCATCGGTTTTCCGTAAACCATCGACACGCGCGTGCCCATTCTCAGCCGGCCGCCGCGGCCGAAAGCCTCGAACGACCCGAAGATTCGCGCCGGCACGACGGGCACGCCGGCGCGGCAGGCGAGCATGCCGATGCCAGGTTTCGGCTGCTGCAGCTTTCCGTCAAGCGAGCGAGTGCCTTCGGGAAAGAGGATGACTACGCGGCCCGACTTGAACGCACCGAACACCCGCTTCATCGCCTTCACGTCGGAGCCGCCGTCGCGATCTACGGGGATCGCATCAATCGCGTTGAGCCACCGCGCCGCGATACCCGGCTTCCACAGCGTCTTTCGCGCGAAGAAGGCGATCTCGTGAGGAACAGGAGCACCGACGAACGGCGGATCGAGGTGGCTCTGGTGATTTGCCGCGAGGAGGAACGGCCCGCGCTTCGGCAGGTTTTCCTCGCCCTCGATGTCGCCACGGAAGAATCCGTCGTAGATGACGCGAACGACGTTGTGCGAAAGCCAGTAGAAGGCGTTCATGCCCCGGGTTTGCGCGCGGCGCCTCCCTCGATGACCGAGCTCATCTGCGCGACCACCTGGTCAAGTGTGAGAGACGTCGAATCGATTTCGACCGCGCCCTCGCGAAACGTGAGCGGCGCGGTCGCGCGCGACGAGTCAATCCTGTCGCGCTCGTGGATCTGGTCCTGCTGGCCCTCGCGGGCGCGGCGACGTGCGCGCTCCTCGGGGTCGGCGCGCAGGAAAAACCGAAACGTCGCGTCGGGGAAAATCACCGAACCGATGTCGCGACCCTCCATCACGAGGCCGGCAAAACCGTGACTGCGCGCCACCGCCGCCTGTCCGCGCTGGTAATCGAGCAGGAACGTGCGCACCGCCGGCAGCGCGGCGAACTTCGACACATTGGCATTCACCGCCTCGCTGCGCAGCTCAGGTCCGGGCGTCTGGCCCGCGATCTCCATCCGCGCGTTGCGGCCCTCGACGCGCGTCGCCAGCGGAAGGTTTTCGAGCGCGCGGGCGACCGACTCGGGATTGTCCGCCGAGACGCCGCGCTCGAGCAGCTCGTGCGTGAGGAACCTGTAGTAGGAGCCCGTGTCGGCGTGCATCAGTTGAAAAC
>DATKCJ010000079.1:0-8777 GCA_035513275.1 Opitutaceae bacterium
CTGCCGCAGGCTTCGCCTTTCGCTAGCAGGCTCGCCCACGCATACTGGCCGAATCGGATTCACTTTTGTTCAGGCCGACAGGTCCGCTCCGGGTTGCTCCCCACCCCGCCTCGCGGCGACGCAGTTACCCTTCGCTGCTGATGCCCATGCCAGCATCAGGATACGACTTTCACGTTCTGGTTTCATGGATGTGATGACGCACTAGCGCGCCTCTCGCCGAGAGGCGCGTCGTTTTAGGTGGTGCGATTGCCGCTTCACGATCCCAACGTTGCGCCCACTCGCAAATCGCGCTCCAGCAAGATTGCCCAACGCTGCACGCAGATTCATCGTTCCAGCCGATACCCCATGATCAAAGCATTCCCCACACTCGCTGCGCTCCTCGCGGCGATCTCAATCCACGCATCCTCTGGCGACGACTGGCCTGTCTACCTCGGCGACAAGGGTGCGAGCCACTACTCCACGCTCGCGCAGATCACTCCGGAAAATGTCGCACAGCTTGAGGTCGCGTGGACATTCAACGCCGGTGACGCACGCCCCGCCGCCACGCAGATCCAGTGCAACCCGCTCGTCATCGACGGCGTGCTCTACGGCACCACGCCGCAATCGAAACTCTTCGCACTCGACGCCGCCACCGGCCGCGAACTTTGGCGCTTCGAGCCGCTCGCGCCCAACGGAGTCAATCGCGGCCTCGCCACATGGGTCGACGAGCACGGCGCGCGGCGCATACTCTTCGGCAACGGCCAGTGGCTCCACGCAATCGACGCGGTCACGGGAATTCTCATCGAAGGTTTCGGTGACGCAGGCCGTGTGGACCTAGCGATGGGATTCGATCGCGATGTCACCGGCCTCGCGATCCAGGCGAACACGCCCGGCGTCGTTTACCGCGACCTCATCATCATGGGCATGCGCGTCGGCGAAGGGCCCGCGCCTGCGGCGCCCGGCGACATCCGCGCCTACAGCGTGCGCACCGGTGCGCTCGTCTGGCGGTTCCACACGATTCCGCGCCCGGGCCAGCCCGGCCACGAGACGTGGCCTGCGGATGCGTGGCAGCGTGTCGGCGGGGCCAATGTGTGGGCCGGCATGACAGTCGACGAAGAACGCGGGCTCGTGTTCTGCCCGGTCGGCTCCGCGGCGTTCGACTTCTGGGGCGGCGATCGCCACGGCGACAATCTCTTCGCCAACTGCCTCCTCGCGCTCAACGCCGCGACCGGAGAGCGCGTGTGGCATTTTCAATTCGTGCGGCACGACATCTGGGACCGCGACCCACCTGCTCCACCGGTGCTGCTCACCGTCCGGCGCGATGGCAGTGAGATTCCCGCCGTCGCGCAGACAACGAAGTCCGGCCACGTGTTCGTCTTTCATCGCGAAACAGGCGAACCGCTGTTTCCGATCGACGAAATCGCCGTGCCGTCATCCGACCTCGCGGGCGAACTCACGGCGCGCACACAGCCGGTGCCCGTGAAGCCCGCGCCGTTTTCGCGCCAGCTATTCACCGCCGAAGAAATCACCGACCGCACACCCGAGGCACACCGCGCCGTGCTCGAGCGTTTCTCACGCCTCCGCCCGCACGCGCTCTACGCGCCGCCGAGCCGCGAGGGCACGATTGTCTTCCCCGGCTTCGACGGCGGCGCTGAATGGGGCGGCGCGGCGGTCGACCCCGAGGGCGTGCTCTACGTCAACGCGAACGAGATGGCCTGGATCCTCTCGATGATCGAAACCGGCGGTGCGACCACGCTCGGCCAGCAGGTCTACATGCAGAATTGCATCGGCTGCCATGGAGTCGCGCGTGAGGGCAACAAGGCCGCGAACATTCCTTCGCTGCTCGATCTGCCGCAGCGGCTCACACGCGAGCAGACGCTCGAAGTCATCACCAAGGGCCGCGGCGTGATGCCGCCGTGGGGCTTCCTATCGCAAGCTCAGCGCGAAGCGGTGGCCGGTTATCTGCTCGGCGACGAAAGCGACGACGCACGCGGCTCCGGTCAGCCGGAGAAGTGGGTCACGTGGATGCCAGACATGCAGCACGCCGCGCCTCCGCCCTACACGCACACGGGCTACAACCGTTTCTTCGATCCCGATGGCTATCCCGCCGTGAAGCCACCGTGGGGCACGCTCAACGCGATCGATCTGAACACCGGCGAGTATCGCTGGCGCGTGACGCTCGGCGAGTTGCCCGAACTCACCGCGCAAGGCATCCCGCCCACAGGCACGGAAAACTACGGCGGCCCCGTGGTGACAGCGAGCGGGCTCATCTTCATCGCGGCGAGCAAGGATGAGAACTTTCGAGCTTTCGACGCGAAGACGGGCCGCGAACTCTGGCGCACAAAACTTCCTGCGGGCGGCTACGCGACGCCAGCGACGTATTCCATTGGCGGCCGCCAATATGTCGTCATCGCATGCGGCGGCGGCAAGATGGGCACGAAAAGTGGCGACGCCTACGTGGCCTTTGCGCTTCCGCAGTGATTGAGACTCGCCGGCCACCAACCGCCCTGCCCGCAACTCCCCGGACTGTTTGTCATCTAATAGATGACAAACGACCGCCTGCCGGCTCCAGCCTGTTTGTAACGTAATACGTTACAAACAGTCCGAGAAGCGCGTTGACCATGCTTTGGAGTTCCGTCCCGGCACGCGGGACGAGGCCTTTCCGCATTCATTCGTGGGGAGTTCTGCCCTTAGGAGGTCCGACTCACCTCGCGTTCATTCAGACCGCGTAGACGCGGAACTCCGAACACGGCACTCGCATTCGTGCGCGGATGCTTTCGTTCGGAGCGATGTTGAATGGACCGTCCTTATGACACGCAACAGCCCAGCGACTACCGAATCCCGACCCGTTGACCGGTCCGGATGCGCGCGGTTGAATCAAGGTTCTCCAGCCGCACGCCTGTCGGCGGGAGGATCACTATGAGATTCTACCTCGCTCGCTCACACACTCGACTTATTGCTTTCTCCATGTGCCTGCTGGCTGTCGTGTCGACTGCTGTTGAAACCGCTCCCCGCGAGCGGCTCTTGATGGACTTCGGATGGAAGTTCCACCTCGGCGACGACTGGGGCATCGCACAGAACCTCGCGAAGGCCGGCACAGGCCAGGGCCCGGCAAACATGTCGTTCAGCGATGCGAGCTGGCGCGCGATCGATCTGCCGCACGACTGGGCGATCGAGCTGCCGTTTGATCGCAAAGCCGATGCGTCGCACGGATTCCGCGCGGTCGGCGCGACGTTTCCGGAAAACAGCGTCGGCTGGTATCGCCGCACATTCACACTGCCCGCAGCAGACGCCAACCGCAGGATCTGGCTGGAGTTCGACGGCGTGTTCCGCGACAGCACCGTGTTCGTCAACGGCTGGTTTGTCGGCCGGCACGAGAGCGGATATCATCCAGTGCGCTACGACATCACGGATGTCGTCGAGTGCGGCGGCGAGAACGTGATGGCTGTCCGCGTCGACGTCACGCACAGCGAGGGCTGGTTCTACGAGGGCGCCGGCATCTATCGTCACGTCTGGCTGGTCAAGACAGACCCTGTCGCGATCGCGCCGGATGGCGTGTTCGTTTACAGCAGCTTCAAGGACAATGTCCCCATCGGCCCGGCGACGATCCATCTGGAGACAACGCTCGCGAACACGTTGAAAACATCCGCTGATGCGAAGGTGTCGTGGAAGATTCTCGCTCCCGATGGTGCAATTGTCGCGCGCTCAAACATCGGTGCGCAAGTCGCCGGTGTTGCCGACGCTAAGGTTGAGCAAACAACACAGGTCGAATCGCCCGAACTCTGGTCGCCCGAGACTCCGCGACTCTACAAGCTGATCACCGAAGTCGAGAGCGGCGGCAAGGTGATCGACAGGGAGGAAACGGTGTTCGGTATTCGCACGGTCGCGTTTGATGCCGAGAAGGGATTCATCCTCAACGGCAGTCCCTACGTCATCAAGGGCACCTGCAACCACCAGGATCACGCGGGAGTCGGCGCCGCTCTGCCGGACAGTCTCCAAGATTTTCGGATCGCAACACTGAAGACGATGGGCTCGAACGCCTATCGCAGCGCTCACAATCCACCGACCAGGGAGCTGCTCGAGGCGTGCGACCGACTCGGCATGCTCGTGATGAGCGAGAACCGCCTCGTCGGGAGCGACGCGCAGCGGCTCAAGTTGCTCGAAGAACTTGTCGTCCGCGACCGCAACCATGCGAGCGTCGTCATCTGGTCGCTCGGCAACGAGGAGTTCACCGTGCAAGGCACGCCGTCGGGTGCGCGCGTCGCGGCGACGATGCAGGATCTCGTGAAGCGGCTCGACCCGACGCGTCCCGTGACCTGCAACGCCGCCGTCGGCAACGAATACGCCGGCATCAACTCGGTGATCGAGGTGCGCGGCTGGAGCTATCGCGTCGGTGTCGAGAACATGGACGCCTACCACGCGGAGCATCCCGAGCAGCCGAACGTGGGCAGCGAGCAAGGCAGCACCACGAGCACGCGCGGCATCTACACGACCGACCCGAAGCGCGGCTACATGAGCGCCTACGACGACAACAAGGAAGCGTGGTCGAATCTCGCGAAGGAATGGTGGGGCTTCTTCGCGACGCGCCCGTGGCTCTCCGGCGGATTCATCTGGACCGGCTTCGATTATCGCGGCGAGCCCACGCCCTACAGTTGGCCGTGCATCAATTCGCACTTCGGCATCTTCGACACATGCGGATTCCCGAAGGATCTCTTCTGGTATTACAAAGCGTGGTGGAACCCCGAGCCCGTGCTGCACCTGATGCCGCACTGGACCTGGACCGGCCGCGAAGGCCAGGAGATCGACGTGCGCGCGCTGAGCAATTGCGACGAAGTTGAACTTTTCCTCAACGGCCGCAGCCTCGGCCGCCAGCCGATGCCGCGAAACTCGGAAGTGAGATGGAGCGTGCCCTACGAGGCCGGGACGCTCTCGGCAAAGGGATACACGGCCGGGAAACTCGTGGCCGAAAAGGCAGTCGAGACGATCGCCGCGCCTGCCGCCGTGCAACTTGCGCCCGACCGCGCGAAGATCCGCGCCGACGGCGAGGACGTGTCGGTCATCGCGGTCTCCATCACCGACGATCAAGGTCGCGTGGTGCCAGTCGCGGGGAACAACGTGAAGTTCGAACTCGCGGGCCCCGGCCGGATCATCGGCGTGGGTAACGGCGATCCAAGCTGCCACGAGCCGGACAAATACTTCTCGGCGCCTTCCATCCGCACGATCGCGGTCGGCGGGTGGAAGTGGAAACACGAGGAGAATGTCTACGACACGAACCTGGCCGCGTTGCAGCCGGAGTTCGACCACTCCGCGTGGCAGCCGGCCGACGTGGACGCGGCGAGCGGCCCGCTGAAGCTGCGCGAGCGCGCGGTGTTCCGCACGCGCTTCACGGTCGCACCGGAGACGCTCGATGCGGTTGGCGTCGAACTGTGGTTCGGCAAGATCGATGGCGACGCGTCCGTGTATCTGAACGGCAAGCGCCTCGGGCCCGGCGCCGGATCGCAATCGGCATCCGTATTCGACGTGAAGTCGAAACTCCTTCCCGGCGAGAATACGATTGCCGTCGCCGTGGCGAACTACGGCGAAGCAGCAGGCGTGAACAAAGGCGTCAGCCTGCGCCTCGTCGGCGAGCCGCCGCCGGTCTCGTGGAGCCGCAGCGTGTTCAACGGCTACGCGCAGATCATCGTCCAGTCCACGAAGGAGCCCGGCACGATCACGCTAACCGCGCGTGCAGACGGGCTGAAACCGACAACGCTCTCGCTCGAGACCGAGGCGGTCGAGCTGCGAGCGGCGATGCCGTGAAATTCGCAAAGCGACGCCATCACGAACATCATCTGCATTTCGGACTCCTCACGGACTGATTGAAATCGAGGTAGCCCGCGATCTTCCCTCTTCGCTCTGCGAGCTTCGGAGGACACGCCGAGCGTGGGTTCTTGACTGACCCGTCCTCGGAGAGGCCGGGCTACCCGCCCTCGCGATGCTACGGCGAGGCAAGCCGGCGCTCCCGCGCCACACCCACTCGTTTGACTCGCGCGGTCTTGTCAGCGATTCTTTGCGTCCTTCGAGGCGACGCCACGTCTTAAAGGGAAATGAACCAGGTATCGCACGACCCGGAAACCCTCAGGGAAGAAGTTCGCCGTCGCTACGGCTCGATCGCCACGGGAGCGGCAACGCTCGCGGACGATGAACGGAGCGGAGGCTGCTGTCAGTCGCCGGATCCCGCGGCGGCGACATCGAGTTGCTGCGGCTCCGGTGCGCAGGCGCGCACTCTCGGATACAGCGACGCCGACCTCGCAAACGTGCCCGACGGCGCGAACCTCGGCCTCGGCTGCGGCAATCCCGTCGCGATGGCATCGCTCGAGCCTGGTCAGATCGTGCTCGACCTCGGCGCCGGCGCGGGCTTCGACGCGTTTATCGCCGCACGCTCGGTCGGCCCTACGGGCAAAGTCATCGGCGTCGACATGACTCCCGAGATGGTTTCCAAGGCGCGTGCGAACGCCCGAAAGTCCAGCGTGGCCAACATCGAGTTTCGTCTGGGGGAGATCGAGTCGCTGCCGGTCGCGGATGCATCGGTGGATGTGATCATCTCAAACTGCGTCATCAACCTCTGCCCCGACAAGCGGCGCGTTTACCGCGAGGCGTTCCGAGTGCTGCGTCCAGGGGGTCGGGTCGCGGTCTCGGATGTCGTCGCACGCGAGGAGTTGCCCGACGAAGTGAAACGCGACCTCGCGCTGCACAGCGGCTGTCTTGCCGGTGCCACGCTGCAGAGCGAGTTGTTGGAGATCCTCAAGGAGGCCGGCTTCACGAGCATCGGGATTCGCGCCAAGGGAAACAGCGACGAGGTCATCACGAGCTGGGAATCCAAGCGCGGCTTCGAGTCGAAGGTGTTCGCCGCAGAAGTCACCGCTTCGAAACCGGCCGCCGCGTGTTGCGGCCCGGACTGCTGCGAGTGAGCGCGACCGGCACAGCGATAGCCGAGAACGGAGCGACCGTTCTCTGGCGCGAGTTCTCCGCACCACTGCGATCGTTTCTTCGCGCGCGCACCCGTTCGGAGGCGGACGCGGACGATCTGCTCCAAGATGTATTCGTGCGCATTCAGAAGAGTCTGCCCGGACTTCGCGACCCCGCGAAACTTCAAGGATGGATCTACCGGATTGCGCGCAACGCGGTGATCGACCACTACCGCACGCGGCGCGAGCATGTGCCGCTGGATTTCGATCTGGAGTCCGAGGACCCCGAGGGCCGGGACCTCGTCGACCTCTCCCGCTCCCTTCGCTGTTTCATCGCTTCGCTGCCGGCTCAATACCGCGAACCGCTGGTGAGGCACGAGTTTCAAGGCGAGCCGCTTCAGGAAGTCGCGACCGCACTGGGGCTCACGCTCACTGCGACCAAGAGCCGCGTGCGCCGCGCACGCATGATGCTGCGCAAAATGCTCGAGCAGTGCTGCCGCTTCGAATTCGACCGACTCGGCCGCGTGATCGAGGCAATTCCGCGCTCGCAGGACACGTGTGATGCGTCGGCGCCCTGCGACTGCGATTGCGAGTCACCAAGCGGACCAACAAACCGGCGAATCCCGGTCGACCGCGGTGCCGTGTCCTGAATCTAAATCTATCGTGCGAGACTGCTCACTCCGCCGTGCCAGTCATCGTGGGTAGAGAGCGGTTGCCAAAAGCGACGTTGATCTCGAGGTCGACGATGAGCTGCTTGTCTGTGAAACGAAGACGCTGCGTGATCGTGAACGGTGTCTGGTAGGCGCACAACTTGAGCGCGTAGGAATTCGCATCGGTCCACGCGCCGCTCGCGGCGACCGGCGTCGGTCCGTTTGGAAAAAGAAACGCTCCGCCGCGGCGCCATTCGCCTGGTCCTGCGGTGTAGTGTTCCTTAACTCCATTCCAATCGAAAGTGAAAGATCCGACGCCGTCCGCGCCGATCGAATCGAGTGTGATCGCCACAAGGCCGAGCATGTTCTCAGGAAACGCATACCGTTTGCCAATGACACTTGCCGCAACTTCCGAGCGTGCCTCGCCGAGCTGTGGGGGAACCGTGAGACTCGCGAGCTTCGCGAGGAGCGCGGCGTGCGCTTCAGGATCTGCCGGAAGCGGACTGTCGCGAAACGCAGGCAGGAGAATCTCCCACGCGGTGTTCATCACTGTCGCCATGTCGGCCGTGCCACACGTCATGGCAAGCACCGTGTCGTGCTGGTCGATGACGATGCAGTATTGGCCGAAGGCGCCGTCGGCGCGGTAGAGGTCGTGCGGGCAGCGCCAGAATTGGTAGCCGTATCCTTGATCCCAGTTGCCCGTCGGATCGCTGCCGTTGGACACCTGTTTCGCGGTCGCCTCCTCGATCCACGACTTGGGAAGGAGCTGTTTCCCCTGCCACTCGCCCTTCTGGAGATAGAGCTGGCCGAAGCGAGCGATGTCCTCTGTGCGGATGTGCAGCCCCGATGCCCCGTATGAAAAGCCCTGCGCGGTCTCGTCCCATTTGGGTGGCGCGATACCCAGCGGCTCGAAGAGGCGCGGCACAAGATAGTCACGGACGGTCTGACCTGTCAGCCGCTGCACGATCACCGACAGAAGGAACGTGGCGCCGGAATTGTAGTGGAAGAACGTGCCGGGCTTGTGCTCCAAAGGAATCGAGAAAAACTTCGCGACAAGATCACCCGGGTCCTCCAGATGGAACGTCTCGATGCCATCAGGATGCTGCCCGGTGCTCATTGTGAGCAGATCCTTCACTCGCAGTGCGCGCAGGTTCTCATTGGGCTCGGCTGGTGCGTAGTCGGGGAAGAACTTCAGCACAGG
>DATKCJ010000080.1:0-6665 GCA_035513275.1 Opitutaceae bacterium
GGTTGCGCCGGACTGACCTTCATCGCGGGCGAAATCGGCGCGGTCGCAGTTCCGCCTTCGGAAATCGTCATCGCGCTCCACGCGTGCGACACGGCGACGGACGACGCGCTCTTCCATGCCGTGACAACCGGTGCGCGCGTGATCGTGTCTGCACCGTGCTGTCAGAAGGAAGTGCGGCCGCAGTTGAAGGCTCCTGCAGATCTCGAGCCGCTCTTGCGCGACGGAATCCAACGCGAGCGCATGGCCGAGCTCGTGACCGACGCAGTGCGCGCGCGTCTGCTCGAGGCATCGGGCTACCGCACGCAGGTCTTCGAGTTCATCTCCACCGAGCACACCGCGAAAAATACGATGATCACCGGCGTGAAGATCGGGCCGCCAAATCCCGACCGGTCCGCGGTGGCGCGCGCCGAGGGTGCGGCGTTGTTCGCGCATTTCGGGATAACCCGCCAGCGGTTCGCGGAGCATCTCGGAATTTTCAAATCCCCTGCATGAGCTTCCCGCGCGAACTTCAGGAGCGGCTCACGCGCCTGCGTGACCGGTTCATCGGCGAGGCATCGACCGGCGGCGATTATTGGGACTCCGAGGAAACACTCGCTGCCTACGACGCCACGTTTGGCGAGCGCATCGGTTGGAAATGGGACGCGGTGCTCGCAGAACTCGCGCTGCGATCCTGGAAGCCGCCTGCCGGAACGGTTCTCGTCGATTTCGGGTGCGGAAGCGGAGTGGCTGTGCAACGGGTCGTCGCTGCGTTCGGCGCGACGCATTTCAGCGCGGTGCATCTCGGTGACTTGTCGCCGCTCGCGACGTCGTTCGCCTCGCGAAAACTGCGGGAAAGATTCCCCGCGCTCGAGGTCCGCACGGCGACACCCGCACCGCAGATTCCAGAAGGGCCGTTCACGCTGATCGTCAGCCACGTCATCAACGAGCTGAACCCCGCGGAACGCGCCGCGCTTCTGCGGATCGCGGAGCGCGCTGCGGCGACGATCTGGGTCGAGCCTGGCACATCCGATGCCGCAGGCATGCTCGTCGTGATCCGCGAGGCGTTGCGTGAAACGATGCGGGTCATCGCGCCGTGCACACACGGCGCACCCTGCGGCCTTCAGACGCCGGAGAATGCGCGCCACTGGTGCCATCACTTCGCGCGCCCCCCGACGGTGGCATTCACGGAATCGTTCTGGGCTGAGTTCGGTCGCGCACTCTCGATCGACATGCGTAGCCTGCCGTATTCGTTCCTCGTGCTCGATGCGCAACGCAGCGAGGCGGCGACACCCGCGGGCGTGTCGCGTGTCATCGGCCAACCGCGAGAATACAAGGGTTTCAGCCGCTTGCTGGTCTGCTCGGCGGAGGGCGTCGCAGACCGGATCCTCCAGAAGCGCGACGATCCCGCGCTCTTCAAGGAACTCGATCGCACGCGCAGGCCGTTCCTCTATCGATTCGAGTTCGACGACGAGCACGTGCGTTCGGGCACCCAATGGCCCCCGCCCGATCCTGACCGCGACACACGATCCCAGACCGCTTCGCCCGTCCCATAAGTGGGACGAGTCAGTTTCAATTCCGCCGTCGAGGACCTTGTTTCGCAAAGCAGAAGGAGCCGCGAAGCGATTGCCAAAGAAGAGCTTGCATCTACGCTCCCCCATGGCACGAAGCCTGCAAAAGCAATGCAACCCATGATCAAACTGGTTAACCTGGAACGGTCCTACCCACTCAAGTCCGGACCGTTTTACGCACTGCGGCGTATCACGTTCGACATCGCGGAGGGCGACTTCCTTTCAATTATGGGCCCATCGGGTTCGGGCAAGTCCACGCTGCTCCACGTCCTCGGCCTGCACGACAGCGAGTGGAAGGGCGAGTATCACCTGCTCGGCAACGCGGTCCACAATCTCGATCGCAAGCAGCGCCTCGACCTTCAGCGCACGCACCTCGGCTTCGTCTTCCAGAGCTACCACCTCCTCGACGACCTCACCGTCTACGAGAACCTCGAGATTCCCCTCTCCTATCGCAACGTCCCGCGCATGGAGCGCGAGGGAATCATCTGCGACATGCTGGATCGCTTCAACATTGTCGGCAAACGCGACCTGTTCCCAGGACAACTCTCCGGCGGTCAGCAACAACTCATCGCGATCGCGCGCGCGCTCATCGCAAAGCCGTCCGTCATCCTCGCCGACGAGCCCACGGGAAATCTCCACTCCGACCAGGCCCGCGAGATCATGGAAATGTTCAAGAAGCTCAACCAGGAGAACGGCGTCACGATCGTGCAGGTGACCCACTCCAAGGACAACGCGTCGTTCGGCAACCGCATCGTCCGCCTCGCCGACGGCTGGATGGTGAACTGATCGATTCATGACATTCCGCACCGCTCCCCGCCTCCTGATCGCCGCCGCCGGCATCGTCGCGCTCTCCGCGACCGCTCAGGAAACGATCACCCTTGAGGACGCCATTCAACAGGCACTCGCGAAAAACTACTCGATCCGCGTCGAGTCGTTCGGCCCGCGGATCGCCGCCGCTGAGCTGCTCCAGGCGCAGGGGCTCTTCGATCCGACGCTGCGGGTGAGCTACAACCGCTCCGAGGACGGAGCCTCGCAACCGACTGATCCTTTCAGCAACACACGCCCGCCCGCATCGATCATCCAACTCGACGACTACCAGGCCTCGCTCGGCGGGCGCACAGCCTGGGGCTCCACCTACGCGCTCACCGGCGCCGTGCAAAATCAGCGCGGCACGTTCAACAACTTCACGGACCAGTTCTACTCATTCGGTGGCTTGCGCGTCACTCAACCGCTTTTGCGCGGCTTCGGATTCGGACCGTCGCTCGTCGAGGTGCGCGTCGCCCGCGCGAATCGCAACATCTCCGAGTGGCAATACCGCGCTGCGATCATCGACACGATCACCAACGTCATCCGGCTCTACAACGACCTCTGGTTCGCCCAGGAAACGCTGAAGACGGCCCGCACCTCGCGCAATCTGGCCGAACAACTTCTTCAGGAGAATGAGAAACGCGTGAAGATCGGCAGCATGGCGCCCGCCGATGTCACGGTCGCTCGCACCCGCGTGGTGAGCAGCGAGGAAGACATCGAGATCGCGGAGCGCGGGCTTCGCGATGCCCAGAATGTTTTCCGGCAGCTCATCACCGATTCCCTGCGCCCTGAACTCGACGTGCCGCTCACCATCGCCAGACCGGAAACGCCGGCTGTCCCGGTGCTCGACAGGGTTGGCGACTTGCAGCGCGCATTTGAACTCCGGCCCGACTACCAACAGGCCAAGGCCATGGTGGATGCCTCGAAGGCCCGCGCTTCTTCGGCCCGGAGCTTCCTGCTGCCGCAGGTCGATTTCGTAGGAAGCTACGGCTACAACGGAAGCGGCGACACGTTTCGCGAAGCGGTCCGCGATGCGCGGCGCGCCGAGACCGAATCGTGGTCCGCCGGTGCGGTCGTCTCGCTGCCGATTCCGCTACGCGAGGGCCGCGGTCGCCACGCTGCGGCGAAGTTTTCACTGCAGCGCGCCGAGACCGATTTGCAGCGCGTCGAACAGGACATCGTCGTCCGCGTGGGCAACGCGGCCGGCGGCATCGAGTCCGCGGGACGCCGTGTCCAAACCGCAAGCCTCGCGCGCCGTCTCGCCGAGGAGAGTCTCACGGCCGAACAAAAGCGCCTCCAGGTTGGCCAGAGTTCGACTTTCACCGTGCTACAGTTTCAGGAAGTCTTCTCGCGCGCCGCGATCAGCGAATACCGCGCGATCGCCGACTACAACCAAGCGCTCGCGGAGTATGACCGACAGATCGGCAGCACACTCGCGGTGCACGGCGTGGCGCTCAAGGTCGGCCGCTGATCCGGATGCGCGCAAGTCGCGCCATTGATCCGATGTAGCCGCCGAAGCCACGAGGCGGGTTCTCCAGGTTCACTGCATTCCGCCTCTCACACCGAGATCAAGCCCAAGTTGAGCCGCGTGAAGTTGGGTCATTGTTTTAAGGTGGAGCGCGTTGTCTCGAACGCGCCAATCGGAAGCGCCAAAAGAACTCTCATGGTTCGCCGCTTTCATGGCGTCCATCGAAAGCGGAGTTTGGTGCGGGACCCTCTCAGGTAATGCGGATCGTTTGTCGGCACCGGCACCTCATCGATGAAATGCGCACCTAAATGTTCGATCGTTCGCTTTGATGGCAGGTTATCCGGATCGCAGGTAATCGTGACCGTCCCCGACACCGAACCTACAAACGGGGCGATGGCGCGGCACGCTTGGAGGGCGTAACCATGACCACGCTTTCCTTCGACAATTTCAAACCCAATGTGCCCAGCGCAGATTCGAATATGGTCTGTCTCTCCCATGCGGAAACTGATGTGTCCGACGTCCGCCTCATCCAATGTCACGATGCGAAAATGGTAAGACGGAACGAAACCCCGTGCAGGATCGGCCGGCTTGATTGCAACGAACCGTAAGCGAACGTCCTCCGAGCACAGGGTCGAAGGCGGACTTGGAAGGGAACTCAGATTCGTTTCTGCCATGTTCGGTTTCTTCACCTAGCGGTGTCATTCGGCCGAACCCAGATAGAGCCGAACCTGAGGTTTCATCGCCGAACTGAATACTTCAGGTGCCTGCCAGGCAACGTTCGGGAATCTCGGGTATAGCTTTGGGAGCTAATCCGAAATCCGCAGTCCTCAATCTCAACGGCAGACGGTCATGCAGGCAGGATGCCTCCTGGACTTCTTGCGGCGATGAACGGGCCCCTCGGAGATGGGTGCGCTACCTCGAAGCCCGATCCCATCGAAGATCGAGAATCGAATATGCGGACGCAATGTCCCCAGAAGTCGGGCGTAAAGCCCGACCCACAATCGGAACACAACTCGGAGCCGGACTGCCAATCCGCAATCCAGAATCCGAAATCCGCAAACGCGCGCCGCTGTTCGGCGTTGGCAAATTCGCGCAGTGCGCCTAGTGTGCGCGCATGAACAGGCTGCCCCTCGAAGACAATTTCACCGACGTGATCGGCAAGGCCCAGCGGGGCCTGGGAATCAGCGACTCAGCGCTCGCCAAACTTTCAGGCATCGATGTCGATTCGATCCGCCAGTTGAAGTCCGGCAAGGTTGATGGCGATGCGCTCGCTAAGATCGCACCTCACCTGAGGCTCGACACAAATACGCTCATCACGATGGCACACGGCGAGTGGTATCCTGAAGTCCCTGAATTTCCCGACGGTTTTGAAATGTTCACAACGCTGTATGGCGACATGACTGTGAACAGCTACCTCGTCTGGGATGCGGCAAGCGGCGATGCCGTGGCTTTCGACACCGGAGCATCGTGCGACGGCATGCTCTCCGTCGTCACGCGCCGGAGCTTGAATATCCGTCTCATCGTTCTCACTCACACTCACGAAGACCACATCGAGGATCTACCGCGGCTGCGGAACTCGACCGGCGCACCCCTGCATCTCTCGAACCGCGGCGCGTTCCCGGGAGCGAAGCCGCTCGCCGAGGGCGACGTGTTGAAACTCGGCTCGCTGCGCATTCGCACACTGCACACCTACGGCCACGCCGACGACGGCTCGACCTTCGTTATCGACGGGCTCGCCCTCAAACTCGCGATCGCGGGCGACTCGTTGTTCGCGTCGTCGATGGGTGGCTCCGCAACGAACTACGAGGACGGCTACCGCAACAACATCGAGAAAATCTTCACCCTGCCCGACGACACCGTTCTTGCTACCGGCCACGGCCCGCTCACGACGGTTGGTCAGGAGCGGCTCCACAATCCCTTTTTCGCAGCAAAGTTCGCGTGAACAACCAAGCAATGAACACAGCACCTCGAATCGGATTCGTCGGCGTCGGCCGCATGGGCGGCAACATGGCGCGCCGCCTGAACGACTGCGGCTACTTGGTAACCGCCGTCTACGACGTGCACGCGCCTTCCGCGAACGAGCTTGCGGCCGAGATCCGCGCCGAGGCCTGCACTGAACTCGCGCGTGTCACAGCACTGGCCGATGTCGTCTTCACGGTGGTCACGGATGACGCGGCGCAACTCGCGGTCTTCGCCGAGGCGGGCGACAGCTTGCTCGCCGGTGCCAAGGGAAGGACCTTCGTGAACTGCGCCACGATCACGCCGGCGACGCACGTCGAAGTCGAACGCCGCGCGATCGCCGCGGGGGCGCAATCACTCGAAGGCTGCATGGCCTCTTCAATTCCGCAGGCGCGCAGCGGCACACTCTATCTCATGTGCGGCGGCAACAAGGACGCGTTCGAGTCCGTGAAGCCGATCCTCGAGAAGCTCAGCTCCGCGCTCCGCTACATCGGCCCGGCGGGCCGCGCCGCTCAGGTGAAGGCGCTCGTGAACATGGTGATGAACATCAACACTGCCGGTCTCGCCGAGGGACTCGGCCTCGGTGCCGCGCTGGGGCTCGACCTCGACATGCTGCGCGAAGTGTTCGCGCAGACCGGCGCCAATTCGCAGGTGTTGAAGACCGACGGCGAGGACATGCAGAACCGCGCGCACGATTGTTATTTCTCGGGGGCGCACGCCGCGAAAGACAGCGGCATCGCTCGCAAACTCGGCGAAGAGACAGGGCTGAAGCTTCCGCTCGCCATCGCCACACACGAGCAGTTCGAGCGAATGACCGCGCTCGGCCTCGGCGGTCTCGACAAGTCCGGCATCGCCGAGCTGACGTTTAAGGGCAGACACGGGTG
>DATKCJ010000081.1:0-14282 GCA_035513275.1 Opitutaceae bacterium
CCGCCGCCTTGCTGCTCGACGAACCGCGCATTGGCGATCTGGTGGTTGTCCGCCGCCTGCGGATAAGGCACGAGGATCGAGGGCACTCCGATGCGCGCCAGCTCTGCAATCGTGCCTGCGCCTGCGCGCGTGACGACGAGATCGGCGCACGAGAGCAGCTCGGCCATCCGGTCGCAAAACGGCATCCGATAGGAATGGATCGTCGAACCGTTGTTTGCCGAGAGCACCGTCACGATGCGATCGTTCGTCTTGCCCGGGCCGGTGACGCAGATGATCTGCGCCCCCGCGGCTGCGAGCGGTTTCACTGCGCCTGCTGCCCAGTCGTTGAGTGCCGATGCGCCCTGGCTGCCGCCGAGCACGACGAGCGTGCGGGTGGCAGGAACGAATCCCAACTCCGCCATCGCCGCGGCTTTTTGCTTCCTGCGAAACTCCGCGCGCACCGGCAGGCCGCATTCGCGCACACGCGCCGGGCGCACCATCGGCAGGTCGACTCCCTCCGGCACCCATACCCGACGCGCAAACGGACCGAACTCGCGCGTCGCGCGACCGGGCACACGGTTTGCCTCGTGCATGATCAACGGCACGCGCAGCAGGAGACCTGCGAGCATGATGCCCATCGTCGTGAATCCGCCAAAGCCGATGATAGCGTTGGGCCGCGTGCGGCGGACGAGGCCGATGCAGAACCAGAGGCCCGACGCCTGCTGCCACGCGAACCGGCAGAATCCAGCCGGCGAGAGCGTGAACGGCGCAGCCGGCACCGCGACTGCGTCGAGCCCCTTGTATTTTTCGAGAATCTTCGAGTCGATCGTCTTGCGACTCACGAGCAGTTGCACGGTGTAGCTGCGTGCGACAAGGCCCTCCGCGAGCGCGATGCCCGGTGCAAGGTGTCCGCCGGTTCCGCCGCAGGCGATGATGTAGTGGCGTGTCGGAGTGGTCATGCGAGCACCTCCGGTGAAAGCTTCAACATCCAACATCCAAGCTCCAAAGAAGCACCAACCCGAAAACTCCCAATAGCAGCGTGGATCGCCCGCCGGTTGGTGATTGTGAATCGGTGTTTCATTGGATGTTGGAGCTTGCGAGCTTTGATGTTCCGCCGCCGTCAGGCGGCCACTTCCGTGAGCCGGCGGTCGGGTCCGAGGTTCGCCCGGCCCCAGGCGCGCTGGGTGTTGAAGAAGATGCCGATGATCACGCCCATCAGAATGAGGTTCGATCCGCCGTAACTGATGAACGGAAGCGACATGCCTTTCGTGGGCAGCACGCCGGTGACGACGCCGAGGTTGATGATCGCCTGCATCATCATCAACAAGAGCATGCCCGCGACGAGCAGGTAGCCGAAGAGGTTCGGGGCGCGGCGCAATTGCACGAGGCCGGCGCCGAGGATGATCGTGAAGAGCACCACAACGCCGAGCGTGAATCCGAGCCCGAGTTCCTCGCCCACAATCGCGAAGATGAAATCCGTGTGCGCCTCGGGCAGGAATGCGTTTTGCTGGCGGCCGTTGCCGAGGCCGACGCCCTCGAGGCCGCCCGCACCGAAGGCGAGCATCGCCTGCCAAAGCTGGTAGGCGCCGTCGGCTTTGTTCGCCTCGACATCGAGGAACGACGTGATGCGGTGCAGCTTGTTTGGATTGTTGACGATCGCCACCGCGAAGAGCAGGAGCGCCGCAGCGACCGCGGGCACGAACCATTTCATGCGCACACCGCCGAGATAGAGCATCGTCACGCCGACAATCCCTGTTAGCGCCGCAGTTCCAAAGTCGGGCTCGGCGAAGATCAGCAGCGCGGTCACGCCGACGCCCACGGCGGGAATCAGGAAACCGCGCGCGAAGGTCGCCATGTGCCGCTGGTTCAGGTTGCAGTAGTGCGCGAGCGCGAAAACCATCGCGAACTTCGCGACGTCGGAGACTTGGAGCCGCATCAACCCGAAGTCGAGCCAGCGGCGTGCGCCGTTCACCTTCACGCCGATGCTGGGAATCAACACGAGGATGAGCAACACGATCGTGACACCCCAGATGATCCACGCGTAGCGACGCGCGTGCTCGAGATCGACCCGGCTCACAATCCATCCCGCAGCGATCGCGAGAACGACCCAGATGACCTGGCGCCTGATGAAGAAGTAAGGATCGGTGCGGAACGAAGCGCTGGCGCTGAACAAGACGGTGAGCCCGAGCAGCGCCAAGCCGACCGCGCAAACGAGGATCACGTTTGCCGGCCCAAAGAGGTGGCGGCGGGCCGGGGAGTTGTCGCGCGGATGGCTCATCGTCTTGTTAAGTGTGGCATCAAATTAGGCGCAAACCCGCGATCGGAGATCACGAGCTGCCTCGCAGGGACACGCAGCAAGGTAGCGCGGGTCTCCGACCCGCGTCGGCAGGTCGGAGACCTGCCCTACCCCGGCTCGCGTTGAACTGCTCTGTGCGCTCATCATTCCAAAATGTAGGGGCAGTTCACTCGATCTGCGGTGCGCGCGGATCCTCAACCTCGATCACCGGTGCGTCGATGAAGTCGGGAGGCAGCGCCGAATCGAGGTCGCTCGAGGTCGAGGGCACGGTTTGCACTGGTGTCGTCGTTATCGGAGCGGGCGCAGGCTGGACCGTGGAAGCGGCTGCCGTGGCCGGCGAAGAGGAGCCTGCGCCCGGGATCACGAGTTCCTGACCGACGCCGATGCGCGTGGGATCTGTGATGTTGTTGGCGCGCGCGATGTCCGCGACCGAGACTTTGTATCGGCGCGAGATCGCGCCGAGGGTGTCGCCCATCTTCACGACGTGTGTGGTCGGGCCCGTTGCGACCGAAGGCGTGGAGATTACGGATGTCTGCACCTTTGTAGCGGGCGAAGACGAACCGTCGGGAATCTGCAGCTCCTGGCCTACGCGCACGATGTCGCTTCGCAGGTTGTTCGCCGAGCGGATCGCGGCGATCGTCGTGCCGTGGCGCTTCGCGATCGAGCTGAGCGTGTCGCCCGACTTCACGATGTAGCCCGTGGTGCCGCCGCCGGCCGGCGTGCCGATGTCTCCTGTCGACGCAATGCCCTTCGAGGGAACGAGCAGCTTCTGGCCGATCTGAAGCGTCGCGTTTGACGAGATGTTGTTTGCGCCTGCGAGTTCGGCGGTGGTGAGGCCGTTCTTGCGCGCGATCGTCCAGAGGCTGTCGCCGCGTTGAACCGTGTGTGTCGAAGCGGGGATGATCTCGGCGGTCGCGTCGGCGGCGGCTCCTGGGCGCGTCGGAGTATAGCGGCCTTCAGGCTGGTTGTTCACGCCGACCATCGGCGTGCCGGAGTCGGCGTCCATGCTCACGGGTGTCACGGGCACATACTCGTCGCCGGACGTGTTGGGTGCGGACGCGGCTGCGATCACGGGGTCGGGACTTGCCGTGGTGGTCGCTCGACAACCTGGGTTGGCGAAAATGACTATGAAGGCGATCGCGTGGACGGCCACGACGACGCCGAAGATCTTCAGGATTTTCATGGCTGGCGGAGTCTGATGTGCAGCGGTGGTGGAAATGTTCATCACAGTTAGATGGATTGGGATTTGATATCGGCCACGATCGCTTCGAATTGATCGCCGCGATCCTCGTAGCCTTTGAATTGGTCGAAACTGGCGAAACCCGGGCTGAGCAGGATGTGCTCGCCCGGACGCGAATCGCGCCACGCGCGCGTGACGGCATCGAGCAACGAACCGCAGGAAACGACGTCCATATCCTCAGACACTGCGGCCCGCTCGAGCTCGACCGCAGTCTCGCCGATGAGATAGCCGCGAGAAATGCGGGCGGCGACGTCGCGGACGAAACCCGCGATGTCGCCGCCCTTCGAACGACCCCCACCAATCCACCGGACGGGCGCGTCGAAATTCTCGAGCGCGCCGATCACTGCGTGGAAATTCGTCGCCTTCGAGTCGTTCCAGAACGTGACGCCGTCCTTCGTAGCGACACGTGAGAGCCGGTGGCGTCCGATGCGGAAACCTGCGGCAGCGGCGTAGAGAATCTCAACATCGAGACCGGAAGCGCACCAGTAGGCCTTGGCGACCTCGAAGTTCTCGCGCTGAGGCATCGCGGCAAACGGCGTGCCTGCGAGGCGTGGATCGGCCGGTGGCACCACGGTGTTGATTACGTTCACGCCCTCAAGCGTGCGTCCGTTGCGCGTCATCCATGCGGCAACCGACGAGCCGACCCAGCGCATGCCCGGCGCGGTGCGCGCGAGGAGTTGCGCCTTCGCGTCGAAGTAGTCGGCCATCGAGCCGTGGCGCTCCAAGTGATCCTCGGCGAAATTCGTCCAGAGCGTGGCCGCGGGCGCGAGATGCCGGATCGTCTCGGCTTGGAATGAACTGATCTCGCAGACTGCAATCGCATCGGCAGCGATGCCCTGCTGCACGAGGCGGCTGAACGGGTAGCCGATGTTGCCCGCGACCATCGCGGCGCGGCCGGATTTGTTCAGCACGTGCGCGAGAAACTCCGTGAGCGTCGTCTTGCCGTTTGTGCCGGTGATCGCGATGACCGGGCCTGTCCAGAACAGCGCTGCGAAGTCGAGTTCGCCGAGACACAGGCAGCCTGCATCGTTCGCGGTGCCGATCCACGGATGGTCCGGCGCAAAACCGGGGCTGTAGACAACAAGCCCGTGGCGACGCGCATCGTCGGCTCCAAACACCGGCTCGGCCTCGCCACCCTTGCGATCGTAAACGACCGACGACACGCCGAGGCGCGCGAGAAGCTCCACCGTGCCCTGTCCGCTCACCGCGCCGCCGAAAACCGCGGCAGGCTTTGCGAGCCTGTTCGCGAGGAATCCGGGGATTGTATGTGGCATGGTGTTCATCAACGGAGCTTGAGCGTGCCCAAACCTGCAAGCGCGCAGACGAGCGAGAGGATCCAGAAACGTATCACCACTTTCGTCTCAGGCCAGCCGCCGAGCTGAAAGTGATGGTGGACGGGCGACATGCGCAGCAGACGCAAACCAGTGCCCGTGCGGCGCTTTGTGATTTTGAACCAACCAACTTGAACAATTACTGAAAGCGCCTCAGCGACGAAGATACCGCCGACGATCACGAGCGTAAGCGGTTGGTGAACCATGAACGCGATCACGCCGATGAG
Organism: Opitutaceae bacterium; assembly: GCA_035513275.1. Taxonomy (GTDB): domain Bacteria; phylum Verrucomicrobiota; class Verrucomicrobiia; order Opitutales; family Opitutaceae; genus DATKCJ01. The sequence continues at coordinate 5,074 of DATKCJ010000081.1, forward strand.
TCCGCCCAGCGCGAGCGAGCCGGTGTCGCCCATGAACAGTTCCGCGGGATGGCAGTTATACCAGAGGAACGCGAGGCCCGCGCCGACGAGCGCGCCGCAGATCACGGCGAGTTCCCCCGTGCCGGGCACGTAGCTGATGAGAAGGTATTCCGCGATGCGCGCGTTGCCCGCGGCGTAGGCCATGATGCCGTAGACGAGCGCGACCGTGATCGTGCAACCGATCGCGAGGCCGTCGAGCCCGTCGGTGAGGTTGATCGCGTTGGTCGAGCCAACGAGGACTGTGAAGAAGAACGGTGCGAGGATCCAAAGCGGCGTCACGGCGATGAGCGGCGACTTCACAAACGGCGCCCAAAACTCGCGCATCTTCACCGCGCTCGCCGGGTGATTGAGCAGGATCGCGAGCACGACCGTGGCGATCGCCACCTGCCAGAAAATCTTCTCGACCGAGCTCATGCCGCCGCGGTGCTTTTGCACGACCTTCAAGTAGTCGTCGCGGAACCCCACCGCGGTGAGAGTCACATACACGATGAGCGCCGTGATGACCCAGATGTTGAGCGAAGCCCAGAGCAGCGTGCTCACGAACACCGAGGTGAAGATCAGCAACCCGCCCATCGTCGGCGTGTGCTTCTTGTCGAAGTTCGCCGCGGCGAGTTCGCCCACGCGGTCATCGACGTAGTCGTGGCCGAACTTCAGCACACGCAGCCGCGCGATCAGCCACGGGCCGATCACAAACCCGATGAACGCCGCAGTGCCCGCCGACATCAGTGTGCGCAGCGTGATGAAGCGCAGCAGCCGAAGCGGCCCGAAGTATTCCTCGAATTGCGAGAGGTAGGCGAACATCGGCGTCAGTGCGCGGCGGCACCCGCCTCCTCGGGAAACAGAGTCTCGAGCCGGTAGCGCCGGCTGCCCTTCACAAACACGGGCCCGCCAAACGAAGTGACGGTGTCGCGAATCTCGCCGACATCCTGCGCGACCGTGACGCTCCCTTTGCCCGACTCCGCGAGGCCGGCCGCAAGCGCATCCGCCTGCGAGCCGATCGCGATCGCGCGATCGGCAACGCCTAGCTGCAAGCCGCGCCCGAGTTCGCGATGGTAATGCGTCGAGTCCCGGCCCAGCTCTTCCATGCACCCGAGCACAAAAAGCCGCGCCGCGCCTGCGGGATAGCGGTCCTTCGCGAGCGACATGAATGCCTCGAGGGCGTCGCGCATCGAGGCGGGGTTGGCATTGTAGCAATCAAGATACACGAGCCGGCCCGCGATCGTGCGCACCTCGCCGCGCAATGCCGCGGGCTGCCAACCGGCAAGCCGCACGCGGATCGCCTCGTCGGAAACGCCGAGCTCCGACGCGATGAGGATCGCGAGCGCTGCGTTCTGCCCCATGCCTCCGCTCACGCGACGCATGCGGAAACTGCGCGCACCGGCGTGGCCTGTAAGTAGAATTTCCGTGTGCGTGTCGCCGTGCTCGAGGAAAAATGGCACGAAGCGCGTGCGCTCCGATTCCGCGGGCGCCGATGCGTCCGCAGGCAGTGCGACGATTGCGTGCGCCGCGAGTTCGCGGAACGGCTCGTGCGCCCACGCCTGGTGCGGAAACGCAACGACGCCTGACGACGGCACGTGACGAAGCAGATCGGCCTTCTCGTTCGCGATCGCTTCGATGGAGCCGAGCTGTTCGAGGTGCGCCGGGCCGACGAGCGTGACGACGCCCGAGTCGGGCTGGATCATTCCCGCGAGGCCGCGCATCTCGCCGCGCTCGCTGATGCCCGCCTCGACGACGGCAAAACGCGTTGTGCCCGGCTCGATACGCGCGAGCGTGAGCGGCACGCCGATGAAGTTGTTGAGATTGCCGCCGGTCGCGAGCACCGAGGGTGATCCGCCGAGGAGGAGCGCGAGGAGATTCTTCGTCGAGGTCTTGCCCGCGCTGCCTGTGACGCCGACGACGTGCGCCCCTGCTGCGCGGCGGTGCTCGCGGCCGATCGTCTGCAACGCGCGCAGCGGATCGTCGACGCAGAGCTGCGGCAGCGCGATGTCCGCGCGCCCGGCGGACACGATCGCGGCGGGCGCTCCCGCGGCGAGTGCATCGCCGAGGAAGTTGTGCCCGTCGCGACGGTCCGTCTTGAGCGCGACGAACGCCTGCCCGGGTCCCAAGGTTCGCGAGTCGGTCGCGAACCCTGTGATTTCTCCGAGCGGCCGAGCGGACCAGTTTCCACCAGTCCACTCTGCAAGTTGGTTGGAAGTGAAGCGGGGCATCTTCGGGGCGTGCGGCTCAGGATTGGCTCAACTGCTTGACTTCGATGAGTTCGCGCACGACCTGGCGGTCGTCGAATGGGATCACCGTGTCGGCGAATTCCTGAAACGTTTCATGTCCCTTGCCGGCGATGAGGAGCGAGTCGCCCGGGCGAGCGGCGTCGAGCGCGAGGCTGATAGCGCGACGGCGGTCCTCGATGAATGCGATGCGCTCCGGAGCGGCGACGCCGGCCTTCATGTCCATGAAAATCCGGTCAGGCGATTCGGAGCGCGGGTTGTCGGAAGTGGCCCACGCGAAATCGGCGGCCTCTTGCACGGCGGCCGTCATGAGCGGTCGCTTCGAGCGATCGCGGTTGCCGCCGCAGCCGAAGACGACGAGCAAGCGGCCGGGCGTGATGCCGCGGAGCATGCCGAGAGCGTTGCGCAGCGCGTCGTCGGTGTGCGCGTAGTCGACGAGCACATTGAAAGGCTGGCCTTCATCGATGCGCTCCATGCGCCCTGGCGGCGCCTTGAATGTGGAAAGCGCAGCGGCGCACTCGGCCGGATCGCGGCCCATCGCGCGGCACGCGGCGATCGCGGCGAGGACGTTGCTGACGTTGTAGCGGCCGATGAGCGGACTATCGACGTCAGCGGAGCCGCCGGGCCAGACGAGCCGGAACGCTGTCGACTTGAATCCGAGCCGGATGCCGACGGCGCGCACTTCCGCCTCGGGCGATTCGCCGAACGTCACCACGCCCGCGCGGCCGCGCAAGATCGAGAGCAGCCGGCGGCCATGTTCATCGTCCATATTTATCACGGAGGCGTGGGGCGCGCTGCCCGTGGCGCCGGTGAAGAGGCGAGACTTCACCTCGAAGTAGCTCTCAATCGAGCCGTGGTAGTCGAGGTGGTCGCGCGTGAGGTTCGTGAAGACCGCGACGGCGAACTTGATTCCCTGCACGCGCTTCTGGTCGATGCCGTGCGAGCTGACTTCCATCACCGCTTCCTCGCAGCCCGCGGTGCGCATCTGAGAGAGCAGGCCGTAAACGTCGAGCGACTCGGGCGTCGTCTTGTAGGACGGCACCATGCGCCCGCCGAGGTCATACTGGATAGTGCCGAGCATGCCGACGCGCTTGTTACTGCCGGAGAGAATGTGACGGACGAGATGCGCGACGGTCGTCTTGCCGTTTGTGCCGGTGACGCCGACGACCTTGAGCTTCTCGTCGGGCGAGTTGAAGTAGCGGCGGCTCACCTCGGCGAGCACGTCGCGCGGCTTTTCAACTTTGATGAAGGTAGCCCGCGAGTTGACGACGACCGGGAACGCCGAGCAGACGATCGCGTGCGCGCCGCGCTCGATAGCCTCGTCGATGTAGCGAGCGCCGTCGGAGCGAAGCCCCGGGAGTGCGAAGAACAAGTTTCCCGGCGCGACGCGCCGGCTGTCCAACACGATGCCCGAGATCGGGCGGTCGAGCGTGCCGCGGATGGCCGCGACGTTTTCATCGGAAAACAGGTCGGAGAGTTTCACGGCAGTTTTGAAGATGCGCGCGGCGGGGCCGGCTGGGCGACCGCGGCGGTGTCTTTGCGTGCGAAACGCCTGAACCAACTCTGCATCATGGGTGAGATATCCGATCATGTTTGGCGTCTCCCATCGCGATTGCGGATTTGTTTGCCTGGGCGGGCAGTATCCCGAGGTAAGGGATGAGCTGCTCGCCGATGCGTTTGAATGAAGGTGCCGCGACCGTGCCGCCGTAGGCCGTGCCGCCAGTCGGAAGGCGGCCGTTGTCGACGATGACCGTGATCGCCACCTGCGGGCGCCGCGCCGGGAAGAACCCGACGAACGAACCGACGTGTTGTCGCTCGGAATAGCGCCCGTTGATGATCTTCTGGGTGGTGCCCGTCTTGCCCGCGACTTCGTAGCCCGCGATGCTCGCGTTTTCGCCGGTGCCGTCGGCGCTCGCTGCGTTGACGAGCAGGCGCGCCATCGTTGTCGCTGTCTCCTTTGAAATCACACGGCGCACCTGCATCGGCTGGCACTGCGCGATCGTGCGCGCGTCGCGGTCGCGGATCTCCGAGACGATGAGCGGCCGCATGAGAATGCCGCCATTGGCGACCGTGCTCATCGCGTAGTGCATCTGCATCGCAGTGACGCCGACTGCGTGGCCCATCGGCATGCGCGTGATCGTGAGGCCGTCCCATGCGCGCACGGGATGGAGCATGCCTGGGATCTCGCCGCCAAAAGGAAAGCCCGTCTGCTCGCCGAATCCAAAAGCGCGCGCGTATTCGTAGAAGCGCTGGGAGCCGAGCCGCATGGCGAGGTGGGCCGCGCCGCGGTTCGATGACTTGCCGACGATGTCCGCGACGGAGAGCACGCCGTTCGCGTGCGAGTCGCGCGGAAGCGAGCGCGGCTTCCCTTCGTAGATGACGGACGCGAGGCTGCAGTCGAACGCCGTGGAGGTGGAGACAAGTTGGTCCTCGAGCACGCCGCTTGCGGCGACGATCTTGAACGTCGAGCCCGGCTCAAACATGTCGGTGACGGCGATGTTCCGCTGCACATCGATCGGCGCCTTGTTGTAGTGGTTGAGATCGAATGTCGGATAATTGGCGATTCCAAGAATCGCGCCGGTGAGCGGGTTGCTGACGATGATCGTCGCGCTGTCGGGTCGAAAGTTCTTCGCAATCTTCTCGATCTCCTCCTCGACGATGTGCTGCACGAACGTGTCGAGCGTGAGCACGACATCGAATCCGTCGGCCGCGGGAATCTCGCGCGTGCGAAACTGTGCGAGCTCGCGGCGGAGGCCGTCGCGCTCCGACTCGCGCCAGCCGGACTGGCCGCGAAGGTAGAAATCGAGGTGGCGCTCGACACCGGTGACGGGCGTGGCCTCCTTGTTGATGTAGCCGAGGATGTGCGCCGCGAGCTGGCCGCCGGGATAAACGCGCCGGTAGTGCCGGTTGCCGTAGATTCCCTTGATGTTGAGCTTGAGGATACGCTCGTAAGTCGACTCCTCGACTTCCTCGTTGAGTTTCACCCAACGGATCGGGCGCGGCGCGCGCTCTCCATCCGGTGCGTCGGGCGAGGCGACGGCCTCGAGTGCGAACCGCCGGCGCAAAGAAATCTCAAGCTGCGGCTGCGAAATCCCGAGAAGCTTCGCGAGCTCGGGCCACTTCGCCTCGTCCTCCTTGCGGAGCATTTGCGGGTCGGCGCCAAGTTCGATAAGGCTGCGGCTCGTGGCTAGGCGGTTGCCGCGGATATCGAGGATGTCACCGCGGCGCGCCTGATCGACGATGATCTGCTTGCGGGCCTTGTCGACGAAAGCGGTCAGCTCGGCGCTGCGCAGCCAGTGCAAATCCACGAGGCGGGCGCAAATGCCCACTAGCGCGAGGAAGAGCACCCCGGCGAGCACCACGAGGCGTGAGCTGGATGCGAAGCCTTTCCGCATGTCAACGTGGAGTCGAGACGGGGAAGGACGCAGGAACGACGCTGGTTGTGTAGAGCTCCGCGTTGCGCTTGGCGGCGAGGCGGATTTCAACCTCCTCGTCGACGCGGACTATTTGGTTGTCGCGCGGCGCGGTGAGGCCGAGGCGCAGGCGAGTGTTTTGCCGCAGGAGCACATCGGGGCTCAGGCCGGCTGCCACCTGCGAGTTCACCTCGGCGATGCGCCGGTCGAGTTCGGAGATGCGGGCCTGCGCCTTTTGGTTTGCCGCGGCGACCTCGGATACCCGGTGGCGCAGCCACACTGTCGCCAGGCCGATTGTGCCTGCGAACAACAAGAGCAGGACGGTGGCGATGAGCAGACGATTCCAGAGTGCGGACTGGGAGGATGATTTCTTCATGGCATCAGACGCGGCGGATTGCGCGCAACCGCGAGGATCGCGCGCGGGGATTGTTTTCAACCTCGGAGATCCCCGGGGAAACGGGGCGGCGCGTGAGCAGTTCGCCCTCGGCGGTGCGGAACTGCTGGGGTGTCGAGTCCGAGGCGGATTCGGGCATGCCGGCGAGCCGGCGGAAGAGGCGCTTCACGAAGCGATCCTCGAGAGAGTGGAAGCTGATCACGGCGAGGACGCCGCCGCGAGCGAGCATCGCGAACGCCGCGGGGAGCGCGCGCTCGAGCGCGCCGAGTTCGTCGTTGAGCGCGATGCGGATGCCCTGAAATGAAAGCGTCGCCGGATGGATTGAGCGCGCGCGACGAAGCGCCGCAGGAATCGCCTCCGTGATCACGCGGGCGAGGTCCGCTGTTGTCGCGAGTGCGCCCGTGCCACGCGCGTCGACAATCGCGCGCACGACGCGGCGCCACGCCTTTTCCTCGCCGAAGTCGCGGATCGCGCGCACGAGATCCGCTTCGGATGCGACCTCGAGCCAGCGCGATGCCGGGAGACCTGTGCGCGTGTCCATCCGCATGTCTGCAGGCGCGTCGTTGCGGAAAGAGAAGCCGCGCTCCACGTCGTCGAGTTGGAACGAGGAGACGCCAAGATCGAAGAGGATGCCGTCGAAGTCGCGCGCGCCGATCGTCTGAAGTGAGTCGAAGTTCGCGCTCACGAGCTCGAAGCGGCCTGGAAACTCGCGTGCGACTTCTTCCGCACGCGCAATCGCCGCGGGATCGCGATCCACCGCCGTGACGTGCGTGCCCTCGGCCGCGCGCAGTATCGCGAGGGTGTGTCCCCCACCCCCGAACGTCGCATCGAGGTAGCGGCCGCTGCCGACGGGTGCGAGAAACTCGAGTGTCTCGTGGAGCAGAACCGGCTTGTGGCGCGCGGTCATCGAATCAAGAGGATGGAAAGCGAGAGTGTGCATCGGCCGCGGGGTTCATCGCGCGAGAATGGCTGCGAGTGCCGCCATCCCGGTTGTCTCGTGGGAGGCGCGTGCGTTTCTCGGTGTCATGGCGTGCCTCCTCAGATTCCGATCCGGTGCATCAAGGCGGCGAGGCCGTCGTCGCTCGCGCGCGACTGGACCTGTGCCCAGCGATCCGGGCTCCAGATGCCAAACTTCGTCATCGTGCCAACCAGCACCGCTTCCTTTGCGACGCCCGCGTGACGGAGAAGCTCGTCCGGCAGGCCGATCCGGCCCTGCTTGTCGGGACCGAACTCAATCGCATGTGCGAAGAACTTGTTGAGGAAATCCTGCGCGTCACGGTCGCTGAGCAGCTTCGCGGAAACCGTTGCGTAGAGTTTCTCCACCTCGAACGGCGGCAGGACCAGCACGTATCCATCCGGATGCGGCAACGCCAGGTAGTGCTCGCCCTTCTCGTCGCCCGCAAACCGCCAACGCGCCGGAATCGTAAGCCGATTCTTCGCGTCGAGGTTGTGTCGGAAGGAGCCGACGTAGAGAGGTTTGCCTGCCAAGACCATGGGAAACAGGGAGCGATCGGGATAGTCGCCCCAATTCACCCCACTTCATCCCACTTCACCCCACCCTCGTCAAGAGTTCTTCCGCTAAAAACCTGCTTAGTTGTTCACATGCTCACAACGAGTTACGTCTGGTTGTAAAAGCTAATGCCGGGTGCCTAAGCGGGGTCCGAAAAGCACCGTGGTCCGGGATTCAACCAACCGCGGCTGGAATTGAGTCAAGAGTCCCCTCCAACCGCATGGTTTCGGGCCCACAATGCTGCGTCCCGCCGAGATCGAAGTAAACGTGAACGCAGTCCGCGGCGATAAGAGGCTTTCTTCTGGCTATCGGTAAGGTGACGCCCTTCAAAGTGTGCGATGCAATGGAGCGATCTCACCAGCTTCCATCGATCCGCGAAGTCACGTGCGCAAGTGCTCGTGACGATGGTGGGAAAGCGCGGTTCGAGCTATCGCCAGCCCGGTGCGCGGATGCTTGTGCGTGACGACGGAGCGGTATGCGGCAGCGTGAGCGCAGGTTGTCTCGAGGATGAAATCGCGCGCGCGACGAAGCCCGTGCTGCTCGACGGTACGTCGCGAATTCTCACGATCGACACGCGCCCGCACTACGGGTGCCCGGGACAGATCACATTGCTGATGGAGGTGCTGCATCCACATGCCGGCGACGCGCTCTTCGCCACCGTCGAGGAGAAACTCCTCGCGCGAAAGCCGTTCGCCGTCTCGACCGAATATGGCGATCTCACGAGTGGCAGACCGCACACGCAGGTGCTCGGCGATGACCTGCCCGAAGCACGTTCGCGTCCCGGAGTGCTCGTGCAACACGTCGGGCGCCGGCCGCGGATCGTGGTCGTCGGTGCGGGCGATGATGCCAGTGCGGTTGCAAAGGCGGCTCTGCTCGCACGGTGGGATGTCCACACGGTCGCGACCGAGGAAGTTCAGTTTTCCCACTCGCAACTCGCGGCGAGATTTCCTCCCGACGATCGGACTGCGGTCGTGTTGCTGACCCACAATCTCGGGCTCGACGTCGCGTGTCTGTGCGAAGTCCTGCCGCTGCCCTACTCTTACGTCGGCGTCATCGGCTCTGTCCGGCGTCGGAGCGAAATCATTCAAGGCCTCGAGTCGTCGGGCAACATCGAGGTGCTCGCGAGCATCGACAATCTCTTCTGCCCGGCGGGCCTCGACCTCGGCGCGAGCGATGCCGGTGAGATCGCGCTCTCAATTCTCGCGGAGATCCAGTGCGTGTGGTCCGGGCGTGGTGCGGGACCGCTCCGCGAGCGCGGCGAGCCGATCCACCAAGGTGAGCGATCGAGCTGAGCATCGCCCGCGAGTCGGTGCCGTTGTGCTCGCGGCTGGCGGATCGCGCAGGCTCGGTCGTGCGAAACAACTCGTCACGCACAACGGCCGAACGCTTCTCGCGAGAACGATCGCTGCCGCATGCGATGCGGGCATCGACACGATTGTCGTCGTGCTCGGCGCGGCGGCGGACGAAATCCGCGCCGCACTTCCGTCGCTGCCGTTGCACGTGCATTTTGTCGTGAACGAGCGCTGGCCCGAGGGGATGGGCACGTCAATCGCGTGCGGCGTGCGACAGCTCGAGACGATCGACGCTTCGATCAAAGGCGCGATGATTCTCGTGTGCGACCAGCCCGCACT
>DATKCJ010000082.1:0-8966 GCA_035513275.1 Opitutaceae bacterium
CTCGATGTCGTCGGCTGGGACGGCTACATTTATCCATTCACTTTCAGCGCGAACGATTTCGAGCCGATCACCGGCACGGTGCACCTGCCGCCGCCGATCCACCAGACGTTCGAGATGAAGGGATTCGTGATTTGCACCTTCGCGCCGCGCTACCTCGATCACCATCCCGAGGCGATCAAGGTGCCGTGGGCGCACGACAACACTGAGGCTGACGAGGTACTCTTCTACGTGCGCGGGCATTTCGGATCGCGCCGCGGGATCGAGCCGGGCTCGTTCACGCTGCATCCGCAGGGCATCGCGCACGGGCCGCATCCGGGCACGACGCTGCGCAGCTTCGACCGTGAGCGCACCGAGGAGCTCGCCGTGATGTTCGACACGGCTGATCCGCTCGACCTCACCGAGCAGGCCGTCGCGATGGACGACCCGGCGTATCCGTTGTCGTGGAGCGATTGAGAACGGTGAATGAGGCCGTCGCAGCATCCATGTGTAGCCCGCCGCGTGAGCGGCGGGACGGAATGAGGTCAGAGGTGCGCTCAATCCGGGAAGTCCCGGCCCTCACGGGAAGGGCTACGTCGGCATGTAGCCCGCCGCGGAAGCGGCGGGACAAAGCAACGCGAGAATCGCGGTTGTCGCGAGGAATCCCTGCGCTTCCGCGCAGGGCTACAAGAGAGTGCGTCCTACCCACCGCTCGCCGATGAGCGCTCCGGGTCCCTATCTCTGGCGGCCCGAGGACCACGCGTGGACGCGCACGAGCCACGTCGCGCGGTTCATGCAGCGGCACGTCTTCGCGGACTTCGAGTCATCGCGCGCAAGCGCGCTCCTACCAAGAGCCCGATGAGCGAACCCAATCGCTATCTCTGGCGGCCCGAGAACCACGCGTGGACGCGCACGAGCCACGTCGCGCGGTTCATGCAGCGGCACGGCTTCGCGGACTTCGAGTCGTTGCGTGCACGCGCGGCCACGGACACCGAGTGGTTCTGGCGCGCCGCGCTCGACGACATCGGGCTGCATTGGCAGCGGCCGTTCGATCAAATCCGCGACGGGAGTGGCGGCTTCCCGTGGACGAAGTGGTTCCTCGGTGGACGAATCAACATCACCGAGAATTCCATCGACCGGCACGTCGCTGCGGGTCACGGCGACGAGACCGCGCTTTTCTACGAGCCCGATTCCGACGATCCCGCACAGCGCCGCCGCGTGACGTATCGCGAGTTGTCAGCCGCAGTCGACCGGTGCGCCGGGGCGATGCAATCCGCAGGAGTGGGGAAGGGTGACTCAGTCGCACTCTACGCGCCAATGCGCGTGGAGACGGTTGTGGTGATGTTCGCGACGTTCAAAATTGGCGCGATCTTCGTTCCCGTGTTCTGCGGCTTCGGCGAGCAGGCGCTCATGGACCGGATGGAGTCTAGCGCAGTGAAGATGCTCTTCGCAGCGAAGACGCTCCACCGGCGAGGCAAGGCGATCGACAGCGGTGCGATCGCGCAGTCGGCGGCGAAGCGAGTCGCGAGCGTGGAGCGTGTCGTGTTCACGGATACGGAAGAGTGGGAGGGCTTCCTGGAGTCCTCTTCATGTGGGTCGGGCTTTATGCCCGACAAGACCGACGTCGGAGTCGGGGGTTCCTCCGTCGCCAAGGCTATGGAGGACACGAAACCCCGACCCACAACGGATGCCAGATCGGAACAGAAAGAAATGGTTCGGTCGCAATTCGTTCCCTGCCCGCCGACCGATGCCGAGCAGCCGTGCCTCGTGATCTACACCAGCGGCACGACAGGCAAACCGAAGGGCACGGTGCACACACACGCAGGCGTGCTCGCGCAGGTTGGGAAGGAGCTGCGCTACGCGTTTGATGCGCGACCGGGCGAACCGTTTTTTTGGGTGACCGACATCGGCTGGATGATGGGTCCGTGGGAATTGATCGGCTGCCTGCTCTACCGCACGCCTGTCGTGCTATTCGATGGCGCGCCGGACTATCCGACAGGCGACCGTATCTGGGAAATCATGCAGCGACTTGGCGTCGTGACGCTCGGGATCGCGCCGACGGCGGTGCGGCTGCTTATGAGGTTGGCTGAGGCGCGCGGGCCGCACGCGTTCGACCACTCGGCGCTCCGCATTCTCGGATCGACCGGCGAACCCTGGGATGACGCTTCCTATCGTTGGTTCTTCGAGCACGTCGGCCGCGGGCGCTGTCCGGTCATCAACATCAGCGGCGGAACCGAGATCATGGGCTGTCACTTGCAGCCCTATCCCGTGCAGCCGATCAAGGCGTGCGACCTCGGCTCGGGTGCACTCGGGATGGACGTCGATGTGTTCGACGAATCCGGAAAACCCGTCCGCGGCGAGGTGGGTTACCTCGTCTGCAAGCAACCCGCGCCGTCGATGACGAAGAGCTTCCTGGGCGACGACGCGCGCTACCTCGAGACTTACTTTGCACAATTTCCCGGAGTCTGGTCGCACGGGGACTGGGCGGTGATCGATGGCGACGGGCACTTCACGCTTCATGGCCGTGCTGACGACACGATCAAGGTGGCCGGGAAGCGCGTGGGACCGGCCGAAGTCGAATCGGCGCTGATTCACCACCCGGCGGTTAGCGAAGCGGCGACAATCGGCGTGCCAGACGAACTGAAAGGGCAGTTGATCGTGAGCTTCGTGGTGTTCAAGCCGGGGCAGACCGCGACCGAAAAAGAACTGCGCGCCCAGGTCGCCCAGGAACTGGGCAAGCCGCTGGCGCCCAAGGCTGTGCATGCAGTGGCGGCAATTCCGAAGACGCGCTCCGGCAAGATCGTCCGTGGCTCGATTCGCCGTGCCTACCTTGGCGAGCCGGCGGGCGACACGAGCAGCGTGGAGAATCCGGCGCTGCTGGATGCGATTCGGGGACTGGCTCCGAGGTAGCGCGGGTCTTTGACCCGCGAATCGTGGCAGGTCGAAGACCTGCCCTACTTCGGGCGCGGGCTGAAGCACCGCGCTACCGAAATCCTCCGCCCGTTTTAGCACTTTACAAGGGAAACGGCGGGCTGTTTCGTCACCGTTTCCCCTCGTCCACATGCAGAAAACCAAAAAGTCCATCGCCAAGCGGTTCAAGATCTCCGGCAGCGGCAAGCTGATCCGGCGGTCCCCAGGCCAGCGTCACCTGATGGCGACCAAGTCGTCCAAGCAGAAGCGCCGGAACACCCGCGACAAGCTCGTATCCCCCGGCCATGCCGCAGCGCTCATGCGCGGGCTGCCACACGGGCTTTCCTGAGAATCGCGAAAACTAGAATAGATCGTTCGGGTAAAACCATTTGGGCGACCCGCCGGTCTCAAAACCAAAAAACAAAACATGCCTAGAGCCACAAATTCACCCGCCTCGCGCAAGCGACGGAAGAAAGTCCTGAAGGAAGCCCGCGGCTACTTCGGGAACAAATCCAAGCTATTCCGCTACGCGAAGGAGGCCGTCGCACACGCCGGCCAGTACGCCTACGCCGCCCGCCGCAAGAAGAAGAGCGACTGGCGCGCGCTTTGGATCGTCCGCATCAACGCGGCCTGCCGCAACGCCGGCATCAGCTACAGCCGATTTATCGAGGGCCTTGCGGCCGCGAATATCGGCACCGACCGGAAGGTCCTCGCCGATCTCGCGGTCCGCGACGAGGCGGGCTTCAACGCCATCGTCGACAAGGCCCGGGCCGCCCTTAAGGACAAAGCCGCCGCGAAGGCCTGAGCGCCGATCGATCGCGGGTCATCTTTGAAACCCTTCTGGAGGCCGGGCTTGTTGCCCGGCCTCTTTTTTTCTGCTCTCTTCCCGGCTACTTCTCAGTCCCCCTTTCATGCAAGCCGAACTCCAGTCCGTCGTTGAGAAAGCGCGCGAGGCATTTGCGCAGCCGCGCACGCGCCCCGAATTCGAGGCCGAGAAGGCCCGGTTCGTCGGACCCAACGGCGAGCTCACCGCGCTCATGAAGCGCGTCGGCCAGGCGCCGAAGGAGGAGCGTCCCGCGCTCGGCAAGCTGATCAACTCCGCCAAGGGCGAGATCCAGGCCGCGCTCGATGCCGCGCTGGCCGCGCTCGACGCCCGCGAACTCGCCGCGCAGATCGGACCGCCGATCGACCCGACGCTCCCGTCGCCCGACGGCGGCCCCGGCTCGCTCCATCCGCTCACGCTCGTGCGCGAGGAGATCTGCCGCATCTTCCGCAAGGCAGGCTTCGCCGTAGTCGAGGGCACCGAGGTCGAGACAGAGTGGTTTGCGTTCGACGCGCTCAACACGCCGGCCGACCACCCCGCGCGCGACCTGCAAGACACGTTCTACCTCGCCGATGGCGTCGGGGTCGCCAACGTCTCGCGCCGCGAGAGCGAGCGCTACGTGCTGCGGCCGCACACGTCGACAGTGCAGATCCGCACGCTGCTCAAGCAGCCGCCACCGATCCGCATCATCTCACCGGGCCGCACGTTTCGCCGCGACACGACCGACGCCACGCACAGCGCAAACTTCCACCAAGTCGAGGGCTTCTACGTCGACCGGCACGTGACCGTGAAGGACCTGAAGGCCGTGTTGGACTATTTCTTCAAGAGCCTCCTCGGAAACGATGTGCAGACGCGCTTCCGCCCGCACTACTTCGGCTACACCGAGCCGAGCTTCGAAGTCGATCTCTCCGCCAAGCACCTCGGCAAAGTCGGCAAGGACTGGATCGAAATCATGGGCTGCGGCGTCGTCGACCCGACCGTTTTCGAAGGCGTCGGCCTCGATCCCAATGAGTGGACAGGCTACGCATTCGGCATGGGTGTCGAGCGCGTCGCGATGCTCCTCTACGGCGTCGACGACATCCGCTACTTCTACCAGAACGACGTCCGCTTCCTGCGGCAGTTTTCCTGAGCCCCATGCAGCCAATGTCGCAGTTACGCTCGAGTTCGCAGTCACCGTCCGGTGCTGGTTGTAGGAGCCCGCTTGCAGGCGATTGCCTTTCGGAATCGCGCGCAAGCGCGCTCCTACCTCTGATTCGTCACGCCTGAGCCGTTATGAAGATCTCCCTCAACTGGCTGAACAAATACGTCGCGATCCACGCGGAAACCACCGAGATCGCCCACGCGCTCACGATGCTCGGATTCGAGGTCGAGGGCGTCGAGCAGACCGGGCTCGCGCCGATGGAGAACCTCGTCGTGGGCGAGGTGCTCACACGCGACAAGCATCCAAACGCCGATCGCCTCTCGGTGAGCATGGTGCGCATCGCGCCCGACTCGGAGGGCAAGCAGATCGTTTGCGGCGCGCAGAACTACAAGGCTGGCGATAAGGTGCTCGTCGCGCTTCCTGATGCGGTATTGCCCGGTAACTTCAAGATCAAGGTCTCGAAGATCCGCGGCGTGGAGTCCAACGGCATGATGTGCTCCGCGCGCGAGCTCGGCCTCGGCCAGGACCACGACGGCATTATGATCCTTCAGGCCGACGCCGCCGTCGGCACGCCGGGCCACGAGGCGCTCGCGCAGCGCGACACGGTCTTCGATCTCGAAATCACGCCGAACCGGCCCGACGCGCTTTGCCACTACGGCATCGCGCGTGAGCTCGGCGCGTGGTTCGACGAACCGGTCGGCTACCCGAAGATCCTCACGCACAGCCCGGCTATCGATGAAGCGCCGGCTCCCGAGATTCTCGAGTCGGTCACCGTCGAGGCTCCGATTGATTGCCCGCTCTACACGGCGCACCTCATCGCAGGAGTGAAGATCGGCCCGAGCCCGACGTGGATAAAGGCGCGGCTCGAGGCGATCGGACTGCGTTCGATCAACAACGTCGTCGACGCGACCAACTTCGTGCTCCACGAACTCGGTCAGCCGCTGCACGCGTTCGACGCGAAGAAGATCAGCGGCAGGAAGCTCGTGATCCGCCACGCGCGCGAAGGCGAGAAGCTCGTCACGCTCGACGAGAAGGAGCGCGTGCTCGCGCCAGGTATGCTCGTGATCGCCGACGCGGAGAAACCGCTCGTCGTTGCGGGCATCATGGGCGGCGCAAACGCCGAAGTGGACGCCACCACGACCGATCTCGTGCTCGAGGCTGCGTGCTTCCGTCCGATCTCGACCCGCCGCACCTCGAAGAAGCTCGGGCTCGCGTCCGACAGCTCCTATCGTTTCGAGCGCGGCGTCGATCCCTCCGGTGTGCTCGATGGCGCGCGGCGCGCGGTCGATCTCATCATCGAACTCGCGGGAGGCACTCTCGTGGGACCGCTTTTCAAATGCGGCTCCGAGCCGGTCACGCTCAAGGAGATTGCGATCACGCCGGGGTTCGTGCGCGAGCGCGCGGGCTACGACATTCCCGACGACGAGATCCGCGGCGCGCTCGAGGCGCTTGAGCTGCGGATCGAAGTGCGCGCCGACAACGCGGACGGTGGTCCCGTCACTTGGCTCGTGTCCATCCCGAGTTTCCGCGGCGACCTCGACCGGCCGATCGATCTCGTCGAGGAGGTGATCCGCATCCACGGCTGCGAACGGATTCCGGCGGCCGATGTCGCGGCAACTGCGCTGCCGCAGGCCGACGATCCGGTTGCGGAGTTCAACCGCGCTGCGTCGCGCTATCTCGCAGGCCAGCATTTCCACGAGTGCGTGAACTACTCGATGCGCTCTGCCGCCGAGGTCGCGCAGTGGACTTCCGCCGATGCGGCAAAGACGCTCGCGCTCGCGAATCCGTTCACCGAGGAGCAGTCGCACCTGCGACCCACGCTCGTTCACGGACTGCTCGACAACCTGCGACTCAACCAGGATCGCGGGACTGATGCCGCGCGGCTGTTCGAGTGCGGCCGGACCTTCCGCGATTTAGGCGGCAAGATGGTTGAGTGCATCTCGGTGGGCTTCGTCGTTCGTCTTGGTGCCGCCGGCGCTGGTTGGCTCAAACGCGGGACAGCCGATTTCTACACCGCGAAGAACCATCTCTCGATTCTCGCATCGGTTGCCGGCGTGGATCTTGGCGGGCTCGCGGTCGCGCGTGTCGACGCTACGGGTTCGGGCTGGCAGGCGGGTCACTCGGCTGTCTTCGGCGGAATCGCGAATGGTTTCGACGCAGAGTGCGGACTCCTCGACCTCGCTCGGACACGAGCGCTCGGCATCGAGGGACCTGTGCTCGCCGGCATCGTGAGCGCGACACCCGCGACCCTGGAGTCGGGCACGTCGCGGAGCCGGTACAAGCCCTTCAGCCTGCTGCCATCCGCGCTGCGCGATCTCGCGCTCGTCGTCGATGCCGCGACCCCTTCCGAGACAGTGCGCCGCGAGGTGCAGAAGGCCGCGCGCGCTGCGAGCGCCGGTAAGTTCGACGTCGATGGCGTGCGCGTGTTCGACGTTTATGCGGGCAAGGGATTGCCCGAGGGAAAGAAAAGCCTGGCGTTCTCGCTCTCGTATCGCGCGCCAGACCGCACGCTGACTGACGACGAGGTGAGCGCAGCATTCAACGCCGCCCAGGTTGCGCTCGAGGCAGCCGGGCACAGCATCCGCAAATGACCATGGCTGGACGCGTCGACATCGACATTGACCGTCTGGCCGTGCTGGCGCGGATTGAACTCACGCCCGAGGAGAAGGCGCGGTTCGCGGCGCAGCTCGGCGACGTGCTCGCGCATGTGGAGCAATTGAACAAGATCACAGTCGAAGGCGTCGAGCCGACGGCGCACGCGTTCCCGGTCACGAATGTCTGGCGCGCCGACGAACCCGTCGAAGGCCTGCCGGTCGGCGATGCGCTCTCGAACGCGCCGGCGAAGCGCAGCGATCAGTTCGTGGTTCCGAAAGTTGTGGAGTGAGCCGCCTGCCGATGAGGACCGCACCATTCATGGATCGAGGTGAGTCGGGTAGCCCGCGATCTTCCGCCGCCGCCGAACCTAGGGCGGACAGGCCGAGCGCGGGTTTCTGTCGAGACGAGGTAGGGCAGGTCTTCGACCTGCCGACGCGGGTCAAAGACCCGCGCTACCCGGGCCAACGCCCCCGCTAGCCGATGGCCGACCTCTTCCACGAACCCATCGCCGCAATGGCAGACGCGCTTGCCGCGGGCAGGCTCTCATCCGTCGAGCTCACACGCGCACACATCGCGAGGATCCGTGCGACCGAGGATCGTGTGCGCGCGTTCAACTCATTCGACGAAGCCGACGCGCTCGCCCAGGCAGAGGCCTCCGACAAGCGCCGCGCATCGAGTGATGCGCGCGGCCCGCTCGACGGGATTCCGATTGGGTTGAAGGACATCATCGCGGTGAAAGGCCAGCCGCTCACGGGATCGAGCAAGATTCTCGCGAACTTTGTCTCACCCTATGACGCGACCGTGACCGTGAAGCTGAAGGCCACTGGCGCAGTCTTACTCGGCCGGATGAACATGGACGAGTTCGCGATGGGCTCGTCGACGGAGAATTCCGGCACTCACCCGACTTTCAATCCTTGGAATCTCGAGTGCGTGCCCGGTGGCAGCTCGGGCGGAAGCGCCGCGGCGACGGCAACCGGGAGCGTCGCCGGCGCACTCGGCACCGACACGGGCGGCTCGATCCGGCAGCCGGCATCTTTCTGCGGTGTCGTCGGGATCAAGCCGACCTACGGCCGCGTCTCGCGCTACGGCGTCGCGGCGTTTGCGTCGTCACTCGATCAGGTCGGAGCGCTTGCACGCACGGTTGAGGATGCGGCGATGCTCGTTGGTGCGATCTCGGGTCACGACCCGCACGACTCGACTTCGTTGCGCGAACCGGTGCCAAATTACCGAGCGGCGCTTCGCGAGCCCGCGCGCAAGTGGCGGCTCGGCATCCCGCGCGAATATTTCGCCGACGGTATCGATCCCGAGGTCGAGGCGGCGGTGCGAGCGGCGATCGAATTCTACCGTGCGCAGGGCTGCGAGATTCGCGAGGTGTCGCTACCGCACACGGAGCACTGCGTGTCGGCCTACTACATCGTCGCGACAGCAGAGTGTTCCTCGAACCTCTCGCGCTATGATGGCGTGCGCTACGGTCACCGCGCGCAGGGCGCAGGCGATGTGATCACGATGACCGCGCGTTCG
>DATKCJ010000083.1:0-2340 GCA_035513275.1 Opitutaceae bacterium
CTGGCGGAGCTTTTGCGAGATGATCGTGCCGTCGGCAAGGATGCCTCCAGTTTTTGACGTCGTGGCGCCACTGTCGGTGCCGAGGAAGATGCCGTGGTCGGACATTGGTGTGGGTCGTTTGTCTGTCGGCCCAACGTGCCATCCGGCCCGTCCGGCGCAAGCCGCCAATGGCGTGACCTCTACGCCGCAGGCTTGCGCTCGGCCTTGCGGCTCGCGAATTCCACGGCAAGGCAGTCCACAAAGCTCGCCACGAGCGGCCCGGAGATTTCCTTCGGCCACGTGACGGCGTTCCATGTCCGGTGCCAGCCTTTGCGCGTGATTCGCTTGGCGACGAGGTCGCCCTTCTCGAGGTGCGGCTTGAGCGCCCAGCTCGCGAAAGCCGCGACCCCCGTGCCTGCACGCACGAGTTCGATGATCGCCTCGGTGAGCTGGATGTTCATGAACTTCCTCGGCCGCAGCCCGTGCGGTTTGAGTATCTCGAGGCAGAGCGAGGAGTCGTCCGGATCGCGCGCATAACCGAGCAATGTCTCGGCGGCGATGTCGGCCGGCCCCACCCATGCTTTCGATGCGACCCGGTGATCCGCCGGCACGAGCAAAAGCACCTCGTCGCGCAACACGGGGCGCGCGACCAGGCTCGTGTTGTCGGTCTTCTCCGTGGTGATCGCCAGGTCGATCTCGCGTTCCAGTAGCGCATCGAGCGCGCGGGTCGTCGCCTCGCCCACCACGCGCACATCGGCGCCGGGATGGCTCGCCTTGAACGTCCGGATCGCAGCCGGAAGCCAGTGGTAGCCCGTGTAGCAGTGTGTGCAGATCCGCACAGTGCCCGAGTGGCCGTCCTTGAGATGCGCAATGCGGTCCTCGGCATCGGCGATCGCCACGAGCACGCGCGATGCGGCCTCGAATAACACCTCGCCCGCCGGCGTGAGCCGCATGCGCTTGCCATCGCGGTGAAAGACGGGCGCGCCGGCCACCGCCTCGATCGCGCGCAACTGGTGGCTGAGCGCCGACGGAGTGAGCCGGAGCCGCTCGCTCGCCCGGGATAGATTGCCCTCCTCCGCCACGGTGAACACGAGCCGGAGGTGCCGCAGCTCGACCCCGGAGTAGCGCGTAAAGGTGTCGTCGGCAGATTGAATGCCTTTCATCGTTTCCATGACTACTGTGAGATTCCGTCATGTCGAGTCCGGAGCTATACTCCAGGGTCATGCGCTCCATCTTCCTCGACCTGTCCTCCGCCCTGAGGTTCTTCGCCCGCCGGCGCGCCGCCACCGCCGTGATCGTGTTGACCATGGCGTTTGCGATCGCCGCGAACACCGTGGTCTTCTCTGTCCTGAAATCGTTCCTCTTCTCGAGCCTCGCGGTGCCCGAGGCAGACCGCGTGATGTTCGTCTGGACGGTGCGCGAGATCGAGGGCCGCGGCGGCGTGAACTTCTTCGACGCCTTCGTGAACGTGCAGCACCTGCGCGCGACCAACCGCTTCGCCGAGAGCATGGGCGCGACGCTCGGCGTGGACTTCAACTGGCAGCGCGACGACGGCTCGACCCAGCGCCTGCAGGGCACGGTCGCGCAGGCCGACTTCTTCAAGGTCATGCGCGTGCAGCCGGTCATCGGCAGGCTCTTCACCGCGGAGGATGAGGGACCGAACCCCGCCAACGTCGCCCTGATCAGCACGCTTCTCTGGCGCACGGAGTTCAACGGCTCGCCCGACGTGCTCGGCCGCACGCTGCGACTCAACGGAAAAGTGCAGACGATCATCGGCGTGCTGCCCGACGGATTCGCGCTGCCCGTGGGCACGAACGTCTGGCTGCCGCTCGACATGCCTGAGCCGATGTGGACCGCCATCATTGGCGGCCGGCAGCTCTCCAACTACGCGCGACTCGCGCCGGGAGTAACAGAATCGATGGCTCGCGACGAGCTGCGCGCATTCGCGCCGCTCGCATTCGAGGCGAATCCCGACAACAAAAACTGGACGTGGACCGTGCAGCCGGTGCGCGAAGCGATCCTCAACGGCGCGGACCGCACGATTCTATTCGTCCAGGTGGGTGCCGCGGTGCTCATGCTGCTCGCGATCTCGAATCTCGCCTCGCTCTT
This sequence comes from Opitutaceae bacterium, assembly GCA_035513275.1. Lineage (GTDB taxonomy): Bacteria > Verrucomicrobiota > Verrucomicrobiia > Opitutales > Opitutaceae > DATKCJ01. The sequence goes on from DATKCJ010000083.1 coordinate 2,089, forward strand.
GATGGCGTGGGCCGCGGAGCGCCAGCGTGAGACTGCGCTGCGCCTCGCGCTCGGGGCCAGCTCGTGGCGGCTCGTGCGCCAGTTTCTCGTGCAAAGCGTGCTACTCGTGTCGATCGGCGGCGCGTTGGGCGTCGGGATGGCGGATGTTTCACTCCCGCTGCTGCAACACCTCAACCCGAGCCCGGCTCTCGCGCGCTTCCTCACCGGGATCGATCTCGACACGGGCACCCTCGCCTTTGCCACGGCGCTGAT
>DATKCJ010000084.1:0-17612 GCA_035513275.1 Opitutaceae bacterium
GTCAGCGCCACGGCAAAGACCCGCTCGCTTACCTGCGCGATGTGCTCTCGCGCCTGCCCGCGATGTCCAATCAGGACGACCTCGGCGCGCTCACGCCTGCGCGATGGACAGCACCAGAGACACCGAAGAAGCCAGAGGCAATGGTGGCTACTACGACAACCGCCTCGTAGGCAGTAGTCACCATTACGAATCGCCCGCCTCGGAGTAGCCACCACTACGAAGTCAAGAGGCCCCCGGCCGGACCCTTACCATTGCTGACGCCTCTCTTTTCAAACTCGTCCACGAGGCGGCGAATTATCTTCTCGAATTTCGTCCGGTACGGCCAGATTCGGCTCTACCGCGGTGGCCAAATGGGTCAAAGCAGTTGTCCCTTTAAGCGATGACGATCCGGAGTCAGTCCTTTTCCGGGCTTCACTCGGCGGCGCGCGGCAGCTTACCTCGTGGCTTGCTTCACGACATAGCGAATGAGTCACACGGCTCCAGACCGTCAGCGCCCGCGACGCCCATGAGCGACTCGAAGCGCCCCGTGCCGGGGAGCGACCTTGGGCATCTCAATCCCCAGAGGGCGTGCACAAGGCACGCCCGTACAGATTGGTTTAGAAGCAAACAATATCTCGAGTTAAAGCTTCCAGTGTTCGCCACCTGTGAATGGCGGGCGCTTCGCAACGCGAGCGACCTTCGAGGCGAGCGTGGCAAACGCCACATACTCGGCCGGCGTGAGGAGCCGCGGCTTCGGTGGCTGTTCGCGCACCGACGTGGATCGCTTCAACTGCGCGCGTTCTGCTTCAGTGAGTCGTGCCATGCCAAGCCCTCAGTTCGCTCAACTTGTCGTTCATCCGGAAGATTTCAAGGTAGTCAGCCACCAACTCCCAGTCGAGCTTCGTGCGCTGACTCGCTGATGCCTCGAGGAGCATCCGGATGTCCATCCAATCCCGGTCCACCCTGCTCGGATTGTTGACGAGTGCCTGAATCTTGAGACCGATCAAGTCCTCGACCTGCACCACCTTCACCCGGACACCAACGAACACCTCGACAGATTCCGCCCGCTCGAGCATTCCGAGGCTGGGACCGCGGAATGCATGCAGGATGTCGATGCGACCCCAGTCGCGGTCCGCTGACTCGTAATGCGAGACGTTCTCGGACCGGAAGACACGCACATAGCCGCACCCGGTCAGGATTCCATCAGCAGTGCTCAGGTGGTCGAGCATAAGGATGAAATCCAGGTCGACCGTCCCGCGTTGCACGCCCCTGAGCGCCATGGCGAACCCGCCAATCAATGCATAGCTGACGCCGCCCTTTTCGAGCGCGTCCACGAAGTGGCGAATCACCTTTTCGAAGTTCATGGGTCCTGTCCGCCCACGCTACCTCGAGTGCAACATGGGTCAAAGCCGTTGTCTCTCCGGCCACCCCTCCACAACGAACGGAGCTTTCCGTGCTTCACTTGGCGGCGCGCGGCGGCTTTCCTCGTGGCTTGCCTCACGACATAGCGAATGAGTCACACGGCTCCAATCCGTCAGCGCCCGCGACGCCCATGAGCGACTCGAAGCGACCCGTGCCGGGGAGCGACCTCGAGCACCTGAAGTCCCCCGCCGGCGCACCGGCGGACCCCCTCCTCGAGTGGCGCGAGACAAATCTCGAGCGCGTCGCGATCGAGGCGCGCCTCGCGTACGCCGAGCGCCGGCTCGCCGATGCACGCGCGCGTCTTCAGCACGCGGACAATCGGCTGAAGGGTGTGGCCGATCTCAAGTTGCGCATCGCCGAACTCGAGCACGCGATCCGCGCCCTCGAAGGGCGAATGGCCCGCATGCGCGCGTCCGCATCATGGCGGATCACCGCTCCGTTTCGCGCGCTCCGTCGCGCCTTGGTCGATCCGCTGGTGCGCCGCAAACCCGCCTCCGCGCACGAACCGCATCCGGCCGACGCCGCAGCAGCCATTGTCACCGATGCCTCGCCCGGGGCTCAACCACAGCCTGTGCCGCGGCTCGATCCGAACCTGCTCGCAATGATCGACTACCCACGGAGCTGGTATCTGACGTCCAACGCTGTGCCGATTGTCGGTTGGGTTTTCGCACTCGACGGCTCGCCGATCCTCGCCGTGCGTGCACGGCTCGGCGACCCGGCCGAGATTCTCTCCGAGGACGGAGGCACTGCGTTCATCGGCAAATACGCCATCAAGCGGCACGACGTCTACGCGACCCATCGATCGTCGGCCGCCGCCGAGTTCAGCGGCTACAAGATCGAGGTCGCGATGAAACCTGGTCGCTACACGCTGATTCTTGAGGCCGAGGTTGCGCCCGGGGCATGGCGACCGTTCAAGTGCGAGCCGCTTGCGCTCGGACAGCCGCCCGCTCCGCGTGATCCGACGGATTACGAATGCTGGATCCGCGACTTTGAGCGCCTATCAGAGTCCGACATCGCAGCGATCCGTGCCCACGCCGCGCGCCTTGCGTGGCGGCCGCTCATTTCCCTTCTCATGCCCGTTTACAACGCGCCGGAGAAATGGCTCCGCCGCGCGGTCGCTAGCGTGCGGGAGCAGCTTTACGAAAACTGGGAGCTCTGCATCGCCGACGACGCTTCGACAGACGCGCACACTCGCGACGTGCTCGCGGAACTCGCCGCTGCCGATTCACGAATCAGAGTCGTCCACCGCACGGAGAACGGCCACATCTCCGCCGCCTCGAACAGCGCGCTCGCGCTCGCCTCCGGCGAATTTACCGCGTGCCTCGATCACGACGACGAACTGCCTGTGCACGCGCTCTACGAAGTGGCCGTCTTCCTGCAGACGCATCGCGACTGCGGGCTCGTCTACTCCGACGAAGACAAAGTCGACGAGGAAGGCCGGCGCTACGAACCCTACTTCAAGCCCGACTGGAACCCTGACCTGTTCCTCGGTCAGAACTTCCTGTCGCATCTCACGGTCTGCCGCACTGCGCTCATGCGTGAGGTCGGCGGATTCCGCGAGGGCTTTGAGGGCAGCCAGGATTGGGACCTCGCATTGCGCGTCGTCGAACGTCTTCGCGACGCGCAGATCGGCCACCTCCCGAAGATACTCTACCACTGGCGCGCGGTCCCGGGCTCGACCGCCCTGCTCGTCGCCGAGAAGAACTACCCTGTCGAGGCGGCACGCCGCGCGTTGGCGGAGCACTTCGAGCGCTCTGGCGTCCGCGCCACGCTCAGCCCGGTGCCCGGCGATCACTGGCGCGTGCACTACGAGCCCACCGCGGCCCCGCCTGTCACGATAATCATCCCCACGCGCAACGGACTTGATCTCCTCAAGGTCTGCGTCGGCAGCATTCTGGAAACGACAACCTACCCCGACTTCGACATTCTCATTGTCGACAACGGCTCCGACGACCCCGCGACGCTACATTGGCTCGCGGCCCAATCCGGAGACCCGCGCCTCTCAGTCATCCGCCACGAGGCTCCGTTCAACTATTCCGAGTTGAACAACTACGGCATCGCACACGCGCGTGGCGCGGTCGTTGCACTTCTCAACAACGACATCGAAGTCATCACGCCCGGCTGGCTCGAGGAGATGGTGAGTCACGCGCTACGGCCGGGCATTGGCGCCGTGGGGGCGATGCTCTATTTTCCGAACGACACCATCCAACACGCTGGGATCGTGCTCGGCATCGGCGGTGTCGCAGGCCATCCGTTCAAGACGCTCGCGCGCGGTGCGAGCGACGAGAAGAACCGCGTGCGCCTCGCGCAGAACTACAGCGCCATCACCGCCGCATGCATGGTCATCCGCAAGGATACGCTCCTCGCAGCCGGCGGGTTCGACGCCGACTCGCTTCCCGTCGCGTTCAACGACGTCGATCTCTGCCTGCGCCTGCGCTGCGCGGGTCTGCGCAACGTCTGGACGCCCTTCGCCGAGTTCTACCACCACGAGTCCGCGAGCCGCGGCAACGAGACCACGCCCGAGAAGCAGGCGCGCTTCGCCGCCGAGGTCGGCACGATGCTCCACCGCTGGGGCCTCCTCCTGCGCGACGATCCCGCCTATAACCCAAACCTCACGATCCACGGCGAGGATCTCTCGCTCGCGCGGCCGCCGAGGATCCGCAAACACTGGCTCGTGCCCCCGGTCTGAGGAGACACACACACGCCGCACGCCATGGCCTCGCCACTCCGCTCCCGGATCTTCGTCCTCCTTTGCCTCGCCGGCGCGGCGCTCCTCGGCATTTCGGGCAAGCTCTGGCTCATCCATCACAACGGCGTCGACGTGCCCTACATGGACCAATGGCACGCAGAGGGCCAGCGCATGCTCATCCCCGACGCTCGCGGCGAACTCACAGTCGGCGAACTCATGCGCCCGCACAACGAGCATCGGCTATTCTGGACGCGTGGGCTCGCACTCGGCCTCGTGTATGCCAACGGCCAGTGGGACGCGCGCGTCGGCATGGTGCTCAACGTATTCATTCACGCCGCCGGGATAGTGCTCGTGCTCTCGCTCCTCACACGCGCCTCCGGCCCAGCCTGCCTTTGGTTTGGAGCGCTCGCGGCAGTCGCATGCCTCGCGATTCCGTTCGCGTGGGAAAACACCCTGGCGTCGTTCCAGTCGCAATTCTACCTCTGGCTCCTTTTCACCGTGTCCGCCACGTGGCTCATGCTCTCGGGCTCGGCGCTCGGAGGGCGGTGGTGGGCAGGATTCACGATCGGTGTGCTTGCGTTCGGCACGATGGCATCGGGCTTCTTCGCGTTTGCGGCGACCGGCGCGATCCTCGCGGCGGGGGTTGTGCTTGAGGGAAAGCGCGGCGTCCGCACTTTCGTCGCGATCGCAATCTGCGGCGTGAAGTGCGCGATCGGCTGGGCTCTCGTGAACCATGTTCCACACCACGATTCGCTGCGCGCACGGGGAGTGCTGGAGTTCGTCCACGCACTCGCGAATCAGCTCGCGTTTCCCGCCACGGACCATCCATGGCTCGCACCGGTTATGCAGGCCCCAGTTTTCATCTGGCTGCTCAACCGCGGCCGCCTCGGCGCCGCCGAGGAGAGACGCAGCGCGATCAACGGCCTCATCGTGCTCGCTGTCCTCGCGATCGCATCCATCGCGTGGTCGCGCGGCGGTGTGATCCAGGGCCGCGATTCCCGTTACACCGACATCCACGCGCTCCTGTTCCTCATCAACGCCGTTCTCCTCGTCATGATCGTGCTGCGCGGACCGATGCGTCCCTCCGTGCGCGGCGCGGTGGCGATCGCATGGTGCGTGGCGGCGCTCGTGGGATTCACGGCACAGATCAACCTTGCCCAATCCATCTACCTGCCGCACCTCCGCTCCGCGCGCGCCGCGGAGTCGGAACGAATCGCGTCTTTCCTGCGCGACGGCGACCCGGCGGTGATCCTTGAGGCGCCAAAGGGCCAGATAACATTCCCTGACCGAAACCAGCTCGTGCAGTTTCTCTCCGACCCGGCGATCTCCTCGCTCATGCCTGCATCGGTGCGCACACCCGTGAGGATTGAGCCCGACGAGACGCGCCTGTCGCGCTTCACCGAAGCTGCACCGCAGACGCTGCCGCACTCAGGCCGGGCGTGGCACTCCGACACAAGCGGCGGAGCGAGCTTCGTCTCGAAACCGTTGCCGCCATCGAAGACCGGCGTGCTCCGTTTCCGTATCGCGGGCGACCTCGGAACCCCCGCGTTTCCGTTCCACCTTCGCTCGCTCAGCACGGGCGCTACTTCTGCGTCAGAGGTCGACGTCGCTGCTGGCCAGCGCTGGAAGACCGTGAACATCGTGCGGCCACCCGGCCCCATCGTCATCGAGGCGGGTCCATCCAACGCGCCTGGCTGGGGGGCGTTCACCGAGCCAGTCGAACTCGGCATGTTGTCGTGGATCGCTGGGAAGACTGCGAAGCAGTGGATGGTCTTCGCTGCCGGTGGCACCGCCTGCATGCTGGCCGCCGTCGCAATCGCTATGCTTCGCAGCAGGCGCCGCGACATTTTCAGCCTGAAGGAGGACGGCACGGTGGTGCTATCGTCGCCTGATTCATGAGCGTGGCTGATTCGCCAGCCGGGGCCGCACGCCTCCGCGAGCAGATGCTGCTCGCCCAGATAGGCGGCCACGGTCACGCCACGCCGACATCCACGAATGCCCGCCTCGCGGCGACGTTGACGGTGCACCCTCCCCGCCCGCCATTCCTTTCACCTCCTCGCACAAGCGCGGCACTCAACGTGCTGATCGTTCTCCCGGGTGACTTCGATTCGAACAGCGCGCTTCATGTAGTCGCACTCACTCGGCACCTCGCCGCGGCAGGGCACAGCTTCGCCGTGGTCGCCGAGCATCGTTTTAGCAACACGTCGGAACCGCCGTTTGCCAATCTCGCAGCGCTCGGCGACGTATCATTTTCCGCTTGCACGCACGTCGACGCAACCGCCCGCCTGCCCGTTTTTCCCGACGGACGCGCCGCCGAAATCGTCCATGCGTGGACGACGCGCGACAACGTGCGCAAGGTCTGCGAGTCGGCAATCGCAGCGACCGGCGCGCCGCTCATCGTCCACCTCGAGGACAACGAGGCGCATATCCTCGCGCGCACGCTCGCCCGCTCGATCGAGGAACTGCGCAACCTCTCGCCTGCGGAGGCCGAAGCGCTCCTTCCGTGGAACCTCTCGCATCCTGGTTTCGCCGAGCGCTTCCTAGCCCGCGCCGAGGGCGCAACGCTGATCATCGACCGTCTCAAGGATTTCCTGCCGTCGGGAATGCCTTCGATTACACTCTGGCCCGCGGCCGACGAGCGCTACTTCTTCCCACGGCCGCGACCCGATGCATTTCGCGAGGCGCTCGGCTTCGATGCCGGCCACACGGTCCTCTTCTATCACGGCAACGTCCATGCCGCGAACGTGGTCGAGATGCGCGCACTCTACGAAGCGGTCGCAGTCCTCAACGAGACCGGCACGCCCACGACCCTCATCCGCACGGGAGCAAATCACTGTCCGTTTCCCGGTGATCTTGCGCCGCGAGTCGCCGGCTGCGTGCTCGAACTCGGACGAATCAAGCATCACCGACATCTTCCCGACTTGATGGCGCTTGCTGATTTCTTCGTGCAACCGGGCACGTCAGATTCTTTCAACGACTACCGCTTTCCATCGAAACTGCCCGAGTTCTTCTCGATCGGCCGGCCCGTCATCCTCCCGCGCACCAACCTTGGCACGGCTGTCACGCACGGTCACGACGCCTACGTGCTCGACCGGGCCGATGCCGCCGGGATCGCCGGTGCCATCCGCACACTTCGCGGCGATCCTCAGCTCGCCGCGCGACTCGCGCGCGGCGCGATCGAGTTCGCAGCCTCGCACTTTGACTGGTCGCGGAGCGCGGCTCTGCTCGAGGAATTCTATCGGTCCGTCGCAGGCCGTGCTTCGCGATGAACCCGCCTGCGAGAAGCACTCGCTTGTTGGAGTGGCTGGTGGTCGCGGCGCTCTTCGCACTCACTCTCGGATCGAGATGGACGCTGATCGCGCAGCACGGAGTTCCTGTTCCGTTTCACGACCAATGGAGCGCCGAGGGCGAGGCGATCCTCGAGCCTTGGTTCGCGGGAGAACTGGGTTGGAAGGATTTCTTCAAGCCGAGCAACGAGCATCGGCCGGTCCTCACGCGACTTCTCGCATTCGCCGAGTTCCGGCTGACCGGCCAGTGGGACACGCGGACGCAAATGTTCGTGAACAGTTTCTTTTACGCACTCGCGGCGGTCGCGCTCTCCCTGCTCGCGAGGAGGATGTTTTCCACCGCCGGCTGGATGGTCGCGACTGTCGCACTCGCTTCTGTCTTCACGCTCCCAGGCAACTACGAGAACGCGGTCTGGGGATTTCAGCTCCACTTCTACCTCATGGTGCTCCTCGCCGTGCTGTATCTCGGCGGCACGTTCGGCACCTCGCGCGTCGACGCACGTTGGGTGGCCGCGCAGGCTGCGGGCGCACTGGGGCTCCTTTCGATAGCCGGAGGACTCCTCGCGCCGGTCGCCGCTGCGGGCATCGCCGCCGTGCGACTGGCGCGCCGGCGCGACGCCCATGGGGTCGCCACCCTGTGCATGGCTGTCGCGCTTGCGCTTGTCGGCTGGTGGCTTCTTCCGCCCACGGCGGTGGGCGGTAAACTCGACGTATTCTCTTCAACAATTCTCGTTGAGGCGCTCGTGAAGATGCTCGCGTGGCCGTCGCCGGTTGCACTGGCCGCGGCGCTTGTCCAATTGCCGTGGCTCATCGTCGCCGTGCGGACATTTGTCTCGCGCGAGGCCCGGCCGGCCGAACTCGTGCTCACAGCGCTCGGCGGCTGGGTCGTGATGCAGGCACTCGCGATTGCCTACGCGCGCGGCGCTTCGTTTCCTGAAATACCGCCGCGCTACACGGACATCCTGGTGATCGGGCTCGCGGCCAATGCGGCGTGTGCTGCGATTCTGGTTCGCGATAGCGCTCGAAAGCTCTTCCCCTTCGCCCTCTGCGCAGTCTGGCTTGCGACGGTCTCGGCAGGATTGTGGCACTTCAACCGACCCGCTCGGATCGGCCCGATCCTCGAGGTGCACGCCGATCTGCACCGGCGCACGTTGGCCGTCGTGCGCGACTACATCCGCACCGGCGATCCGGCGGCGCTTGGTCGCGACGCATTTGTCGCGCACCATTTTCCGCCGGTCTCAACCATGCGGCGGCTTCTCGACAACCCCGGCATCCGCGCGAGCCTGCCGCCTGAGGTCCAGGGCGACGAATCGCAATCATCCTTGGAACGACTCGTCGCCCTTTGTCCGATCCGGTCGAAATGGCTCGGCTACATCTCGATGATTCTCCTGCCGGCGGCCGTGCTCGTCGCGATCTATCTCATCCGACGCCAGCGAATCCCGGACGAATCGCTCAGGCCGACCCCGTGGTTCTATTCGGCATCCGTCATCGCGGCTGTCGCACTTGTGCTTGTCGCAGCAGGCATGCGGCCGTGGGACTCCGATTCGCACCGTCGAATTTCTCAGGTTCTCGACGACGCAGGCACGGCGGCAACGGGGTTCGACGTCCCGGACGCCGCGGGCAGGATCTTCGCGCTGCCGGCGACGCCCGCAGGGTTGTTTTTTGGCACCTACATCGAGGGCGACGGCTTCACCGGAGAATTCGTCTCCTCCGAGTTCGCTGTCGACAGCCAGTTCCTGATCGTGCCGGTCACGGGTTATCCCAATGGCCCGGGTAACTCGCTTCGGTTCGATTTCCTCCGGGCAGACGGCACGGTTCAATCGACAACAGCCTTCAGCGACAATACCCCCGGGGAAAAGGTTCTTCCGTGGATGGTCACCGTCCGCGCAAGCCCTGGCGCGCGAGCGCGGATAGTGCTCACAGACGGCTCGACCGAGCCGCGCGGATGGCTCGGTGTTGGCACACCGCGCCTGACCGACGATCCCGCGGCAGCCCGCCGCATGGGCGGGGACCTCGGATCGATCGGCGCGGAGAACGCGCGCCGGTTTCCCGCAACACTGCTCGTTGCTTCGGTCTTCTGCGCGATCGCGGGCCTCGTCGAACGCCTCGCTGCACGCCGCCGCGACCTTGCATCCGCCGTGGCGCATTGATTCCTTCGTACTCAAACCACCGTCCATGTCGAAACGAATCCTTGTCACCGGCTCGTCGGGTCTGATCGGCTCCGAGGTCTGTCAGTTCTTCGCCGCGAAGGGATTTGAAATCCATGGCTTGGACAACAACCAGCGCGCCGTGTTCTTCGGGCCCCAGGGCGACACGCGCTGGAACCAGCAGCGCCTTCAGTCGGAGATCCGCGGCTACGTGCACCACGAGATCGACATCCGTGATCGTGTCGGCGTGCGCGAACTGATGAAGACGGTGAAGCCGTCGGTGATCGTTCACACCGCGGCCCAGCCGTCGCACGACCGCGCCGCGGCGATTCCGTTTGACGATTTCGACACGAACGCGGTCGGCACTCTCAACCTTCTCGAGGCGGCGCGCAACGAGTGCCCCGAGGCACCGTTCGTCCACATGTCGACGAACAAGGTCTACGGCGACGCTCCGAACCGGATCGCGCTGCGCGAACTCGACACGCGCTGGGACTACGCCGACCCGGCCTACGAGCACGGCATCCCGGAAACGTTCACGATCGACCAGTCGAAGCACTCGCTCTTCGGCGCATCGAAGGCCGCCGCCGACATCGTTGTGCAGGAGTACGGTCGCTACTTCGGAATGCCCACGTGCTGCCTTCGCGGCGGCTGCCTGACCGGGCCGAATCACTCGGGTGTCGAGCTGCACGGTTTTCTCTCCTACCTCGTGAAGTGCAACCTCGAGGGCCGTGAATACCGCATCTTCGGCTACAAGGGCAAGCAGGTGCGCGACAACATCCACTCGCTCGACGTCGCGCGGTTCATGTTCGCATTTGTGGAGGCACCGCGCGCGGGCGAGGTCTACAATCTCGGCGGAGGCAAGGCGAACTCGTGCTCGATCCTCGAGGCGTTCAATATCGCCGAACAGTTCACCGGCAAGGGGCAGGTGCATACCTACGTCGACCAGAACCGCGCGGGCGATCATATCTGCTATTACTCCGACCTGCGGAAGATGCGCGCGCACTACCCAGCGTGGGACATCACCGTGAGTTTCGAGGAAACGATCCGGCAAATCGTCGAGGCGTGGCGCATGCGCCAGCCGGCTTGAATCCGCGGGTGGGCGAGGCATGACCGAAGTCCTGCACGTCCTTCACGCAGTCGGACTCGGCGTTCTGTTCGTGGGACTCTGCGCGGGCAGCGGCGCGGTCGCGGCGAAGTGGCTGAGCCTGCACGATGCGTTCGTCGTTCCTCTGGGGTTCGGATGCACGGCACTCGCGGGCATGATCTCGTTCTGCGGCTGGTGGATTTCTCCGGCAGTCGGAAACGTCGTCTCGCTCATTCTCGTCGGCGGCGGCGTAGCGCTCACTGCATCACAGGCTGCAGAAGCGAAAACACGGAGCGCATTTCGAGTGTCATTGCCCGCGATTGTCGCGACCTTGCTGCTCGCAGGCGCATGGATTTGCTTCGTGCATGCGGCGGGCGTGCCCGCCGCGTCTCGGTTCACCAACCCGCTGCCAGTCGACGACCAATTGCCTCGGATGCTGGCCGACCGACTGGCCTCGGGGGATCTCGAAGGGCCACTCGTCGGCGACTGGCTGATGAGCGATCGTCCGCCACTCCAGGCAGGCGTGCTTCTCCTGTTAAGGCCGTTCGGCGCCGGCTCGGGTTTGGCGCACGAAGCGGTCTCGACACTCTGCCAACTCGGCTGGCTCCCGGCACTCGCCGCGCTCGGCTACGCGCTTGGGATCGGCTCGCGAGGAATCGCAACAGGCATCTTCTTCGCCGCGACTTCGGGATTTTTCGTCCTCCATTCAGTCTACACGTGGCCGAAGCTCATGGCCGCGTCATTGTTCATCACCGCGGTCGCGGTCGTGTTGCGGTTCAACCAAGCGAGTGACACGAAGCCCGCGCGTGTCGCGATCGCGACCGGGGCTTTGCTCGCTCTGGCGTTGCTGGCGCACGGCGGTGTGTGGTTTTCAATCCTCGCGCTTCCCGCGCTCCCTGCGGCGTGGACCGCGTTGCGGCGATTCGGCGCGAAGGGAGTCATCATCCTCGTGCTCGTGTTCGCGGCAGTGGGAGCGCCTTGGTCGGCGTTCAAGCGTTTCGTCGATCCGCCGGGCAACCGGCTCGTGAAATGGCATCTCGCCGGAGCCGTCGAAGTCGACAGTCGGTCCTCGCTTGAAGCGATTCGCGACTCATATTCCGAAAAGCCGGCAGCAGATCTTTGGCACGCGCGCGTCGTAAACTTTCATTTCATCGCCGGCTTCCTCGGTCGGCACGAGGGCGAGAAATGGGGCGAATACATCCGGCGCCTGCAGTTCTTCCATTTCCTGCCCTCCGTCGGGCTGCCGTTGCTTGGCATCTGCTGGCTGGTGTTCGCGCGAGTACGCGGAGGCGCGACCGAAACCGGAGCAGCCGGTCTGGTCGCACACGCGGCGGCGACGGTGCTCGTGTGGCTCTCGCTGATGTTTCAACTCGGCGGCACGATCGTCCACCACGGCAGCTTCGCGCCTGTCGCGCTGCTGATGTTTCTAGGAGGTGCGGCGATGAATCGCTGGCACGTCGCGATTCTCAGTGTGGCGGCGATCCTCCACGTCGCCGTGTTCCTTGTAGGCTGGATCGTCACAACCCCGCCGGCTGGAGACGCACACTTGAATCCCGCGCTGCTGGCCGCAGCCGCAGTCTTGATGCTCGGAGCGCTTGTCGCCCTGCGCTCTCTCTCACGCCACTCCGTCAGGTTCGGCGCGCAAGGCTCCTGATCTCGGCGAAGTAGGTCCCCGGGTCGGCGATGTTCGCGAGATTGAAGCGGCACAGGTGTTCGGGAATCTGCTCGATTACCATCAGCCCGTCCCAGCGCAATCGCAGGCGCAGCGGCTCGTCGGGCATGTTCCTCGCCACTTCCGCGGGCGATGGAGCCGGCGAGGCGATCGCGTTGTCGGCAGCGCCAAATGAAGTCTCGGTGTGAACGTATTCGGCGAGCCCACGCTTCTCCTTGAAGTCGTCCCAGACTCCTGCCTGGGGTCCCGCCAGGGCGACTCGCTGCGCGGCAACTCCCGGCGCTAGCGCTTTCTCGATCGTGCGCCATCCGTCGAGGCTGAGCACGTGTTCCTCACCCCACTCGGCGACGTGCGGGAAGTAGTAGATAAAGCGCACCTCGTGAGTGTCGCCGCCGTAAACATCCACGCCGCGCTGGACGAGACCGGGAATCGACGCCGCGTTGTCGCGGAACGCCATCGTGATGAAATGCAGGCTCGGTCGCACGGTGTGACGCGCAAGAATCGCGCGAAACCTCAGAAGGTTGTCCTTGAACACTTCCCACCGGCCGCCCACACGCAGAGCGCGAAAGAGGTCGGGATCGTCGGTGTCGAACGATACGCGCACCTGTGCGATTCCCGATAAAGCGAGCCGCTCGAGCATCTCGTCGGGAAGACGCTTGCAGAAATTCGTCGTGAAGCTGATCCGGTCGCGAAGTCCGGGCGGGACCGCCTCGATCATCTCAATGAACTCCGGGTGCAGCGTCGGCTCGTGAAGGCACGAGAGCCACATGTGCCCGCGCGCCACATGCGGAAGCATCGCGAAGGTCCGCTTGAAAAGGTCCATCGGCATCGTCGTGAGCCGGCGGATGTTCGCGTAATCAACGAGACAGAACGGACAGCGGAGATTGCAGTTGTTGACGATGTCGCCCGCGACGAGCGCGACCGCAGGCTCGGCGGTCTGCGCCGGCTCGGCGCTCGGACTTTTGGCCCCGCTGTCGGGCTGGTTGGGCGTGCTCATCTCGATCGAATCCGTGAAGTGTTCAGCCGCTTCCCCGCCTGTCGAGGCCAATGCTCGCCAACCCAATACGGACGGTCGCGAGTCGTGCCCGGCCGCTGCGCCCCTTGGGAAATTCGCGAACGCGCTGTGCCGAGTTCAGAACCTTCGCGCGTCCGCACGCAGGCCTTTCGACGACCAGAGCGCTTTCCATCGCGCGCCAATGCGTTTGTGCACGCGGGCGACCACGAGAAATCCGTTCGGATTCGATGAAGGAAATTCCTCAACCTTCTCGACGACTTCGATCGCTCCGTCCCAAAGCGACTCGAGATTCCCTGCCTCGATGAGCGCGACCCCGCTTGAAACTTCAAAGGTGTGAAAGTGGATGTTGATCTCCAGGCCCGCCGCCACGCTGCGATGGTAGGTCGTGGCCAGTTCGTCGCGCGCGCTCTTCTCGTTGGCCGGATCCGTCGCGGGGGAGAATGTTGCCCAGTCAACACCGTAGACGAAGTCGTCGATGTGGGTCGCGTCGCTCTGCGTTGTGCCGTTGCGGTAATCGTCGAGCATGTGCGCGACTTCCGTGAGCGGGCGGCGATGATCAAACGTGCGGCGCCGGTCAGGCACGACCATGTAGATGCAGCCGCCGTGCTCGAGGACGCGAAACCACTCCGCGAGTGCGGCAAGCGGGTTCGCGACATGCTCGAGCACGTGGGAGCTCGCGACGTATTTGAGCGAGGAGTCGTGAAACGGCAGCTCGCATGCATCGCCATGGTAGTCGGCGTGGGTCGGCTCGTTCGCATAGACCGCGAACCGGTCGACATAAACCGGCTTGATGCCGGGGATCGGCGTTTTGAAAGCGCCGATCTCGACGCCGGCGCCCGAGAGATAGCGTGGAGCTAGATCGGCGTGTTCCATTTCAAAGTGTCCGCGGCGACCGACTCCGGCTGATCGCGAACCGCTCGCGCAGGTTCATCATCGGGCGTTCAAACCAGCGGTAAACGACCGCGGACAAACCTAGGCAGACCACCCAGTATGCGACAGTCGCCGCCCATCCGTTGAAGGCACTGCGTTCATACCACCCGTCTGTCCGATGGATCAGGACGTATCCGACCGGAAGATTGATGAGATACAAGGCATAGGACCAAAGCGCCACGCGCTGCACGCCGCGCACGAGCCACCGACCCGCGGACGCTGTGGCGTTGGCCCCCCACGGCAACAGAAGTGCAAACCCGAAAGGAATCAGGCAGAAGAGCCAGGTCTTGGCGAAGTAGGACTGGTCCAGGTTCACTTTGAAGAGCATCTGGTAGTTCCAGTAGGAGAGCGCGAGCCCGGCAATCAGCGCGATCCATCTCACCTGACGGAATCGCTCCCGGTATCTGTGCTGCAACCACGCGGCGATGATCCCGTAAATCAACGCGTCGAGCCGCAGCGTCGTGACCATGCGGATCTCGAAGGACCAATCCCCCTCCCCCGCGGCGCCCATTCGCAACAAGAGCGGAACCACGAGCATGATCGCGGCCGTCGCCAGCACACCGCGGCTGAACGTGCCCAACAAGAGCCGGAACACGAGAATCCCCAGCGGTGTGAACAGGTAGAACCACTCCTCGATCGCCAGCGTCCACGACTCGAGGAAGAACGGCAGCGGCGGCCCCACAAAACTCTGCGTGAAGATCAAGAATCGCGGGAGATATTCCGACCAGGGAGGGCGCCCGCCCATGACGTAGATCATGAACGGAATGTTGAGCGCCAGAAACAGGAAGTAATTCGGAAGCGTGCGGAACCAGCGCCGGATGAGGAACCCGAAGAGAGCGCGCGGCCCGGTGAAGTCCGCCTCCATCCGCATCAAGATGCCGCCGATCAGGAAGCCGCTGAGCACGAAGAAGAGCTCTGCTCCAAACGAGCTCAGATGCCCGAGCTTCCAACCGTAAACCGGCGTGTGGCGCCCTATGAGCGGGAGCCCGTGCGCGAGGACGACGAAGACGATCGCCACCGCACGGATGAGATCCAATCCGAAGATGCGATTGGTAGGTCCGTTCATCGGCAGCCGGCAATCGCGAGAACGGCTCGGCCAGCGCCGGAACGGTGAAGGCAAAGAGTCGAAACGGCCGAATGCATCGACTGCTAGCTCGTGCGGAACGGCTCCTTCGTCGCGTGCATCATCACCGCCGGCCCGTTCGGGGTCGTTTCGAAGTTCAGGAGATGCAGGTCTTGAAAACCCGCGGCCCGGACCATGTCGCAAAGACTGCCGATCGTCGGGAAGAACGACTCCGTGCGCACGGCGGCGAGCACGTGGTCGGTCGGACCCTCGACGTAGATCCGGCCCCTGTATCCGCTGTCGCTCATCGAGGCATCGGACTCGGCGCAAATCTGAGTCCATATCCAAAGCCCGCCGCTGATCGCGCCGACTCGCGCGAGGAAACGCCACGGTTCGCGCAGGTGATAAAGCAGGCCGATGCAAACCGTGAGGTCGAAGCTTCCCAGATCGGAGAGCTCCGCCGTCTCAAGGTCGAGACACCTGAAATCCGGCGGTCTGATCCCCGCGACCGATGTGAGCAAACGAGCGCGGGCGAGGTTGGCCTCGCGCACATCGACGGCCGTGATTCCGGCCATCGGATACACGCGGCCGAGGAGCGCGGTGTGTCCGCCCTCAAGGCATCCGCACTCAAGGATCCGACGCGCGCGCGGCACGAACACCGGCAGGCGGGTGATCCGCTCGTCGTTTGTCGCGTCGTAGGTGCCGCCGAATTGCCGGCCGCATGTGCGAAAGCCTGTGATCCACGGACCAAGTTCCTCCACCTGCCGAGCAAGATCGTCGATCATCGCCCCGGTATGCGCGATTCGGCCGCGCCGCGAAAGGCTAAACATGCCGTCGCGGTCCCGGCCATAGCGGCGCGGTGCCGATCCTTGCCAAGGGCGGGCGAGTCCGGTTCGCTCGCGACATGCGAATTCTGATCACGGGAGCGTGTGGCTTCGTTGGAAGCACCCTCGCCCGTGCGCTCATTGAGGCGACTCCCGGAATCGAGATCACCGGCGTCGACAGCTTCATCCGGCCGGGCAGCGAGACGAACCTCGAGCCGCTGGAACGGCTCGGCGTCCGGGTCGTGCAGGGCGACATCAGGCAGGCCGCCTTGTTCGAGTCGCTCCCACGGGTCGACTGGGTGATCGACGCCGCGGCCAACCCGAGCGTCCTCGCCGGCGTCGATGGCAAGATGAGCAGCCGCGACGTAGTGGACCACAACCTTCTCGGCACGGTGAACATGCTCGAGTTCTGCAAAGCGCACGGCGCCGGCTTCATCCTGCTGAGCACGAGCCGCGTCTACTCGATTCCGCCGCTCGCGTCGTTGCCGGTCGTCGTTCGCGAGGGTGCATTTGCGCCCGATCCCTCGGCGGCGCTTCCCAACGGACTGTCGGCGGCCGGGGTTTCTGAAACGTTCTCCACCTCGGCCCCGATCTCGCTCTACGGCGCAACGAAGCTCGCCAGCGAGACGCTCGCGCTTGAATACGGGGAGGCGTTCGGATTTCCCGTGTGGGTCAACCGCTGCGGGGTGCTCGCCGGTGCAGGGCAGTTCGGCCGCGCCGATCAGGGAATCTTCGCCTACTGGATTCACAGTTGGGCACGGCGGCGTCCGCTCAAATACATCGGGTTCGGCGGCGCCGGCCACCAGGTCCGCGACTGCTTGCACCCGCGCGATCTTCTGCCGCTTCTCGCGAAGCAGTTTGCCGACGCGAGCGCACCCCGCGTCGTCAACGTCTCAGGCGGCGTCGGGCAGTCCATGTCGCTTCGCCAGCTCAGCGATTGGTGCGCGACGCGCTTCGGCGCGCACGCGGTCGCGTCGGACCCGGCCCCGCGCTCCTACGACATCCCGTGGATGGTGCTGGACGCATCGCTGGCGCGCAGTGCGTGGAACTGGGCGCCGGCGACTGCACTGGAGACGACTCTCGAGGAGATCGCCGTCCACGCAGAGGCGAATCCTGAGTGGCTGGAAATTTCAAATCCGCGATGATTCGTCCCACACGCAGTCTGGCGAGTTGTGATTCTTCCCCGGCCTCATCTCCGGTTGTGGGTCGGGCTTTCTTGTCCGCCATAGCTCAACGAGCGACGGCGGAACGCCCGACTTCCGGGGATTCGAAGACGCAGATGTCGGGCATAAAGCCCGACCCACGAGCATGCCGAGAGCACGATCAACGCGCCTCTCGGCGAGAGGCGCGCTACCAATTGCCGCTGATTCGATGAATCCACCGCCTCTCCACCTCCTTTCGATAGTGATCCCTGCGCGCGATGAGGAGGAGTCGTTGCCCGACACGGTCACGGAGATCCACATGAAGTTCGCCGCGGAGGGCATCCCGCACGAGATCGTC
>DATKCJ010000085.1:0-18540 GCA_035513275.1 Opitutaceae bacterium
TGAGCAGCGCCTTGGTCGGGATGCAGCCCCAGTTCAGGCAAGTGCCGCCGGCGCGTTCGAGTTCCACACACGCGACGCGCTTGCCGAGCTGACCAGCGCGGATCGCGCCCGCGTAGCCCGCGGGGCCGCCGCCGATGACGATGAGGTCGTATTTGTTCGTTTCAGCCATGTTTGGAAATTCGAGGTTGGTTACCTTGGACCGGCTATCCTCCCGGCGCAAAGCGCCGGCTCAGGAATTTGTCGGGCGAGCACCGCTCGCCCGACAGAATCCTACACGTCAATTGCGTCCTTGTCCTTGATTCGCTCGGGCGGCTTGCCGCGTCCGCCGCCGCGGTTGACCTGCACGTTGCCGCGCACGCGGATCGTCGGACCGGTCCCTGTGAGCCGGCTGAGGAACATGTTGGTCACGCTGATGATGAGCGAGCCGAGCACCGCGGCCAGGGCGCCATCGACCGTAAACCCGTCGACCCAATGCCCCACGGCGTAGAGCAACAAGGCGTTGATGACGATCAATCCGAGGCCGAGAGTGAGCAGCACGAACGGCAACGTGAAGAGCACTAGAATTGGCCGGAGAAAGGCGTTGAAGAGCCCCAACAAAACCACGACAACCAGCAACGTTTTCCAGGTGTCGTAGCTGATTCCCGGCACGATCGCCGCCGCCAGCGCGACGCCGACGCCGAGGACCGCCCAACGCACCAACAACTTCAGGAACGGATGACTCATCACGCAACAATCCCACCCGCCGCACGGCCCGGGCAATGAAAATAGTCGTCCTTCAGGACAGGCTGCGCGCGGGCGGCACCGAGCGTCAGGCTGTGTTTCTCGCGCGCTCGTTCGCCGCGGCCGGACATGAGACTGTCGTCGTGACTTTCCGCCCCGGCGGTGCGCTCGCACCCGACCTCGAGGCGGCCGGAGTGCGCCACCGTTCGCTGCAGCCGGTCGACCTCGGGCTCGACTGGTTTGCCCCGGGCCTTTGTGCGAAGATCAACGCCGAACGTCCAGACGTCGTCCTTTGCATGGGCCGGATGGCGAACTGCCACGCCGGTCATCTGCAACGCACGCTCTCGCGCGTCGCCGTCGTCGCGACCGTGCGCACGGGAAAGGCGCTCCCCTTCTTCTACCGCAACGCACTGCGCACCGTGCACGGCATCGTCACGAATTCCGAATTCGCGAAGCGCGAACTGATCGCCCCCGCAAGTCCCACCGCGCCGATTGCGGTGATTCCAAACGCGCTTCTCGTTCCCGTGTTGTCGGAATCGGAGCCGCCGGTTCCGGCAGAGCCGCCCTACCGCATCCTCTGCATCGCGATGTTTCGAAAGGAAAAGTGCCACTTCGATCTGATCGAGATCTGCTCGCGAATCCCTCGCACACCCGGGTGGCATCTCGATCTCGTCGGCGAAGGCTCGGAGCGCGCGGCGTGCGAGGCTCGCGTGCGCGAGCTAGGCATCGCCGACTGCGTGAGCTTCCACGGATGGTCGCGCGATCCGGCGCCCTTTTATCGCGGCGCGGCTGTCGCCGTGCTCGCGTCGCGACGCGAGTCGCTGCCGAACTTCCTCGTCGAGGCGCAGAGCGCCGGCCTGCCGGTCGTTGCCTACGACGTCGGGGGATGCGCCGAATGTTTTGCCGACGGCTCGTCGGGCCTGCTCATCGCGCCCGGCGACGAGGCTGCGTTTCGCGCGGCGCTGTCTTCACTCCTTTCCAATCCCGCGCGCCGCACCGCAATGGCGCGAACAGCACGAGACCGCGCGGCGACACTTTTCAATCCGGAGCGCTCCGTGCGCGCCCATCTCGATTTCTTCGAATGCCTCCTGCTCCGATCGCCGCGCGCAAGCGCCGCGGTCGCAGGCTGAGCCCGCCACGCCATGTCTGATCCGGGATCTATCCGCTTACGCGGCGTGCGGCAGAATAATCTGAAGGGCTTCGACCTCGACGTCCCGCTCGGCCGCTACGTCGTCGTCACGGGCTTAAGCGGCGCAGGCAAGTCCTCGCTCGTATTCGAGACACTCCACGCCGAGGGCCAGCGACGCTACGTCGAGACGTTCAGTCCTTACACGCGCCAATTTCTCGAACTCCTCGACAAGCCGAAGGTCGACTCGATCGAAAACATTCGCCCGTCGATCGCCATCCAGCAGACGAACACCGTGAAGACGTCGCGTTCCACCGTCGGCACAATGACGGAGATCGCCGACTACGCGAAGGTGTGGTTCGCGCACGCGGCCGCGTGCTTCGATCCCGAGACCGGAGAGCGCGTCGAGGACGACTCGCCCGAGTCGGTCTGGCAGAAAGCGCTCAGCGGCCTCGCGGCCCGCGCGACGATCGTGGCGTTCAAGGTCGCGCGTCCGGCAAACATCGATTGGAGGGAGATCGCAGCAAATCTCCGCGGTCAGGGCTACACACGGCTTCTCGTGCAGGAGACATCGGGCGATTCCGCGGGGCTCGTTCGCCTCGACGACTTCGATGCGCGCAATGCCAAGGCGCTCGCAAAACTCGCGCATATCTTCGTCGTGCAGGATCGCATTGAGATCGCTGCAGAAGCGCGCACGCGTTTCCTTGAAGCGGTCGAGGCGGCGTTTCATTTCGGTCAAGCCGAGCTGCGTTTGTTCACCGAGTCCGGCGCAGGCTGGTCCGAAGCCGGCCATTACTCGCGCGGTCTGCACTCGCCGAAATCTGGGCGACGATTCCGACCGGCGACGCCGGGACTGTTCTCCTTCAATTCGCCGATCGGTGCGTGTCCGCGCTGCCGGGGATTCGGGCGGATCATCGACATCGACTACCGGCTCGCGATTCCCGACCGGTCGCTGAGCATCATGCAAGGCGCGGTCAAGCCGTGGGAGGGCCAGATCTACGGCGAGTCGAAGCTCGACCTGCTCAAGTTCACCAAGCGGCTCGGAATCCCGGTGAACGTTCCTTTCCGCGATCTTTCCGAGGAACACCAGTCGTTCATCGTCGACGGCCAGCCTGGCTACGGGAAGGACGGACTCGATTGGCCGAAGGCGTGGTATGGCCTGAAGGGATTCTTTCGCTACCTCGAGACGAAGACCTACAAGATGCACGTGCGCGTCTTCCTCTCGCGCTTCCGCGCCTACAACCCGTGCCCGGATTGCGGCGGGTCGCGACTGCAACCCGAGGCGCTGTGCTGGAAGTGGAAAGGCCGCACTTTGCCCGAGCTCTACCAGATGCCCGTGTCGGACCTCCTCGCGCAACTCGACGACGACGCCCCCGCGCATGCGCGCGACCACCAAGCCACGCTCGCGCTCGACGGGATGTCGTCGCGGCTTCGCTATCTCGACGAAGTCGGACTCGGCTATCTCACGCTCGATCGCGCGTCGCGCACCCTCTCCGGCGGCGAAGTGCAGCGCGTCAACCTCACAACGTGCCTCGGCTCGTCGCTCGTTGACACGCTCTTCGTCCTCGACGAGCCGTCGGTCGGACTGCACCCGCGCGATATCGAACGCCTGATCGGGATCATCCGCTCGCTCACGAACGCGGGAAACACGGTCGTCGTCGTCGAGCACGACGAAGCGATGATCCGCGCCGCGGACCACGTAATCGAGATCGGTCCCGAGCCCGGCGTCGGTGGCGGACATGTCGTATTCTCAGGGACCGTGCCCGCTCTCACTGCGAGTTCCGGCTCGATCACGGGAGACTACCTCGCGGGGCGCCGCTGGATCGCAGTTCCGGAGAGTCGTCGCGCGTGCGGCCGCGACACTCGGTGGCTCGAGTTCACTCGCGCCTCGAAGCACAACATCCGCGCCCTGAGTTTCCGCCTGCCGCTGAATCGATTCGTCTGCCTCAGCGGCGTGTCAGGCTCGGGCAAGTCGACGATGCTCGAACATGTGATTCACCAAGGCCTCCTCGCACACCGGTCGCAGTTCGCCGAGGACGCGGCGACGATCGACTCGATCTCCGGCTCCGACGGCGCAGGCGAACTCGTGCTCGTGGACCAGTCGCCGCTCAGTCGCTCGCCGCGCTCGAACCCGGCGCTGTTTAGCGACACGTGGGACATCGTCCGCGATCTCTACGCGTCGACTGACACCGCGCGCGAGGCGGGCATGACGGCATCGAGCTTCTCGTTCAACAGCGGCGACGGCCGCTGCGTGCACTGCCAGGGTCGCGGACACGAAGCGGTTGAGATGCAGTTCCTCGCGGACGTTTACGTTCCCTGCCCCGTCTGCGAAGGGAAACGCTTCCGTCCCGAGGTGCTGGCCGTTCAGTGGAACGGCAAGAGCGTCGCCGAACTCCTCCGGATGACGATCGCAGAGGCGCACCTATTCCTCGGCCCGAGCCCGGCCGCAACACGCCTAGCGCCTCTGATTGAGGTCGGCCTCGGCTACCTGACGATGGGCCAGCCGCTCAACACGCTTTCCGGCGGCGAAGCACAGCGACTGAAACTCGTCCGCTATCTGGGCGACTTCGCTCGCGATCAATCCGCAATCCCCAATCCGCAATCCGCAATCCCAACAGGAGCATTGCTCCTGCTGGATGAACCAACGACAGGCATGCACCGGCACGATGTGCTCCGGCTGCTCGATGTTCTTCAGAAACTCGTCGACGCGGGACACTCGCTCGTCGTGATCGAGCACAACACCGACATTCTGAAGTGCGCCGATTGGATCCTCGAAGTCGGACCGGAAGCGGGTGTAGGCGGAGGAAGGATCGTCGCCGAGGGAACGCCGGAGCAAGTCGCGCGCGCGGACGTGCCATCATCGCCATTCCTCGCCGCCGCCCTCGACGGCACGCCGATGCGCCAGGCGATCGCCGCCGAGAGTGCCTTCGCCAACGCGGCGCCGCGCGAGTCCGCGATCACGGTCGTCGGCGCGCGAGAGAACAACCTGCAGGGGCTCACCGTCACGATTCCGCATCACGAACTCACCGTCGTCACAGGCGTCTCCGGCTCGGGCAAGTCGACACTCGCGTTCGACATCATCTTCGCCGAGGGCCAGCGCAGGTTCATGGAGTCGATGTCGGCTTACGCGCGGCAGTTCGTCGAGCAACTGGCGCGTCCGGCCATCGACGCGATCTCGGGCATTCCGCCCACGGTCGCGATCGAGCAGCGCGTCACGCGCGGGTCGCGCAAGTCGACCGTCGCCACGATCACCGAGGTCGCACAATTCCTGCGACTGATCTATGCGCGCATCGGCATCCAGCATCACCCCGACTCCGACCGGCCGATCACTGCGCTGACTGCACCACAACTTCGGAAGCATTTCGAGTCTCTCCTGCGCACGCGCGCCGCGCAGCGCTCGAAATCGCTCTGGCTCTGCGCGCCGATCGTGCGCGGACGGAAGGGTCACCACGAGCCCGTTGCGAAATGGATCGCCGCACACGGCTTCGAGCGAATGCGCGTCGACGGGAAGCTCATCCGCACCGATGCATTCAAGAAACTCGACCGGTATTCGGTGCACGACATCGAAGTGGTCATTGCAGACCTAAAGTCGGCCTCGACCACTTTGCCCGCCGAAGCCTCGGCGAAGGCGGGTCGCCGGCACTCCAAACTCGAACTGCTCGACCGCGCACTGAGCCTGGGCAAAGGCGCGTGTTTCATTCTCGATGCTTCGGGGAAGATCTTCTCGTGGCTTTCTACGTCGCGCACCGACGCGGCGACCGGCGAGACGTTCCCAGACCTCGAGCCGAAGCACTTCTCATTCAACTCGCCGACCGGATGGTGCCCCACCTGCCGCGGTCACGGACGCCTGCACAGTTGGATGCTCAAGGAAGACGATGAGGACACACCCGAGGAGCTGGTCGAGCTCGCGCGATTGCTGACCGAGGACCCTGATTCGGAAGTCGACGGCAGCGAGTGTCCCGATTGCCACGGAGCGCGGCTCAATCGCGTCGCCCGCTCCGTGAAGCTGCATTTTCGCAAGCGCGAGCCACTCTCGTTGCCCGAGCTCACTTCGCTTCCGCCTTCGCAGATGGTCTCCACACTACGTGCGCTCAAGCTCGACAGCCGCGGCAAGGCGATCGTGCGCGACGTGCTGCCGGAGATCGAGTCGCGCCTGCGCTTTCTCGATTCGGTCGGCTTGGGTTACCTCGCACTCGACCGCCCGACTCTCACGCTTTCCGGCGGCGAGGCGCAGCGCATCCGACTCGCGGCGCAGCTCGGATCGAATCTCTCCGGTGTGCTCTACGTGCTCGATGAACCGTCGATTGGCCTCCACTCGCAGGACAACGAGCGACTCGTGCGCACGCTGCGCGACCTGAAGTCGAAGGGAAACACGGTGCTCGTCGTCGAACACGACGATGTGATCATGGACGCCGCCGACCGGATCATAGATCTCGGCCCAGGCGCCGGACGAAACGGCGGCCATCTCCTCGCGAACGACACGCCGGCGAATCTCCGCCGCAACGCGAAGTCGCTGACGGGAATCTACCTCGACAAAGGAATCTCGCATCCGATACGTGGTGAGTATCGAGCTGTCCTTGGTAGGAGCCCGCTTGCGGGCGATAGTAAGCGCGCGTCACAACGATCAAAGCAATCGCCCGCAAGCGGGCTCCTACCTTCAGAAGCGAACACCAACCCGGATTGGCTGACACTCACTCGTGTCACTTATCGGAACTTGCGCGACCAGACGCTCAGCCTGCCACTCGGCCGTCTTGTCATGGTCTGCGGACCAAGCGGTGCAGGGAAGTCGACGCTCTTTCGAGACATCCTCCATCCGGCCGCGGCGACAGCAATCAAGGCCGGGAAGGCCAAGCTCACAGGAAAGGAATTCGCGAAACGTGGGAAATCCACACATGGCGACTCCGCAATCCATGCCCTCCGAAGCCTCGGCGAAGGAGGGCGCAATCGGGAGTCCGCACTTCCATTCGAGATGCTTCGCAGAGCAAATGCCTTCAAGGCCGTCATCGAGGTCGACCAGTCTCCGATCGGCAAGACACCCCGCTCGACGCCTGCGACCTACCTTGGCGTGTTCGACATCGTGCGCGGATTCTTCGCGACGCTGCCCGAGGCGCGTATTCGTGGATATCAACCAGGGCGTTTCTCGTTCAACACCGCGGGCGGTCGCTGCGAGACGTGTGCGGGCGCCGGACGAATCAAACTCGAGATGAGCTTCATGCCGAACGCCTACCTGCCTTGCGACGACTGCGGTGGGCTGCGCTACGGGCCGGAATTGCGCGACATCTCTTGGAAAGGCCGCAACATCGGTGAAGTGCTCCAGCTCACGTTCGACGAGGCGCTCGAGTTTTTCGATTTTCACGCGCACCTGCGTGAAGTGTGCCGGCTGATGGTGGACACGGGCCTCGGTTACCTGACGCTCGGCCAGAGCAGCCCGACACTTTCAGGCGGTGAAGCGCAGCGGCTGAAACTCGTCACGGAACTCGCGCGCGGTTTGCAGACCTACACGGAGCGCTCACGCGGACTCCGGCCGCGCAACCTCTACATCCTCGAGGAGCCGACGATCGGCCTGCACTTGAGCGACTGCGAGAAACTGATCCACGTGCTGCACCGGCTCGTCGACCAGGGACACTCGGTCGTCGTCATCGAGCATCACCTCGATCTGCTCGCAGAGGCGGACTACATCGTGGAACTCGGACCCGGCGGCGGCCCGGCCGGCGGAGAGATCGTGTATCAGGGCGCGTTGGCGGGATTGCTGAAGAACCGTCGCAGCCCGACAGCGCCGTATTTGCGGACGAAGTTTGTCCGGGCCTGAGTCCGGACGTAGGAGCCTGCTTGCAGGCGATAACGATTTCGCCCGCCACCAGGTTGAATCGCCCGCAAGCGGGCTCCTACCTCAGACCGAACCTGGGCTTTCCCCACCCCGTCTTCTCACTTGAACTCGTCGTAGGCTTTGATGCCCTCGCGGATCGTTTTCACGAGGTCGCTGATTGTGACGGGCTTCAAGTAGTAGCGAAGGAGGCCGGCCTCGTTCACGCTGCGGAGGAGCATCTCGGGCTTCATGTAGCCGGTGACGAGGACCCGCTGTGTGCGCGGGTGCTCCTCACGCATGCGGACGAGAAAACTCAGGCCGTTGCCACCCGGCATCAGGTGGTCGGAGACGACCACCTTGTAGGTGTTCTTGCGCATCAGGAACTCGGCGTCCTTTGCCGAGGTCGCGGTCGTGACGGCAAATTCCGATTGGAGCGCCGCCTGCCACATCTCGAGCAGCGGTTTGTCGTCGTCGACGATGAGGACTGGTTCCACGGTCCCGGGAGCCTTAGGAGAATTGGAGTCGCTCATCCGACGGAGTGTTGCAACACGTTCTTCAGGCACGCAATTCCAATCTGGGGATTCATCCCCATGTGTTTGAAGTTGGAATTTGCGCGGGGCCAACTATTTCCAAGGGATGCTGCAGGTTGATTTTCATCGCGCCGCGCGCGAGGGCACACTCACGGAGATACCCCGGGATCTCCTGAATCTGGCAAACTTCACTTTGCCGAACGCATCAGGAACGACCGCCATCCACCTTGCCGCGCGACACGGACACCTCGACCAGGTGCCGGCGGGCTTCCTGGTGGAGTCGACCCTGCTTATCGAAAATGAGGCCGGCTACACGGCGATCCATCACGCCGCGGGAGGCGGGCATCTCAACCAGATCGCACCGGCGCTTCTCACTCGCGAGAATCTGCTCCGGCGCAGTCGCAGCGGATTCACGCCAATTCACCTCGCAGCCGCCGCCGGTCACCTCGCCCAGATTCCGGCGGGGCTCGTCACCGCAGAGCTCGCCGCAATCAAGACGGACCTTGGCAGCACGCCGCTTCACGAGGCCGCCGAAGCCGGCACACTCAACCGTCTGCCCGCAGCGATGGCCTCTGAATCGTCGTTCCGCGAGAAAAACATCAACGGCGAGACGGTCTTCCACGTCGCCGCGCTCAACGGCCACCTTGACCAGATCGCCGATTCGCTCCTGACCGACGAGACGATCGCCCTCACGACCTTCAGCAACGACTCGGTCATGCACGCCGCCGCACTTGCTGGATACCTCCACCAGGTGCCCGCGCGCCTGCTGACGCCCGCGAATCTCCTGCTCGCAAGCAAGAAGGGTTTCACGCCGATGCATGCCGCCGCTGAAACCGGACACCTCCACCAGATCCCGGACCGGTTGATAACCGCGGAGTTGCTGCTGGCCCGGAATGACATTGGCGACACTCCGCTCCACGGAGCCGCTTCCGAGGGCCACCTCGGGCAGGTGCCCGCCCGCTTCCTCACCAGCGAAAATCTTTCCGTTCAGAACATCGACGGCTACACGCCGATGATTGTCGCGATCGCCAGGGGGCACAGCGACACGATCCCGCCCCACGCGCGGCCCAAGGCTCAGGGCCTGCTCGCGAAGTTGCGCGCGTTTTTTGGCGGGCGTTGAGCAATCCGTGCGTTCCCGCATGTGCGGGATTGCAACACCGTCGCGCAAACGCGAATGTCGGCGGACCTTTCCTCATGATAAACACCGCAATCTCCAACATCACAGCGCGCGAGATCCTCGACTCCCGCGGCAATCCCACCGTCGAAGTCGACGTCGAACTCGCCGGCGGCGCATTTGGCCGCGCAGCAGTTCCGTCCGGCGCCTCCACCGGCGAGCATGAAGCCCTCGAGCTTCGCGACGGCACGCTTCCAAAGACGCGCCTCCCGAAAGGTCTCGACGGTAAAGGCCGCTATCTCGGCAAGGGCGTGCGCACCGCCGTCGAGAACGTGAAAACTGCCATCCTGCCGGTGCTCGAGGGTCTCGACGCCACGGACCAGGTGCTCATCGATCGCACGATGATCGCCCTCGATGGCACGAAGACCAAGAGCAAGCTCGGCGCAAACGCCATCCTCGGCGTCTCGCTCGCCACCGCCCACGCCGCAGCCAACGCGACAGGCCTGCCGCTCTACAAGTATCTCGGCGGACCAAATGCAAAGGTGCTCCCCGTGCCGATGATGAACATCATGAATGGCGGCGCACACTCGGATGCGCCGATCGATTTCCAGGAGTTCATGATCATGCCGAAGGGCGCGTCGTCATTTGCAGAAGCGCTGCGCATGGGCGCGGAGGTCTTCCACGCGCTCAAGAAGGGTCTGAAGGCAAAGGGCCTCTCGACCGCGGTCGGCGACGAGGGCGGATTTGCCCCGAAGCTCGAATCGACCACCGCCGCGCTCGACGTGATCGCCGCCGCCGTGAAGGCCGCCGGCTACAAACTCGGCAAGGACATCTTCCTCGCGCTCGACGTAGCCGCGTCGGAATTCCACGACCGGAAATCCGGCAACTACATTTTCAAGAAGTCCGACGGCGCCGTGCGCTCAGGCGATGACATGGTGGCGTTCTACCGCGACCTCTGCGCGAAATACCCGATCATCTCGATCGAGGACGGCTGCGGAGAAAGCGACTGGGCTACATGGAAGAAGCTCACCGACGCAATCGGCGACAAGGTGCAACTCGTGGGCGACGATCTCTTCGTCACCAACACCGAGTTCCTCAAGCGCGGCATCGATACCGGCACTGCAAACTCGATTCTCGTGAAGGTGAACCAGATCGGCTCGCTCACCGAGACGCTCGACGCCGTCGAGATGGCCAAGGAGGCAGGCTACACCGCCGTCATCAGCCACCGCTCAGGCGAGACCGAGGACACCACGATCGCCGACATCGCCGTCGCGACCAACGCCGGCCAGATCAAGACAGGCTCGCTTTGCCGCACCGATCGCGTCGCGAAATACAACCAGCTTCTCCGCATCGAGGAAGAGCTCGGCTCCACCGCGATTTACGGCGGGAAGTTCTAGGCGTCTTTCGTAGCCCGGCCCGTGTGGGCCGGGACTCTTCCGCCTCGAGGTGGATCGCGTTGCCCCCAATGCGACTCAGGCCGGCATGTAGGTTGCGCGCTAGCCGCGCAACGTTCCGTGCCGTGGCGCGACGATGGACGCGCCTCTCGGCGAGAGGCGCTACCTCGGAATCTGCATCCCACCGCTCCCCGCGGCGGGCTGCATCCGGATTCGTAGCCCGGCCCGTGAGGGCCGGGACCTTTTCAAACTTTCCTGCAACCTCCCGCCATCCAGCGGTTATTCATTACCATGAAGCCCTTGTCTCTCCTCAAGGCCACCGCGGTGGCACTTCTTGCGTCTGCGCTCGTCGCGAGCGCCTCGATTGATCGATCGATCGAAAAGTCATTCCCAATGAAACCGGGCGCCAAGGTGCTCGTCGACATCAGCGGCGGCACGATCACCGTGAAAGTCGGCGAGGCCGGCCGCATCGACCTCGTGGTCGAGCAGGTCGTCAAGGCCGATACCGAGGCTGAGGCCGACGAGATCCTCGCCAACTACGAGATCACCGCAGAGGCGGACGGCGATACGGTAAGGTTCATCACAAAGTCCAACCGCAAGGACTGGAAGTGGTCCGGCATTGCAAGCGGCCCCCGACTCAGGCAAAAGGTTTACCTTCTCGTCCCGGCAGACACAGACCTCAATCTCGATACTTCGGGCGGCTCGATCGGCATCGACGGCGAAATCTCAGGGACCGTCCGCGCCGACACAAGCGGCGGATCGATCAACGTCAGCGGCGGCTCCGGCGACATGAATCTCGATACCTCCGGCGGCTCGATCACGGTTGGACGCGCGCTTGGCAAGCTGCGCGCCGATACGAGTGGCGGCTCGATCCGAGTGGACTACGTCGGTCCGAACGCAGGCGACGTGAATTGCGACACTTCCGGCGGAAGCATCCACATCGGCGTCGATCCGAAGGGCAATTTCGACCTCTACGCAGACACCAGTGGAGGCCGTGTGAAAGTCGAGGGACTCGCGCTCGATATCCACAAGAAGGACCGCACGCACGTCAGCGGGAAGGTCAATGCCGGCGGCGCTCGCCTCCGAGCCGACACCAGCGGCGGCAACATCACGATCGAGGCAGCGAAGGGTTGAGTGAAACGTAGGGCAGGTCTCTGACCTGCCGACACGGGTCAATAGACCCGCGCTACTCGTTGCCTCAATCCAACCGCAGGATCATCCCGCGCAGGTATTCGCTCTCGGGCATCGTCACGAGCACCGGGTGATCCGGCGGTTGATGACAGAACTCCATCACTTGCGCGTGGCGCTTCGCATCCGCCGCGGCCGAGGCCACCGTGTCGGCGAATATCTCGGCGGTCACATGGTGCGAGCAACTGTAGGTGGCGAGCACTCCTCCCGGTGCGAGCCGCTGCATCGCGCGCAAATTGATCTCCTTGTAACCGCGGAGCGCACCATCGAGTGCGGACTTCGAGCGCGCGAATGGCGGCGGGTCCAGGATGATCACGTCCCACGTCTCGTCGCGCGCCTCCGAGAAGTGATCGAAGACATTGGCGACGGTGAACTCCGCGACGACCCCGTTCTCCGAGGCATTCTTGCGCGCCAGGGCGATCGCCTCGTCGGAGCTGTCGATGCCAAGCACGCGTGCGGCGCCCGCGCGCGCGGCATGAAGCGCGAACGATCCCTGGTTGCAGAACGCATCGAGCACCCGCGCGCCCTCGGCAAATCGCGCGACGAGCGGATGCTGCCGCACCTGGTCGAGATAAAATCCGGTCTTCTGTCCACCTTGAAGGTCGAGCCAGTAGCGCATGCCCGCGATTTCAACCCACCGGGGCTCCCACGGCTTTCCCGAGTGCGTGCGCACTTCGAACGGCAGCCCCTCGAGCCGCCTTATCGGTGCGTCGTTGCGCACGATGATTTCCGCGGGCGAGAGCAGCTCGCCGAGGATCGCGAGCACTGCGCCTAGACGCTGCTCGAGCGCGAGCGTCTGCGTCTGCACGACGAGTGTGTCGCGGTATTGATCGACGACGAGGCCGGGCAATTCATCCGACTCCGACCACACGAGCCGGCGCACCGGGTTTGATTCTCGCCGCGCGATCGCCCGGCGCAGAGCACCGCGGATAAACGTCTCGTCGAGATCGCACTTCTCGCGCGAGAACCGCCTCCACACGATTTGCGAGCGGCTGTTGCAGATCCCAGAGCCGAGGAAGCGCCCTTTCGCGTCGCGGCACTCCATCACGCCACCGTCCGCCGAAGCTGGCACCGGCTCGACGAGTTCGTTTGAAAACACCCACGGGTGGCCGCGAAGGATGCGCGCGCGGGCGTTTGGCTTGAGTCGCAGTGCGGACATTTGCGGCAGGATCGCCTGAGCGGCGTCCGGAGGAAACAAGAAACGCAGCGCCAGATGCAGCAAGGTAGGGGCGGCTATCCTTAGCCGCCCTTAACCGTTCCTCGCGAAGAGAGGGCGCTTGGGGACAAGCGCCCCTACCCTCGAACTCGGAGTTCTCCCTCACTCCCTTCTCCCTCACTCCCTTCCGCCCCTCACTCCATCCTTGCCCCGACACGGCCCGTCCTGTTCGTTCTTCCGCTTCGATGAATCCAATCGCACAGGAGGCCGCGCGCAGGCGCACGTTTGCGATCATTTCGCATCCGGACGCCGGCAAGACGACGTTGACGGAGAAGTTTCTTCTCTACGGCGGCGCCGTGCATTTGGCAGGCTCCGTGACTGCGCGCAAGAACCAGCGCGCCGCGACGTCCGACTGGATGGAACTCGAGCGCAAGCGCGGCATCTCGGTCACCTCGACCGTGCTGCAGTTCGAGTATGCCGGTTACTCGGTGAACCTCCTCGACACCCCGGGACACAAGGACTTTTCCGAGGACACCTACCGCGTGCTCACTGCGGTCGACTCCGTCGTGATGGTGATCGACGCCGCGAAAGGCATCGAGGCGCAGACGCGGAAGCTCTTCGAAATTTGCCGGCGCCGCGGCATCCCGATCTTCACGTTCTTCAACAAGTGCGACCGGCCGACACTCAATGCGATCGCGCTTCTCGACGAACTCGAGAGCGTGCTCGGCATCCCCGCCACCGCGATGGTCTGGCCGCTCGGCAATGGTCCGTCGTTCAAGGGCGTCTTCGACCGCACGACGCGACAGGTGCATCTCTTCGAGCGCGTGCCCGGCGGCGCGTATCGGGCGCCCGTTCACGTGACCGACATTACGTCTCCCGAAGTCCGCGAGAAGCTCGACGACTACACATTCAACGAGGTCACCGAGCAGCTCGCGATGGTCGACGGCGCGGGGCACCCGTTCGACCTCGCCGCCGTGCATGCGGGCAAGCTCACGCCGGTGTTCTTCGGCAGTGCCGTGAACAACTTCGGGGTGCAGCTCATGCTCGACAGCTTTCTCAAGCACTCGATCGGCCCGGCGGCGCGTGTCGTCGATGGCGAACTGCTTCCGATCGACGGCGAGAAGTTCTCCGGATTCGTTTTCAAGATCCAGGCCAACATGGACCCGCGCCACCGCGACCGGATCGCGTTCGTGCGCGTGTGCTCCGGCCGGTTCCGGCGCGACATGAACGCGCGACACAGCCGCACCGGAAAGACGATCCGCCTGTCGAACTCCCACAAGCTCTTCGCGCAGGATCGCGAGACGGCCGACGAGGCGTTCCCCGGCGACATCCTTGGTCTCGTCGGTCACAACGAGTTCGGCATCGGCGACACGCTCGCCGAGGACGCGACGATCGTCTTCAACGAGATCCCGCGCTTCCCGCCGGAGTGCTTCGCCTACCTCTTCAATCCCACGTCGGCCGATGCGAAGAAATTTCGCTCGGGAGTCGACCAGCTCCTCCAGGAAGGCGTGGTGCAGACGTTCACCGTGAGGAACGCCCCTATCGGCGCCGTGTTTCTCGCAGCAGTCGGCCCGCTGCAATTCGAGGTCGTGCAATACCGGTTGCAGGCCGAATACAACGCGACCACGCGACTCGAGGCCGCGCCCTTTGCATTCCTGAAGTGGCTCACTCCGCATCCATCGCTGGCGGACACGAGCAAGCTCGTCGTCGCTTCCGGTGTTTCATTCGGCACCGATCGCAACGGCGATCAAGTCGTGCTCTTCCCGAACGAGTGGACGATGCACTACTTCAAGGAAAAGAATCCCGCGCTCACGCTACTCGATTTGCCTGACGACGAGGCGTTTCACGCGAAGAAGTGAGGTCCCGGCCCTCACGGGCCGGGCTACTTCCGAAATGTAGCCCGCTGCGTGAGCAGCGGGACGTTTGAGGGAGAATGCACTTTACGCACGACGAACAACGGGCTCACCAGACATCCCTGCGCTCACGCGCAGGGCTACATCCGGACGCGCACTGCGCGGGATTGCCGTCGCCGCGCAACACGCAAAGTCTCTACCCCATGCTCTACCGCCTTCCCCGCTGGTTTTACGCGTTCATGTTCGCCGCTGGAATCGCGCTTGGTGCATGGCGCGTCTACGCGTGGGCACCCGAACGTTATGTGCCGGCGAAATTCGACGCGTTCATCGAGCGCGTCGAGGCGAACCGCTGGAGCATGGCAGGCTGGATCGTCGCCACCGAATACTCCGACCGCTGGGGTTACGACAAGGAGTCGCTCGTCGGATCCGGTCGCTCCTTGTTCCGCCACTTCCAGTGGGTCGAGCTTCGTCGCGGCGCGGAGACTTGGACGTTCGCGCCGGGCTCGGCGACAGTGACCGTGACGCTCGAACTCCGCGGCGAAGGCACACAACTCGCGACGATGGCGAGGGACACTGCTTTGACCGCGACCGAGCCGTTCACGTTCACCTTCCGCAAAACCGGCGCGATGCCGTGGAGCTGGAAGATCGTGTCGATCGATCAGCCGCAATTGCGAATCGATCGCGGGCGCGCGTCCTACTGAGAGAGGGCGCGCGGCACCATTGTTTTTCACTGGCAAGCAATGGAGCGGCACCTAGGCTCCGGGCACATGGCCGAGCCGTCCGCCTCCTTCCTGGGACCCGCCCAACGCAAGCTCGTCGGATTCGCGATCACCCTCGCGGCCTTCCTCGCGATCTTCGTCTTGTTCGCGCTGGTGCTCATGGGGCTCACTCGCGCCCTCGGTTTTTTCTCCGGCGTGCTCTGGCCGCTTGCCACAGCGACAATCCTCGCGCTCATCCTTCGCCCGGCGGCGGACTTACTGGAGCGGCGCACGCGCCTCAACCGGCTCTGGTCGGTGGTGATCCTCTTTGCCGGTTTTCTCCTCTCGGTGGCGGGCGTGCTCCTGGCGATAATCCCCGTCCTCGTTTCGCAGGCCTTGGATTTCGCGCACACGCTGCCGCAACTTTGGGAGCAGGTTTCCACGTTCGTGCGCGACAATTATCCCGGGTGGATCGCCTACGGAAAGGAACAGTTGCAGAACCCCACGGTGAAGCAGTTCGTCGACGGGGTCGTGGCCGAGGGGCGCAATCTTTTGTCGTCGCTTCTGCCGGGCTTGAAGGTCGCCGGGGCCGGCGTGCTCAACGCAGTCGGCTTCCTCGCAGGCCTGGCGATCATACCTGTCTATCTGTTCTTCTTCCTGCTCTCGCGCGGGGACTGGTTTGCGAAGCTCGGCGATCACTTCGGATTCCTGCGCGCAGAGGTGCGGGAGGATGTGATCTTTCTCGTGCGCGAGTTTGTCGCGATCGTAGTGGCGTTCTTCCGCGGGCAGATCCTGATCGGCTTCATCATGGGCGTGATGTTCGGCATCGGGTTCAGCATCGGCGGGTTGAAGTTCGGGTTGGTGATCGGGCTCTCAACCGGGATTCTGAACATCATTCCCTACCTCGGATCGATCATCGGCCTTTCGGTCGCGATTCCGCTCGCGTTCTTTCAGCCCGAAGGCGGCCTCTGGCTCGTGGGCGTGGTGCTCGCGGTGTTCACCGCCGTGCAGGCTATTGAGGGCTGGGTGCTCACTCCGCGGATCATGGGCAGCAGCACCGGCCTGCACCCGGTGACGATCATCATCGCAATCTTTTTCTGGGGCACCGCGCTCGGCGGACTGCTCGGCATGATCCTCGCGATCCCGCTCACGGCGTTCCTCGTGACTGCGTGGCGGCTGATCCTGAAGAAATACCTCCACGCGGAACCCGCGAAGGCCATCGACTGAGCGCGGACCGCGCGCTCGCCGAGTCAAGGCCATGGCATGGGAGATCGAGTCTCGTGACGGTGTCTGGCTTCCCCAGGCCGGATGGTGGCTCGATGCAAAGACCGGCAAGGAGCGTTGCTTCGTGTCTCATGCGCACTCGGATCACATCGCTCGTCACCGCACCGTGCTCTGTTCGCCTGCGACTGCGCGTCTCATGGCGGAGCGGCTCGGCACCTCCCGGCGAGAGGTTCTCACGCAGCCATTCGGCGAGCCGCACCGACTTGAGTTCGACCTCGAGGCGACGCTCCACCCCGCCGGGCACATCCTCGGCTCTTCGCAACTCCTGCTAGAAAACGAGCACGGGCGTCTCCTCTTCACCGGCGACTTCAAGCTCAAGCCCGGTCTCTCGTGTGAGCCGTGCGCGACGCCGAGGGCCGACGTGTTGATCATGGAGACGACATTCGGATTGCGGCACTACTCGTTTCCGCCGGCTGAAGAGACGCACCGTCGGATCGCAGAGTTCTGCCGCGAAACAATCGCCGCGCGCGAGGTGCCTGTGCTGTTTGCCTACAGCCTTGGCAAAACCCAGGAAGTCCTCGCGGGGCTGCGCGGCGCTGGGCTCGCGATCATGCTCGCGCCCGCGTCATTCAAGATGACGCGAGTGTGCGAGGAACTCGGAGCGTCGTTTCCCGACTATTCCCTCCTGGATCCGCGGAGTTGCGCCGGCCATGTCGTGATCGGACCTCCCGCATACGGCGACGACGGCTGGCTGAGTGCGCTGCCGAAGTGCCGCACCGCGATGGTGAGCGGCTGGGCCGCGGACCCAGGTGCGGCGTATCGGTTTCGCGCGGATGCCGCGTTCCCACTCTCTGACCACGCGGACCACGCGGACTTGCTCGCGTTTGTGCGCGCAGTGAATCCGTCGCGCGTCTTCACGATGCACGGGTTTGCGCGGGAGTTCGCCTCGGACCTGCGGGCGCTCGGCATCGAGGCATGGGCGCTCGGCCTGCCGAACCAGCTCGACCTTAAGCTCGAGTGAACCTCTCCGAGCATCGAGAAATACTTTGGCGGTGCGCACCTTTCTGGCATCCTGAGGTCTGAACGCTTTCCTTCGATCCGTGACGCCTATTGAAACAAAGACCAGATTCGCGCTGATGGCTGCGATGGCGCTGGCCATGGCGGGCTGCACCTCGGGTCGCGCGCCGACGATCGCACCGGCGCCGGCGGTCGCACTCGCGTCGACACCGCAATCGGCTGAGCCGGTGGTGCTCGTGCCCGTTCCGGTGGTGCTCGACTCTCAGACTTTCGTGCAGCCAGAGGAGAAGAGCCCCGAGCTCAAGCCGATCGCCGAGTCAGTTCCCGAGCCGCAACCAACAACGTCCGACGCACCACTCCCGTCTCCCCGCCCGCCACTTCCGGAGTCGCAACTGCCCGAAGAACTCGAAGTCGTGCATGCGCCTATGGCCGAAGTATCGCCCGTTGACGCGCAAGAGGAAGAGCCAGCTCCACACGCCAACGTCGACTCGGCATCGGTCGCGTTCCTTCGCCCCGGCGAACTCCTCGTGTTCCGGATGAACTGGGGAATCCTGAGCAACATCGGCGAGACACGCATCGAGACGGTCGAGGAGGAAGTCGACGGCTCGCGGCGCTTTCGAATCAAGATCTCGACGAAGTCGCGCGGCCTCCTCAACACGATCTACCCGGTCGTGAACGACTCGGAATCCGTTATCGAGCGCTCGACCGGCAGGC
>DATKCJ010000086.1:0-4968 GCA_035513275.1 Opitutaceae bacterium
GAGCCGGTTGCGCGCGTCCCACCGCTCGCCGGTGATTTGCTCGCGCACGGTGCGCGCGCTCTCACGGGCCTGGCCGATCGAGGAGACGAGCGAGTTCGGGTTGGCCGGCTGGAAGACGAAGAACTCGGATACGTTCTCCCCGGTGAGCTTCGGATAGAGTTTCGAGAATCGCTCCTCGTCGCCCGTGCTCTCGACGATGGGCTTCCAGTAGCCGTTCAACGCGTCGTGGTTGAGGTTTCTGAAATTGAGCATGAGCTGCAGGTTCACGTCGACCAGGCGCGCGGTGTTTTCCGCGCGCTCGACGTAGCGGCTCATCCAGTAAAGTCCGTTGGCGACCCGGCTCAGCATGGCAGGAAGTAGCGAGTAACGAGTAGCGCGTAGCGAGTAGGAGGGAAGAGGCTGTGATCCATTAAGTAGGTGTTTTGCATGCTCGCTACCCGCTACTCACTCCTCGCTACTCATCAGAGTAAAGAACCCACGTGTCTTTGCTTCCGCCGCCTTGTGAGGAGTTCACAACAAGCGAGCCCGGGCGCAGCGCGACGCGCGTGAGTCCACCGGGGATGACGACGGGCTTCTCGCCGTACAGGATGAACGGCCGCAGGTCGATGTGCCGGCCGGCGAAGGCGCCTTCGTGGAAAGTGGGATGGCGCGAGAGCGAAATGACGGGCTGCGCGATGTAGTTGCGCGGATCGGATTTCACCTTCGCACGGAAATCCGCACACTCGGCCTTTGTGGCGTGCGGGCCGATGATCATGCCGTAGCCGCCGGCCTCGTTCGCAGCCTTGACGACGAGTTTCTCGATGTTCTCGAGGATGTAGGCGCGATCGTCATCCTCGTTCGCGAGGTAGGTGTCGACGTTCGGCAGGATCGGCTCCTGGTCGAGGTAGTAGCGTATCATCTGCGGCACGAAGCGGTAGATGACCTTGTCGTCGGCGACTCCGGTGCCGATGGAGTTGGCGAGGGAGACGTTGCCGGCGCGGTAGGCCTGCACGAGGCCGGGCACGCCGAGCGCGGAGTCGCGGCGGAAGACCGTGGGATCGAGAAAGTCGTCATCGATGCGCCGGTAGATCACATGCACCGGCTCGAGGCCTTTCGTCGTGCGCATGAAAACGTGCTGGTCGCGCACGAGGAGGTCGCGTCCCTCGACGATCTCAATGCCCATCTGCCGCGCGAGATAGGTGTGCTCGAAGTAGGCGGAGTTGTAGGCGCCGGGCGTAAGGAGGACCATCGTAGGGTCGACGACACCCGGTGGCGCGATGTGCTGCATCACGTTGTGCAGCTCGTTCGGGTAGTGCTCGACCGGGCGCACGCCGATGGCCTCGAAGCTGCGTGGGTAGGTGCGCTTGAGGGCGCGGCGGTTCTCAAGCACGTAGCTCACACCGGACGGGCAGCGGGCGTTGTCTTCGAGGACGAGGTAGCGGCCATGCTCGTCGCGGATGATGTCGGTGCCGCAGATGTGGATGTAGATGTCGCGCGGCACCTGGAAATTCACGAACTCGCGCCGGAAGTGTTTCGCGGAGAGAACGTATTCGGCGGGGATGGTGCCGTCGTTGAGGATGTTCTGCTCGTGGTAGATGTCGTGCAGGAAAAGGTTCAGCGCAGTGATGCGCTGGATGAGGCCGTCCTCAAGGTGCTCCCACTCGGCGGCCGGGATGATCCGCGGCACGAGGTCGAAGGGGAAGATCCGCTCGCTGCCTTGCGCGTCGCCATAGACGTTGAAGGTGATGCCCTGGCGCAGGAACGACAGGTCGACGGCTTCCTGCCGCGTCTTGAACTCCTCGGGTGTCAGCCCGTCGAGCCGCTCCTTGAAGCGGCCGTAGTGCGGGCGGATGCCGCCTGTGCCATCGAGCATCTCGTCGAAATGCCCTTTCGTGTCGTAAGCCTTGAAAAATCCCGTGGCTGTGGGTGCGGGCGCGGGGGAGGATTGGCCGGATTGTGGCATGTATGGATCCGACGGCGGAAATGTGCGCCGGCGAGGCCCGCTACGAGCCAGATTTGCCGGCGGAAGACCGCGATCGTGGCTGCACTATCATTGGTATTTGTCATTTGCCAAGCCTTCTCCCCGTCCTATGGTATCGGCCCTTCATGCTCTCACTTTTGTTAAAGCGGTTTGCCGGGCGGCACTACCGAAAGTTCATCGCCAGCTGCAAACCGATCGTTGCAAAGGTCAACGAGTTCGACACGTCCTACCGCTCGCTTTCCGACGAACAACTTCGCGCAAAAACGGACGAGTTTCGCGCGCGTGTTCGTGACGGCGAGAGCCTCGACTCGATCCTTCCGGAGGCCTTCGCAGCAGTGAAGAATGCCGCGCGCCGGCTCAGCGGAAAGTCGTTCATCGTGTGCGACCACGAATTGCCGTGGCAGATGGTCCACTTCGACGTCCAGCTCATCGGCGGCGTCGCGCTCCACCAGGGAAAGATCGCCGAGATGGCCACCGGGGAGGGCAAAACCCTCGTCGCCACGCTGCCACTCTACCTCAACTCGCTCTCCGGCCGGAACTGCCAGCTCGTCACCGTCAACGACTACCTCGCGCGCCGCGATTCCGAGTGGATGGGCCACCTCTACAACTTTCTCGGCGTCTCCGTCGGCTGCATCCAGCAACAGATGGCGCCGGATCTGCGCCGCGAGATGTATGGCCGGGACATCACCTACGGCACCGCCTCCGAGTTCGGCTTCGACTACCTGCGCGACAACGGCATGGCCACGCGCAAGGACGACCAGGTGCAGCGCGATCACTACTTCTGCATCGTTGACGAAATCGATTCCATCCTCGTCGACGAGGCGCGCACGCCGCTGATCATCTCCGGCCCCGCGGCGATCGAGCGCGAGCAGCCCTTCACGCGCCACAAGCCCGGCATCGAGCGCATCTACCAGGAGCAATCCCGTTTCTGCAACCGGCTCATCTCCGAGGCGAAGGAGATCCTCGAGAAGGAGGGCATCACCGACGACCAGCGCCGCGAGGCATCGCTTAAGATGCTCCAGGTGAAACAGGGCATGCCGAAGAACAAGCAGCTCATGCGCCTGATGGAGAATGCGCCCTTCAGGAAGCTACTCGACAAGATCGACCTCGAGATGAACACCGACTTCATGAAGGCGCAGCTCTATGCGCTGAAGGAGGAGCTGTTTTTCGCGATCGACGAGCGCGGCCACCAGGCCGACCTCACCGAGAAGGGGCGCACCTACCTGCGGCCTGACAATCCCGACGCGTTCATGATGCCAGATGTTGCCACGCGCTTCATGGAGATCGATCGCGACACGAACCTCTCACCCGCCGAGAAGGAAGCCGAGAAGCTCAAGAACCAGCAGCAACAGGAACAGGTTTCAGAGGACATTCATGCCATCTCCCAGCTCCTGCGCGCCTACGCGATCTACGAAAAGGACATCGAGTATGTCGTGCAGGAGGGCAAGGTCGTCATCGTCGACGAAAACACCGGCCGCATCATGTCGGGCCGCCGCTGGAGCGATGGACTGCACCAAGCTGTCGAGGCCAAGGAAGGCGTGACGATCGAGCGCGAGACGCGCACCTACGCCACGGTCACGATCCAGAACTACTTCAGGATGTATGCGAAGCTCGCGGGCATGACCGGCACCGCCGAGACCGAGGCCACCGAGTTCTTCGACATCTACAAACTCACGGTCGTCGTCATCCCGACAAACGTGCCCTGCATCCGCAAGGACTTCAACGACGTCATCTACAAGACACGCCGCGAGAAGTTCAACGCGGTCGTGAAGACCGTCCAGGAAGCGCACGAGCGCGGCCAGCCCGTCCTCGTCGGCACCGTTTCGGTCGAGGCATCCGAAGTTCTCGGCCGCATGTTGCGCCGCGTGAACATCCCGCACGCCGTCCTCAACGCCAAGTTCCACCAGCAAGAAGCCGAGATCGTCTCGCGCGCGGGCCAGCGCGGCGGCGTCACGATCGCCACCAACATGGCAGGCCGCGGCACCGACATCAAACTGGGCGAGGGCGTGCCCGGGCTCGGCGGCCTGCTCGTCGTCGGCACCGAGCGGCACGAGTCGCGCCGCATCGACCGGCAACTCCGCGGGCGCTGCGCGCGCCAAGGCGACCCCGGCGAGTCGCGCTTCAACATTTCCCTCGAGGACGACCTCATGCGCCTGTTCGCCTCGGGGGGACTGATGGCGAAGATGATCGAAGGCTCGATGGAGGAGGGTGAGCCGCTCGAGCATCCATGGCTCAACCGCTCGATCGAGTCGGCGCAGAAAAAGGTCGAGCAGCAGAACTACGCGATCCGCAAGCGGCTGCTCCAATACGACGACGTCCTCAATAAGCAGCGGGAGATCATCTACTCGATCCGCAACGACGCGATCCACGCCGACCGTTGCAAGGACATGATGTTCGAGTTCATCGACGAGGAGGTCACGTTCCGCCTCGAGACCGCAGGCTTCACAGCAAGCGCCCCGGGCGGCGCCACCGAGATCGATACCCTCGTGCACTGGGTCGGGACGCATTTCCCGATCTCACTCAAGGCCGGGGAGATCGCATCGCTCAAGCAGCCCGAGGCCGCGGCTCTCATCGCAGGCCGGCTCAAGGACGCCTACTCGCTCAAGGAATCCGTCGAGGTGCCAGAAGCGCTCGGCGGACTCGAGCGCTACGTCATCATCAATGCGATCGACCACCATTGGCAGGAGCATCTCACCGAGATGGAAGAGTTGCGTCGCAGCGTTGGCCTGCGCGCCTACGGCCAGAAGGACCCGCTCAGCGAATACAAGGGCGAGGCGTTCCGCTACTTCGAGGAGATGATGGACAACATCCGTCTCCAGATTTGCACCGGCCTGTTCCGCACCGCGACCAACAGACTCGCATTTGAGAATATGCTGGCGGTGCTCTCCCGCACGCTTCGCATGGAAGGCCCGGCGGACGCGCCAACCGCACCGTCGCGTCCCGCGGTGAGCGCTTCCTCAACCGTTGGCGGCGAGACCATCGCAGTCGGCGCGCCCGAGGTGAAGCTC